>PMAA01000170.1 GCA_003152355.1 Acidobacteriota bacterium | reverse complement strand
GGCTGAGCCGCGCGCTGCTTCGCGATGTTCACAACGCGTTCGGCGGCGAATTGCGGGCCCTCTTTACAGGTGGCGCGTTCACCGAGCCCGCGACGCTGCAATTCTTCTACGACCTGGGAATTCCGGTTGCAAACGGATACGGCTGCACCGAAGCCGGTACCGCGATCACGCTCAATGACTTCAGGCCATTTCGCGCCGACACTGTCGGAAAGCCGCTGCCGGGCATGGAAGTGAAGATCGTTAAAGCGGACGCAGATGGTATCGGCGAAGTCGCCGTGCGCAGTAAGACTGTGATGTCGCATTACCTGGACGATCCTGAGATGACGACGGAAGTGCTTGTCGATGGCTGGCTGATGACTGGAGATCTTGGGCGGATCGATCCGGCGGGCCATCTGCAACTCTTCGGGCGGAAGAAAAATATGATCGTAACCGACGAGGGCAAGAATATTTATCCCGAGGACATTGAGAACGTATTTGAAGGAATTGCAGCAAAGGAGTTTGGCGTTTTCGCGGCGAATTACGTTTGGCCGAAGCGAACGATGACCGGCGAGCAATTGGTGATTGTCGTACATCCGGAGCAGAACCATACGATCGATGAAGAGCTGCGCGCCGAGATTGTCGCGCGCAATCGCCGGTTGCTGAATTACAAACGAATCAGCGGAATTGTTCCGTGGGACCGCGATTTTCCGAGGACGGCGGCGCTTAAGATCAAACGCAACGTGTTAGCGGAAGAAATACGGCAGGGGCTCGACTCAAACGCGGTCATTCCGTTATGAGCGCTGCGCGCGAACGATTCCTGGCCGTCGTGAATCCGGCGGCGGGCGGCAGGCGCTGCGGGAAACTGGCACCGGCCGCGCTCGAAGAGCTGCGGAAAAAGGGCGTTGAAATTGAAGTCCGCAGCACAGCGGCACCCGGCGACGCGACGCGGGTCGCGCGCGACTATTATGGCCGCGGCTGGCGGAACTTCATCGCGGTCGGCGGCGACGGAACGTCGTATGAAATCGTGAATGGGCTTTTTCCCGAAGCCCTTTCCGGCGAGAAGCCGTCTCTGGGATTCTTGCCGCTTGGGACCGGCAATTCTTTTTTGAAGGATTTTACGGTGAACGGGGCGAATGGCGCTGCCGAAGCCATCGCGAGCGGCCGACGTCGAAGCTGCGACGTGATGCGATTGACGCACGCGAACGGCGAACTTTTCTATATCAATTTACTCACGCTGGGATTTGCTGCGGACGTGACCGCAGCGGCAAACAAGAGATTCAAGGCGTTTGGCGAAGGCGGCTATGTGCTCGGTGTGCTGCTGTGTCTCGCGCGGCTCGATCGCCGAGCGTTTCCGCATCGCCTTGATTCGGCAGCGGGGCTCGACAGCCGGCGGTGCCTCTTTCTTGCGTTCAACAACAGCCGCTTCACCGGCGGACAAATGATGATTGCGCCGAAAGCCGCAGCTGATGACGGGCTGCTTGAATACGTTCGTTGGGGACCAATCGGCCGGATTGGACTATTGCGCAATCTGCCGACGCTTTTCGATGGAACGCACATTCGGCACCCGCTTGCCTCGCGCGCAGCTGTGCGTCGAGTGGATTTCGAGCTCGACGGGCCGGTGAACGTGATGGTGGATGGCGAGTGCCGCGAGCTGGATTGCCGGACAATCGAAGTTTTTCCCGGCGCGCTGGATATATTTGCATGAAGAATGCATATCTGGCGGTGCGATCGGCGATTTTGTGGATGGCCAGCGGCATTCACTTCTTTGTGATTTGCACGTTTCTCGTTTGTCTCGCTATTTTCATTGACCCGCGCAAGAACGATTGGCCGCAGCGCGCTTTCTTTCGAAATATACTGCGCGTCGCGGGAGTGAAATTCGAAGTGCAGCGCGCGCCGAATTTCGATCCCAAACGCACCAGCATTTTTATTTGCAACCACGTGAACATTTTCGATCCATTCGTGATTTATTCGGCGATACCGCAATTCGTGCGCGGATTCGAACTGGAATCGCATTTCAAAGTGCCGGCCTATGGCTGGATGATGGGCCGGTTCGGGAATATTCCAGTGCCGGACGCGCCGAGCCGCACAGGCCTGGAAGAAATGAGCCGGAGAACAAAGGCGGCGATCGATTCGGGGATTAGTCTCATCGCGTTTGCGGAGGGTTCGCGGACGCGCGACGGGCACGTCGGTCCGTTCCGCAAGGGCGTGTTCGGGTTAGCGCAGAAATTCGGCACGGCGATCGTGCCCATGAGCATCGTCGGATCGTTTGAGTTCTTTCGTACCGGCCACTGGATGCTGCATCCGGGCAAGATTACCGTCATTTTGCACGACACGATCGAGACGGAAAATATCGGACGCGATGAAGTGGACGCGCTTCGGGAGCGTGTGCATGCGATCGTGTCGGCTCCGATTGAAGAGCAGATGCGATTGCGCGAGGAATCGGGAAAAACAGATTAGGAAGGCGACGGTGCGGCGATGGGCGGCAGGCCGCGACCGGAGCGAAGTTCGTGCCAGGTGTAAATTACGCGATGGATGACGGTCAGCGTCGAAATAAACGCGATCACCCACAGCACTGGCGCCATTCGGCGGAATGCTCCGCCAAGAATGAGAAGGACGAGCCGCTCGGGCCGCTCCATGAAACCCACTTTACAACTCGGGATGAGAGATTCGGCGCGCGCGCGTGAGTAGCTGACCATGAAGGAGCTCGCCATCGCGACCGCGGCGAGCGTCATGTAGAACGCGCGGCCGATCAGCGTGTAATACACGACGAGACCCATGTAGAGCGCGAGATCGGAGTAGCGATCAAGCGTCGAATCGAGGAAAGCGCCGAAGGCCGTGACGCGGCCGACGCGCCGCGCGACTTGGCCATCCGCCATATCCAAAAAGCCCGCGAAGAAAAGCACGGCCGCGGATTCGCGGAAGCGTCCCATCGCGAATAGCGCGGAAGCCCAGCCATTCACGGCGAGGGCGAAGAACGTGAACATGTTCGGCGTGATGCCCGTCGCGGCCAAGCCGCTGACTACGTGCTTGAGCAGCCAGCCGCCGCCTTCGCCGATCCAATATGTTATTGGGTGATGGTTCGTTTCGCGCCCGTTGTCCGGCATTTTTGGAATGATATTCCAACTTAGCGCGAGCCTCAAGGGCGCAGGCGCGCGAACTGCTTCAAGCTTTGTTCGCCGAAGAAATCACGAGTACAAGATGCTCGCGTCGGCAGACATTGCCGCCAAGTCGCCGATTCGGCTGGGCGGGCCTTGCACGACGAATCGGCGGTGATAGAGCAACACGGCGCGCAACGCTGCGAGTTCTTCACCTCCGCCCGCGCGGCCAGGGCCGCCGTGCAAACAGTTTGGCACGACGTTGCCGTGGCCTGTGTGCTGGCTGCCCACGGAAGAATCGACGACGAGCAAGCGGCCGTGGAGATCGCCGATCCCGAGTATCACCTCGCGAACAAAATTGGCGTCGTTCGAGAAAATTGAAGCGACGAGCGATCCCATGCCGCGGCGTGCAATTGCGATGAGTTCGGCGGTGTTGTCATAAGGCACCAGTGTCGCCGCCGGGCCGAACACTTCGACATCGTGGACGAATTTGGCATCGAGGCCATTCTTGCTGGCGAGAAGCGTAGGCTGAACGAATGCGGACTTTTGCGCGTCGGCATCGAGCGGCTGGAAACCTTCGTCACCGCCAAACAGGACCGTGCATTCCTGTTTCAGTAGCTTCAGTCCTTCTACGCACGCTGCTTGCTGCGCCTTATTCACCACTGGCCCGACTTTTACTTCCGGATTACGCGGATTTCCGACCTTCAGCGATGCGAGCCGCGCGGCGATGGCTTCGCCCGCGGCCTGCATGAACTGGCGCGGAACTAACACGCGGCGAATCGCGGTGCATTTCTGGCCGGCCTTGAGCGTCATTTCGCGAACGACTTCCTTGACGAGAAGATCGAAAACGTCGCTTCCCGGCGCGGCATCCGACCCAAGAATCGCTGAATTGATGCTATCGGCCTCGATATTCACGCGGACCGAACGGCGCAGGACATTCGCGTGCGAGCGAATACGCGTGGCGGTGTCGGCAGAGCCAGTGAATGAAATCGAGTCGCCTTCGCGAACGTGATCGAGGAGATCGCGCGCGGAACCGCAGAGGATCGAAAGACTCCCAGCCGGAACGGTTCCCGATTTTACGATGTCTTCGACCATTCGTTGCGTCAACCAGGCTGTCGGCGAGGCGGGCTTAACCACGACGGGTACGCCTGAGAGCAGCGCGGGCGCGGCTTTTTCGCAAAATCCCCAGGCGGGGAAATTGAACGCGTTGATGAAGACGGCTGCGCCCTTGGCGGGCATCAGGAAGTGCTGGCCGGAGAACACATTGGTCTTCGAGAGCGGGATTTCGGCGCCCTCTTTCAGAATTTTCTGCTCCGCGAGCGCGCGCCCGATTTTCGCATAATATTTTATTGTGTAGATCGCGCCATCCACGTCGAAAGAGGCGTCGGCTTGATTTGCGCCCTGATTGAGAAGACAAATCCGAAAGTATTCGTCGCGATTTGCGGTCAACACATCAGCAATCTTGCCGAGAAGGTCAGCGCGCTCGCGATAGGTTAGCTTTTGTAGAGTGGGGCCGCCGTTGGAACGCGCATATTCCAGCGCTCCGCCTACGTCGATTCCTTGCGATGAAATTCGCGCTAGCTCCTCACCGGTGACTGGATCGACTAACGGCTCTCCCGCGCCCGTACCTTCTTTCCATTCACCCGAGACATAGTTCGGCAGCTTCATCTGCGATCCCCCATCGAATTATAGCGTTCCACTCTCCCATAATTATTAGACGACAGCCTTGGAATTTGTGGCCATCATGCATCTTTATCACTGTTAAATCCAGCCGGGCTGACTCCTCAGTTCGATCGCGGGAAACACTCTACACTACTCTGAACCATTGTTCGTTATCTGAACAGCCGTTCAGTTCTCTTTGACTTGCGCCAAGTGGCGTGGTACATCTAGCTCAAGAGCTGCGGGCATTCCAATGGGCCTTGAGATGTGAGGATTGAAGTTGCCGACCAACCGAACCAAGAACGCGCGCAATGGAACGCTTCGAAAGCGCTATCTCGCGCGGCGGCTAGAGATTCTGCGCGCTGCGGGAAAAGAATTTCAGACACGCGGGTTCGCAGAGACCGGTATGCGCGATATTGCTGCGGCAGCGGTTCTATCGCCCGCAAATCTCTACAACTATTTCCGCGGAAAAGACGAGCTACTCTTCTTCTGCCAGGATAATTCTCTCGACCGGATGATCTTTGCTCTCGAAAAAGCGCGGCGGATGAGGGGAAGCGCGGCGGAAAAGCTGCGGCTTGTCATTCTCGCGCACGTGCGATGCGTGTTGGATGAAGTCGAAGGCTCGGCGGCCCATCTTCTGACTAGCGTGTTGCCGCCTCGGATGCGAACACGCCTCGTTAAGAAGCGCGATCGTTATGAGGAAGGAGTCCGCCGGTTGATTGCCGGAGGTGCGCGATCGGGTGAGTTTGTACGATGCGATCCAGCGTTCGCGGCGCGCGCAATTTTGGGTGCGTTGAACTGGAGTGTGCGCTGGTTTAGTCCCACGGGGCCCCTGTCGGCTGGTGACATCGCCGAACGATTCGCGGATTATTTGATCCGAGGATTACTGGCGAACCCGAATACGTCCGGATTTGCATCGCCGATGAAGACAGCCGAAAAGCGCTTCAGTCGATATATTCCGCATGCGACGAGTCTCGATTTGTCGAGATCGTCGCCGGCACGAGGGGATTGAACTTGGCTACGATTCCCATTGAATCGGAGAAAACATCGCGCATTCGGCTGACGCTGAATGGCGACGAGACCGACGTCTCGTTTGCGCCCTATAAGACGCTGCTCGAAGTTTTGCGCGAAGACATGGGACACACCGGCACGAAGCACGGCTGCGAATTGGGCGAGTGCGGCGCCTGCGCGGTCCTGCTGGATGGCAAGGCGGTGCTTTCATGCCTTGTTTTGGCGCTCGAATGCGAGGGGCGAAGCGTACTGACCGTGGAGGGACTCGGAACGGATGGCAAGCTACATCCGTTGCAGGATGCGTTCGCGGATTTGGGCGCGGCGCAGTGCGGATATTGCACTCCCGCGATTCTCGTAACGGCGAAAGCGCTGCTCGATCGAAATCCCAGGCCGAATCGTGCTGAGATTCGAGAGGCGATTTCGGGAAATCTGTGCCGTTGTACCGGGTACTTGCAGATTTTTGAGGCTGTCGAAGCTGCGGTCTTGAAAATCGCGGAACAGGGAAAGGCCGCGGCTTGAGGTCGAGCGCTATTTTATCGATCCGCGAGATCATTCGGAGATCAAATGCCGACTGAAGGCAAACCGCCATCTGCGCCGGTCGATTCACACGGGCCAGCCGGGTCGCTCGCAAAATCTCCGGCGGCGAGCGATGACAAGATGCGCGTGATCGGAGTTCCGCGCCGCCGCGTCGATGCGCGCGCCAAAGTGACCGGCCAGACGCGCTTCGCCGACGATATTTTTTTGCCGCGGATGGCACATTGCAAATTGCTGCGCTCGCCGCATCCGCACGCGCTCATTCGAAAAATTGATACTTCGCGCGCCCTCGCTCATCCGGGAGTGTATCTGGTGCTGACCGGGAAGGATGTCCCGATTGAATATGGAATTTTGCCGGTGAGCCAGGACGAGCAGGCGCTGTGCGTCGATCACGTGCGGCACGTGGGCGATCCGGTGGCTGCCGTTATTGCGCGCGAAGAGTTGACCGCGTTCGAAGCTTTGGATTTGATTGACGTCGAATACGAGATTCTCGCGACGATCTCCGATCCAGAGGAGGCGCTCGCAACACCGTCGCCGCGGATTCACGATTACGGCGAGTCGGGAAACATTCACAAGCTCGTGGCGCTCGATTTTGGCGACGTTGAAGAGGGATTCGCACAGGCGGACGAAGTTTTCGAAGACACTTTTTTCTATCAGGGAAATACGCATCTGCCGATCGAGCAGCACGCGTCGGTAGCGATCAAAGATCCCGATGGAAAATTGACGATTTGGTCGAGCACACAGACGCCTCATTACCTGCATCGCGCTCTTGCCAAAGTGCTGCAAATGCCGCCGGCGCATATTCGCGTGATCGCCACACCGAATGGCGGCGGATTCGGCGGCAAAAGCGATCCTTTCAATCACGAAATCGTCGTGGCCAAGGCCGCGCTGATGCTCGACCGCCCCGTGAAGATTTGTTTGACGCGCGAAGAAGTTTTCTACTGCCACCGCGGCCGCCATCCAGTGCTGATGAGGTTCAAGACCGGCGTCAAGAAAGACGGAACGATCACCGCTGTACATTTGCAGACGCTGATTGACGGCGGCGCTTACGGATCGTATGGCGTGGCTAGCACGTTCTATACGGGCGCGCTGCAGACGACGACGTATCACATTCCACGCTACCGCTTTCAGGGCTGCAGAACATTCACGAACAAGCCTCCTTGCGGGCCGAAACGGGGACATGGCACACCGCAGCCGCGATTCGGGCAGGAAGTTCAACTGGACAAGATTGCCGAGAAGCTGAAAATCGATCCCGCTGAGTTGCGGCTTCGGATCGTCGAATCATCGGGCGCCGTGACCGCGAATTACATGCGCCTGGGAACCATCAAGCTCGCTGAATGTCTTCGCCGGCTCGTGAAAGTGTCCGATTGGAACGCGAAATTCCGGAAGCTGCCTGAAGGTCATGGGGTGGGACTTGCGTGCTCGGCGTATCTGACCGGCGCGGGGCTGCCGATTTATTGGAACAAAATGCCACACTCGGGAGTGCAGCTCAAACTCGATCGCGGCGGCGGCGTGACGGTTTTTTGCGGTGCGACGGAGATTGGGCAGGGATCGGACGACGTTCTTGCGAGCATCGTGGCGGAAATTCTGGGGCTCGATACTTTCGATATTCGTGTATATACCGGTGACACGGATCTTGGGCCGGTCGACCTTGGATCGTACTCGAGCCGCGTAACTCTAATGGCGGGCAACGCGGCCATACAGGCTGCGGAGCGCGCGCGAGATATCATTTCCAACGCAGTTGCGGAAAAGCTTTCTGTGCCTAAGGAACGGCTGCGATTTGCCGGGAGAAGCGTTTTCGATTCGGCTGCGCCCGAGAAACGTCTCAGCTTCCAGGAAGCCGTGTGCCTTGCGGAAGCGCGATTCGGGACGATTGGCACGGTCGGTTCGTACACGCCGCCGAAATCGCCTGCGCTTTATAAGGGCGGCGGCGTTGGGCCTTCGCCAACGTATTCGTATTCGGCCGCGGTCGTCGAAGTTGTGGTGAACCAAGTTACGGGTTGGATTACCGTTCCGAGAATTTGGATCGCGCACGATATCGGCCGCGCGCTCAATCCGACGCTGGCGCGAGGGCAAGTGGAGGGCGGGGTTTACATGGGGCTTGGCGAAGCGCTGATGGAGGAACAGGAATTTCGCCGGCTGCCGAAAAAGCTGTCGCACGCGCTGGTGCACAAATTCCCTTCGATACTTGAATACAAAAGCCCGACATCGCTTGACATGCCTGAAGTGATCACGGAGCTCATCGAAGAGCCTGATCCGCGAGGGCCGTTTGGCGCGAAGGAAGTCGGGCAGGGGCCGCTGCTGCCGATCATGCCGGCGGTGGCAAATGCGGTGTATGACGCTGTCGGCGTGAGGATCGACGAAGTTCCGATCACGCCGGAAAAAGTGATGAAGGCGCTGGCCGAAAAAAGAGCGGGGCGCGCGCCGCGTTACGGGCCGGGCGCTTTTCCGCATGTGGATTGGCCGGAAGCGCTGCGCGTTCCGCCGCCATGGGAGGGCGGCGACGGAAACGCGGTGAACGATACGCCGCGCCCGCCGAAACCAAGCTCCGAAAAAGAGAAGGTGCTCAGCTCATGATGCGGCTGCCTCTTTTCGAATTCCGCGCGCCGCGCACTCTCGATGAAGCCGCGCGGATTTTGGGAGGCGAGGGACCGACGACGATGCCGATCGCGGGCGGCACCGATCTGCTTCCGAATATGAAGCGGAGACAGCAAGTTCCGCGAACGCTGATGAGCCTTCGCCGCGTGGAAGAGCTGAGGCAGATTCGATTTGGTGAGCCGGGCTCGCGGCTCGGCGCGTGCGTTACGCTCACCGACATCGCGGAAGATCCGCGCTTTCGCAACGGGTTGACGGCACTGGCGCAGGCCGCTGCGCAAGTAGCCACGCCGCAGATCCGAAACATGGCAACGCTCGGAGGAAATCTCTGCCTCGACACGCGGTGCAATTATTACGATCAGAGTTACGAGTGGCGGAAGGCGATCAACTTTTGCTTGAAGAAGGATGGCGTGACGTGCTGGGTCGCGCCGGGCAGTCGAAAATGCGTGGCCGTATCTTCTACGGACACTGCGCCGGCGCTGATGGCGCTCGGAGCGCGCGTCAGGCTGGTATCGCGTTCCGGAGAGCGTGAAGTGCTGCTTTCGGATTTGTACAACAACGATGGCATTCATTACATGACGCGACGTCCCGACGAGATTCTTGCCGACGTTGTGCTCGATTCCCTGCACGGATGGAGGAGCACGTATTGGAAGCTGCGGCGGCGCGGCGCATTTGATTTTCCGGTGCTGTCGGTGGCCGCAGCGGTGCGATTCGAGGCGAATGGCGCGGTCGAGGACGCGCGGATTGTTATCGGTTCGGCAGCGTCGCGGCCGTTGGTTGCTGCGGGTGCATCACGAGCGCTAGTTGGACGTTCCTTGAGCGAAAACGCGATTGACGAGGCCGCGACGCTCGCGGCGCGAGTCGCAAAGCCGCTCGACAATACGGACTTCGATATGACCTGGCGGAAGAAAGTGACGGCTGAATTTGTGGCGTCGGCACTGCGCGAACTTCGCGGCGACGACATGCGGGCTCATCGATTGAGCCTCGCGCAGTATCCTTCCGAAGGCCTCTATTTCTAGTCTCTTAGTCCCGAATATTTAGCCACGAACGCAGCATCCTGGCATTTTCATTTTTCAAATGATTCGGCGTTTGCTCTTATGCCTATGCGGGCTTGCGGATGCCGGCGGCTTCGGCAGTGACGTCCGTGTATTTCAACCCAGCGCCAGTATTGAAAAGCACGACACGATCTTGCGGCGTTAGGAATCCAGTGGTCAGCAAATGATCGTAGGCTGCTGTGGCTGCCGCGCCTTCCGGCGAAAGAAGAATTCCTTCGTTACGAGCCCAGTCCTTAAGCGACGCGAGAATTGTTTCATCCGCGAGCGAGAGTGCCACACCGCCTGATTCACGAAGAATCTCCAACATGATGTAGTCGCCATAAGGCTTTGGCACGCGCAAGCCTGACGCGAACGTGGACGCGTCTTTCCACATTTGACTTGCCTTCTCGCCAGCTTCAAACGCGCGCGCGACTGGAGCGCATCCGGATGATTGCACGGCGATCATGCGTGGCCGCTTGCCGGGACGCACCCAGCCAAGCTCCTCCATTTCCGCGAAGGCCTTCCACATGCCAATCAAGCCAACACCGCCGCCTGTCGGATAAAAGACAGCGTCTGGATATTCCCAGCCCAATTGCTCAACAAGTTCGTAACCCATCGTCTTCTTCCCTTCGACGCGGAAGGGTTCTTTGAGCGTGGAAATATCGAACCAGCCTTCCTTCTCTTTGCGCTCGGCGATAATTCTTCCGCAGTCGGAGATCAATCCGTCCACGAGCGTGACGTTCGCGCCATACATGATCGCTTCGAAGTAGTTGGCGAAGGGAACATCCTTCGGCATAAAAATGTTGGCTTCGATGCCGGCGACAGCAGCGTACGCAGCGAGTGCCCCGGCCGCGTTACCCGCCGACGGCACGGCGAGTTTCTTCAAACCATAGTGGCGCGCCATCGTTACTGCCATGGCCAAGCCGCGCGCTTTGAAACTGCCCGTGGGGTTCGCGCCTTCTTCTTTCACGAAAAGATTGGGATAGCGCCGGCTGCGAATCATCGGCGTCCAGCCTTCACCGAGCGTTACCGGCTCCGCATCCGGAAGAATGGAACGGTAGCGCCACATTCCAGGCCAGCCGCTTGCGAAATGATTTTTAGAAATATTTTCGCGATTGGCTAAGCCACGAAGCGGCGCTAGATCGTAGCGCACGTAAAGTGATCCGGCGCATTTGCGGCAAACCGTCTGCGGGCCGCCTGCAGGAACGATCTCGTGGCAGCGCGAGCACTCGAACTGCGAAATTTCCGGCATGTGGAGACGATATCAGTCACGCGACGGAGACGGCAAGTTGTACGCAGAAAGGAGCGGGCATAATGGCCGCCCGGAAATTCCTAAGGCAACTTTGAGCGGATTAGGGACTCGACGTGGTTCATTACCGCTGGGTCGCATTCAATTTCGATATGAGAATACTCGAAGGCAATCGCGTACCAGGGATACCCAACACAGTGGATCGGATTCGCATTGTAATCGAACCGGTAATTCCCGATGATCTGAGTGCGCTTGGGATCGGCGGCGCGAATCGCGGCACGTCCTCGGACGAGTCCACCCGACTGATAAAAATTGGCAGCCTCGGCGACGTTGGCAGGAATCAGCGAGTCATCTTCCCCTAGTTTTGCGACGCTATCCACTTGAATCGTGAGAAGTACGGGTATCCCGTCATGCTGAAGCTCTCTCGCCAAATTGACGGTTTCGGATCCGCCCCAACTGTGCCCGTAGATGATGATGCGCGCGCGCTGCTTCTCTTCGTTTGAAAGCTTTCCATCATGATTCGTGTCGAGAAGTTTCAGAATATCCTCGTGGGCCTGCTGCGCGCGGCGGTTCTCGTAAGCTTCCGCATACACGCCAGCGGGATACTCCTTGCGGAGACGCGCAGCAAGCTGCACACCGCCATGAACCAAATCGTTGTGCCTGATAAACCCTCCGACGAAACCAATGACAATCACCGGGGGAGCTACCGAAGTCCCAGAGGCGAGAGCTGCTCGTATCGGAGTGATCTGACACAAAGCAACGAGCATCGAAACGAGAAAGGAGAAAAGGCCGATCGAAATACGCACCGAATGCACCACCACGACAGATGATATCAGGAACGTGCACTTGGATGAAATTCAAGAATGAAAATCAAACCGAGCGCGCCGACAGCGAAATGCTTAATGATTCCCGCCGGTAAGAATGGCCGCGCCGCGAGAAGGCGTGGCTGGCACGACGCTGGCCGGCGCAGAATTTCTTACGCGAGCGTACTGAAGCAGCGCCCAATCTTGCTTGAATTCCAACATAGTTTCGCGGCTGTGCTTAGGACTCTTTAAGACGTGGCTGACGCGTGCAAGGAGCAGCCCATAAGCGACATGTGAGTCAGAACCTGAGGCAAAAATGTTCTCCTCACTCACGCCAACCTTGGACTTCGCGCCTCTATCCGGAAATTCCATCCAGAGAGCTCCTTCAGCGTCGATGGAGGGTGTGCCCTGTTCATCGAGACGCTTGAAATAATGATTCAGATAGCCGCGATTCGGAATGACTTCCTCATGCACAGCTTCGTCAACGATCGAGTCGAATGCTTTGCGATATTCTTTCCATTCCTCGGAAGTGCCAACGACTTCCACGATCTCGGGCGCGTCCACTGCGCGCGCATCCTCCGCTGGCGCGATGTCCTTTTCGGACTTTCCGAAGCTAACTTGATCTCCGGTCTGGATGTCCTCGATTGCCGGATGAGCTTCGAACTCGTGCCCAGGATTGAACCGGCCGGTGAGCGCGTAGGTGGCAGCGGCAACCGGCAACGCATAGTCTGCAAAGATCACCATGGGGATCAGCAACTTCTTGGAATGATAAAGCTGCTCGGTACCGCTTCGAGCCTCGCTGCTGCGTTTAAAGGTGCCGGGCAATTGAGAGAAATGAATTACGCGTAGATCCATCTCGGGATGATCGAGCGCGTAGTACGTGAACGTCCGCGCCACTGCCTTGGGGCTCGTCATTCCAAAGTCGTTCACCGGATCCCGATGCGCGAAATGAGGAAAATACGTATTGATCACATCTTTCACGAAGTCCGCGCAGTTGCGCGTCATTCCGTTGAAATGGTTTTCGTTCGGCAGTGAATTGAATTTTGCAATGATATCGAGGTCCTGCTGAACCGTGGTTTCGACGACAAAGAAGTACATGCTCCGGGTCATTCCGGCGCCGACCATTTCCCTCCATTCGGCTTTGTTACTCGTCATGCAGCTTTCGGTGGCACAGTTGAGGTCCAAAACCTGTTCACGATATTTCTCTTCCAGCACGCCTTTGACTTTCTGCGAGCCAAAAATAGGTCGGAATCGAGGGTCTTGAACGCCATAGACGTACAGCGTCAAGGGCGCAATGTTCCACTCAAACCGCTCGTCTTCACCCAGATTGATGTAATTGCTGAGAACAGAGCCTCGCTCCCCCGGGCGGCAGAGCCGAAGTTTTATGGGCGACTCAGGACAAATTCGCGAGAAATACACGGCCGTGTGGCCGGAACCGGTAATGCGCTCCATGCTGGTGTCCAGCGATTCATTGAGAATCACTCCGACGTCGCCATAAGCTCGCGGGCAGCCGAGGCAAAACAGCAAGGCTGCGAGAGCGAAGGAATACGAAAACGTGCCTACCTTTGGCTTTGAAAATATGACTCTTAACGACGCGAGAATGTTCGAACTCATCTAGGGTTCCAGCGATACTGACGCAGTGCTAGTACTTAGATGGCGCAGAGGCCAAGTCGGGTGCATCCGTCTACCGCCGAGGTTGCTGAATGAATTAGCCGGAAAACCGGGGCGAGAAGAAGAGGCAAAGGCACCGAATCGGGAGCGGAATAAACTGTTTCCAGTCATCGCAAGCGGATGCAGGTCGGAGTGGGGATCTGATCCACACGGCGGGCAAGCCGCCAGGGATTTCAAATAAGTCGCCCGTAGATACTTACCGCACTCGATGCCGGCATTGGGCATCAGTACTCCAAAAGGCGTTTAGAGTAGTGATGCCGAAATCAATCAGTAAGAGTAACCCGATTTGAGATTGCGTACGTCGCCGCAGTATTGCCCTAAACTGGTTTGCAACGCCCCTACCGGCAGCGTGTAAATTTCAAGGATCGTCGGAAGAGAGTTTTCTTACATCCGTGAACCGATGGCGAGAACGAAGCTACCGGATGCGATGTTGCGATCGGAATCGCAAAATGTTTCGACTTCAATCTCGTAAATCCGCAGGGCGTCTCGAAGTGCTTGGGCACTAGGAGGTAGGGTGTTCTCTCGGCTCACGATGAGTGTCAAGCTCGCGGATTGATCGGTGACGATCTCCGCCCACTCTTCTTCGTTCACTGCCCAACCAATCGCTTTGAAAATCGTCAGGAAATCTTGTGCGTAGGCGAGTGCGTCAGCCGCTGCCGGGGAGTAACAGACGCCAACCTGCTGAACCGGAAACACCAAGAGCACTTGAATCAGTACTGCTTTCTGGTGCGTAGTCAGCTTCCGGGGAGTTGAATGCATCGCCGTATCAGACACGTCACTGCAGATGCCACAGAGTAGACCCCGCTGTCAACGCTTCTCGAGGTCCCGCGTCGCACTTAGGAAAGAAGGTTCCGAGCGTAGGCGACATCGCGCAGATCGAAATATCGAGCTCAACATCAATGCGCGCCGATGCTATTGAGTGGTTAGACGTGAATGCCGGCTGCTACCTGAATCGCGCCGCGAGAACTGCTCAGGTCCTAGATGTCCGAGGCCGGGCGGCTTCTCGTGCGGTCTTCATCATGGTTTTCTTCATGCGGTTTGCTCCAGCCCAATACAAGCTGATCTCGTGTCCATCGGGATCGTTCAAGTAAGCGTGCCGCCAGCCCCATGGCATCATGCGGGGCATTTTCGTGATGTAGAAGCCCTTTTGCTGAAGCTTGCGACAAAAATCGTCGAGGTTGGGAACCTCAAAGTACAGCCGCACGCCTTCACTCGAAACGGATTCGTCCTGACCCGCCTGATGCAGCGCGATGGTCCCGTCGCCACCGGGAGCGCGCATGCGCGCGTAGACCGATGTGCCCTCGAAGCGGAAGTCTTCGATGAGCTTGAATCCCAGCAAATCCCGATAAAAACCGATCCCGCGTTCCACGTCCTTCACGTAGATCATGGCGTGATTGAAGGTAAGCTTCCCGCCGGAATCCGGAACGACGGAAGACTTGGACACTGACGGCTTCGGTTGGAGAGCAGGGACCCGCTTTGCAGACCGCTGACGTCCGCTCTTTTTCGCAGATACTTTTTGTGGCGTTCTCTTCTTCATTGAGTCGTCACTCCTTACCGAGTACTCAATCGGCGCAAGTATCGACGGGGTTATTGCAACTGTCAATCACCGCCGAGCATCGAGACTGGATCCGTATCTGTTGCCCAGCGCATGCGGATGATTCTTCGTGATTTGGAAACGCTCATCGCGGCGGGCAGCCGAAGTTCGACATCGGCGTGCAAGTGGGGCGGCTGCTTTTCCGTATATCAGCAGCTACTCGTTACAACTGCAAGGACGTAACAACCTCTGAAACAAATAACGACAAGATTAGCTGAAGTCCCACAAACAAAATCCAACGAAACAGGACCATTCGTCAGCACAGGTCGCTACACAATAGGCACACGAGTATGCGGTAAAAAGATCACCAATGTTTATCCAGCGATTGTAGAGTGCCCGGGGTGGGGGTCGAACNNTGCCATTCCGCCACCCGGGCTTGCGTTGTGAAAGTGTACGAATCCTCAGTCATTCCTGCAATAGAACAGGTTCGGAATGGAAGGTTGGGGCTCGGCGGCGTGTAGTGGCTGTTTTTAAATCGGGTGAGGCCGAAAAGACTTAAACGACGCGGAGAGAATGCGTGCGATCGAGGACTCACGTGGGTGTCAGGAGAAGGTTCTAACCTTCGTGGAAAAAATCGAGTCGTTTTGAAATCACGCGGGCCTCACCTGCGCGTTCAATTTCCTTGAGGTGTAGCCGCGTTTCTCTTGCGAGTTCACATGTGACCACGACTGTCCAGGATGCCGATCGTTAGCGCTACGGCAGAAATCACAGCGATCGTGGTAACGATAATCCCGCCGAGAACCGAGTTCTCATTCGCGCGATAGATGTCGTCGCCTAAAACATCGTAAATCGCCATCCATACTACCGAACAAACCACCAGCATGGACAGCCACACCAGTAAGATCTGCCACCTTTTTCGAAGTGGTTTCTTCTTTCTTTTTTTGCCCGTAGCTAAACCGACGTGCGTCGGCAAAGACATTCGCGAGATGTCCTTTCTGCGGCATTGATGACTCGTCGCTGACAACCCAGTGAGCGGCGAGAGAGCTGCGTGCGGTACAGTCCGCCACTGAACCGCTGCAGCCCTTGATGATAATTACGTTATTGCCGACAAAACTCTAGGCGTCGGTTCGCCATCGAGTTTGTCTGGGCTGGAAGGGCGCGGAAAAGACAGATGGGCGACAAAGGAAACTGACACCCATGCGCAACGCATTCAAAAAGTCTCCTTGGCCGGATTATCGGATTTTGACTCCGACTCGCGCATCGTACGCTTCTCCGCCCTTCGACACAACAATTTTGCAATCAGAGCGGAAGCGAAATGAATCAGCAGAATTCCGTAGATACCGAGAATTATGCCTTTGGGGTAGCCGGCGACGATGCGATCCAGTCGGACGAGATTAGAAAGCCCTCTCTGAGCTTGACCCGGCAGCACAGCGGAGGTATGGTTCGCGCGAAGATGAGGCGAAGTTGGAAATTCGGCCTGGATCTTCCGGCACCGCGATTCGCTCACATCACTCCAAAGGAGAGCGCACATGTCACACTATCTGACCCAGGTATCTTACACGTCCGATGCGTGGTCGGCCCTCGTCAAGAACCCCGTTAACCGGATGGATCAAATCCGGCCGGCGGTTGAGAAGCTCGGCGGCAAGATCGTCAGTGGTTTCATGGCGTTCGGTGACTACGACCTCGTGCTGATCACCGAGATGCCCACGAACGCGGATGCCGCCGCTATCGCCATCGCAGCGGCGGCGGGCGGGTCCGTGCGATCGATCAAGACCACGCCGCTCCTCACATCCGCAGAGGCGATGGAGGCACTGAAGAAGGCTCAAGGGAGCGGATATCGAGCTGTTGGCTCAGGCTCTTAGAGAGCATCGGGAGATCTCTCCGTCTGACTACGACGGATATTGGTGTGCGCGGGAGAGCGAGGGTAAACGCGGCAGGTAC
>PMAA01000253.1 GCA_003152355.1 Acidobacteriota bacterium | reverse complement strand
CCGGTGACGAAGCTGAGCGGATAATCGTGACTGGCGCGGATGAGGTTTAGGAAGATCGACTCGTTGCGGGCCTTCGCCAGGCTGCGGCTGACCGTGTCATAGCGTGAATCGACCGGATCAACGACGGCACACGCGCTCAACAATCCGGCGAAACAAGCGCCGGCAGCCAACACGCGCAGCCCCATGCACACCCCCCAACGCCCGCCACGGCGAGGCTAATCGGCATCCGGGAATAACGTCAAGGGCGGCGCGGCTTTTTCAGTGCAGCAGGTGCTCGATTTTCACCTGCTTTGCCGCGGCCAGGCTGCCGATCTCGTGCAGCCGGTCGACGAGGGTCGGATCGTCCATGCCGCGCAGGCTGGCGATGAGCTTGTCGCTCGCGTGGTAATTGAGTTCGCGCGCCAGCCACTCTTTCTCAAGCCGCACGTCGTAGCGCAGGAAGCGGAACATCTTGCCGCCCGGCGGGGCATCGCCGGCGAGCGTGCCGATTTCCGAATTGATCAACCACGGCGCCGGGCACTCGCCCATCCACTGCATCATCGTCAGCACCAGATTCTCGGTATCAGTCATCAGCGAGAGCAGCGCATGAAAGGCGAGCTTGGTGAAGCGCGCGAAGCCGAGGCTCTCGTAGGAAAGCTGCGGGCGATAGGTGCCGGTGCCGAGCGAGATCACGGTCAAGTGCTCCGGCCCGGTCGGCCACTTGATCTTGAAGGGAGACAGCATGACCATGTTGACCAGCGCCAGCGAGGGATTGTTGTGCGGAGTGACGCCGCCATCGACAAAAAGCCCGTATTTATTCTTGTCGATCTTGACCGGCTTGCGCAGCCCCGCCTTCTGCAACAGCGCATGGAATGCCCGCGCCGGCCACGGAACGTTCAATGGCTTGGCAATCTCATCCGGCAGCACCGTCTGGTTCTGGCTGATCGGCAATAGCTCCGGATCGAAGAAATGTGGCGCGGCGGTGGAGGCGCGCACCAGATTGACCAGCGGATAGCTCTTGTTGCCGATGTAATCCTTGCCGTCTTCCCAATAGGGCGCGCGCGGATTGTTCGATATGATCCACGGGCTGCCGGTGTCCATGCGCTTGGTGATGATGCAGAAGCCGGTGATGAGTTCGGGGCTCGACAGCACGCGATTGCCGACCACAGCCTCGATCTGCTTGCGCAAGCCACGGGTGTCGAATTTCGCCTGTAGGAGCGGGATCGCCCAACGCTGACGCTTGAAGGCGAACGGCGCGAGCTTCAGATAGAAGTCCTTGACCTCCGCGGTCCGGTAGCCCAGCGCCAGCGCGCCGGCCATGATGGCGCCGGTCGAGGTGCCGCCGACCAGGTCGAAATGATCGCCGAGGCGGACCTCGCGGCCGTGATGCTCGCTGAGCAAGGCCTCGATGCGTTCGAGGAAGGCTACCGTCAGCGCGCCGCGCACGCCGCCGCCGTCGAGCGCGAGGATCCGCTTCGGCCCAGGGCCGAAGAGATGGCGGTCGCGCGAAGTCTCAAGGGGCGCACCGGCGGAAGCTTCACTCATGACGATCGTACCTCATCGAACATTACGCTGGGAGGGAGAGGGGCCGGGCGCGGAACACCGTCTGCCATTCTTCAAGGTCCATCATCATAATATCCGATGTTTTTTGGACGCGGTCAGCCAGGCGGGCAAAATCCAGCGGCTCGTCGGCCAGAATTTTGTCGATTGCCACCAGCCGGTTCGCGGTCCGTTTGGATTGCTCCGCGACTGTCTTGAAATCACCCTGGGCGTAAATGGCGCCCAGTGCGGCTCCGAGTGTCGGCAAGAGTGCCGTCAGGAAAGTGAATAAGCCGAGGACCAGATCCCGGCGAGGATTCTGAACATCTGGAAGGACCCCGAGCAGATAAAGAGCAAGAAAGATTCCGCACATGCCGGCTGTAACCGCGAACAGGGCCTGGCCTGTGTGATGAATTCCCGCCTCGAGGCGGGCTATCCTGCGGGCATTCATGCGGTGATAGTCGGCCTGCCCGTCAATTTCAGCCGAGCGCACTGCCTGCCGGACAGCTCTGAGATAGGCCTCGTCGACGGCGCAGTCTGGCAGCTAAATAAGACGCCGAAGCGACCAGGCATACCAGTTGACCCAGTCCTGGCCTTCTGCGTCGACGCTGCGACTGGGCCGGTCGATTGGTCCCTCGGCCCCGAGCGGCGCCAGGATGCGCATATGGCGTAGGCTCTCGGCAAGCCGCCGATAGTCCAGCCACCGCCGATGCCATTGCAGTCGGTTGCCGTAGTACCAGGTGACCAGGATTGTGATGATGATCAGGAGCTCCGCGGCGGTAAAACCAGCTTTCACGCCGGTATCGTGAACAAAGACTCCGGCCAATGCCAGCGCGACGCTAACGGCCGCGAAGAGGAAGTTGAAGACATAAGTGCTGCGATAAACGAGCGAATAGAAAACAGCGAAATGATCTGCGGCGCTGAATGCCGGCAGCAAGATCAGTTCGATCGCGGGACGCTGTGCCCGGTCATTCGGCAGAACGGCGAAATAATTCTCCCATTGTTTTTTCGTTTCGGCGAGCGGCGGAGGCAGCCGGAAGTTCGTCAGCCGCGGCCGATGCCCGGCAAAGACCCACAACAGAAGCGGGTACCAGAGACAAAAATTCCAGCGGCGTTCCCTTTCGGCCAGATATTGCGGCACCCACACGCGCGTTTCGTCGGGCAGCGAGAGAATGTCTTGGATGACAAGGGCGACTGTCGCCTCGTCGGCGGATCGAAAGGTGTGTGTCGGCTGCGAGTAGGCGCGGGCTGGCGGCAGGTCTCCGGCTTGCGACCACGATATTTGCATGGCAACAGGATTCTGCGGGTCGAGGCGAATGACGGGAATGCCGTCGGCGATCGCGCGATTGACGATCTGCGCCGTGCCGCCGACGCCAGCCGCTTCTTCGCCGTCCCAGATAGCTACGAGAAGGTCGATATTCGCCAGCATGACGAAGCCGGCCGCCTCGTAGGCGCGCGGGCGCTCGTCGGCGGCGCCGGAAAAAGCGACAAGCAGCACGGATAGCAACAGCAACAGTGGCCGGGCGAACTTCTGCGACTTCCCAAGCATGAGCTAGAGGACACCCCTGAATCGCGCCATCCTAATATTCGAAGCGGTAAAATCGGAATGGTACTTAAGACCAGAGGAGTCCTAAGGTTAAACCCTTCCGAAGCAGGCTTGTCACAAACCATTTTTGCTTTTCGCTCTGGAAGACATAAAGAAAGCCTGGAGAATGGGCTGCGAGGTGGGATCTCCGGTATGTCCGTCATAAAAACAAGAGGGGCAACTCCGCGAGGAGCTGCCCCTCTTTTCATACCAAGTCAGCAACGCCGCTTAGTGCCAGCGCGCCTATGGGATGTAGTAACGGAACGACGTCAATATCATGTTCTCAGTGGCCTTTGGTGAGTTGCCTGACGTTGCGCCCGACACGTTGTCGTTGCCGGACCAGCCAACTCTGCTTATATAGGAGTACTGAATGCCCCAGCGTAAGCCTCCCATGGGACCCTGGTAAATTTTATGCCAGAACCCAAAGGTTCCCTCCCAAATGTAGCGAGTGTCCCCGGCACAAGTCCCGCCTCCGGATGGAGTGAGGTCATTGGACGGCGCAGTTTCCGTGCTGCAGCCGCTGTTATTGGCGAACGGCGAGCCGTATCCACCAATCTGGTTGAGTTTGAACGCAGTCGTCGTAGTGGCGGGGATCGCCGTTGACGTCGAGAATGCGGGGATACCCGGCGTCTTGGTGATGCTAATGCTGTCGTAGCCCTGATATGCCGAACGCCATGCGTACTCTCCACCGTAGTAGGCATAGATATCAAGTTTCGGCGTTGGGTGGAATTCAAGTTCACCAAGTCCGTGGGCTGTACGAATCAAGGATGCCGTGCCGTTGGGACGGAATGTTAGGTCTGCTAGTTGTGCGGATCCGTAACGACCGATGCCATCTCCTCCGGCTCCCTGCAGAGCAAACTCGACCTTCTTGGTACCCACAGGCACGCGAATCGCAAACCCCAACCCACCGCCTGTTCGTGAATCGTCGTACACGCCAAGTGCGCTCGGCGCAGTGGACCCATCAACGGGGCAAGGAATAGTCGTCGTGGGCGTGGGAGGGGCAGTATCGCCTGCGTTCGTGCCTACTACACCGCAAGGATAAACCCGGCTTCGAAACTCGCTGAGAATCCCGTAAATCTCGTAATGGCCCCAGCCCGGATCGGCAGTCGCCTTAAAGATGAGGTCGGGAGCCTTGTTCACCGAGTATCCGGTCGTGTCGGAGAAGTTATACAGACCGGCGCCGCTGCCCGGAGAATCGATGAAGGTATTCCCACTCGTTGTGACTGCAGCAGTTCCCACGTTCGTTGTAGTTACGAGAGAGAACCCTCGCCCACCGACGGTGGCTTGCGGCGCTTCCACCGAAACGCCAAGCGTGAACTTGTTGTCGAAGGTCTTAACAACTCGAAAGCCGTATTGCCGGGCCCAGGTGTAACCAACCGAGTAATCTGGATCAATTGTCAGTGGAATTACCTCTTGGCGGTTGTCGATACCCTGCCGGTCCTCAGTCGCCAAGGTCCATTGCTGACCAGCCGTAACGCTCCACCCATTTTCAAATGACGCTTGCCCGTACAGCACTCGCTGTCGAAACACATAGCTGTTGCTCTGCCGATTGTTGGAAGTTACGCCCGTGCCCAGCCAATCAGCTTCGTAATATCCGGTCAGTTTCGCGCTGCCGATTCTGCTCTGCGCGAGCAGACTGAGGCGGCTCTGCCGAGCGGTGAAGGCGTTTTCCGTCAGATGGCCTAGCGCGACGTCAGGATACGGAATGCTGTTGAACGGCGTATTGATGTCTGCGCCAAGTGCGTGCTGGCGGTAAACCGTTTCAGCCGCTACGAAGCCGCCCGGAGTGAGGCTGAGTCCCTTATAGCGAATTGACTCCGGACCTTTTTGATCCTGATCCGTTGTGATGCCCGACTGGGCCTCGACTGGAGTTCCCGGCGCCGCTAGTGTCGCGGAGGCCCCCGCACTATTTACGTGTGGCTCCACTGAACCTGCGGGGACCGCGATCCCCGAAGGCGCCGTGGCGCTCGGCACAGTCGCACTCAAACGATCTTCGAGTGCCTGCACCTTCTGTTGCTCGATTTGGAGTGCGGCGCGTTGCTGCTCAAGTTGATCCGACTGTGCTTTGAGCAGATCCCTCATTTGCTGAAGTTCAGCTTCAACCGCGGGAGTCGATTCCGTCGAAGCGTTCTTGTTCGAATCGCTCGCGGTCTTCGCCGGCGCGGCTTTCGCCGTATCATCGGAAACCTTNNCCTTTTTCGTATCGTCGCCTGCCATCGCCGGGCTGGTTGCCAGGCCGAGAGCGAGCAAATAAGTCACAAACACTCGCATGCAATTCCTCCTTGAAATCGAGTTCAATTTGATGGGTATCGTCCCGAGTTGCCACGCCGCACGCGTGGCTGCCGGAACACTTCGCGAGAATTAAAATCTACAGCGCGAAAAATGGGATATCGGCCAACTGGACGCGTATCGAAGCGCCATGAAATTCCGGGGGTGGACACTGACCGACATGGAGACTTCGATGTACGCCGCCTCACGGAAGATTCACTCGAACGCAAGAAAATCGACCCGCGCTGTGTGGGTTCATAAGTGCTTTTAAGCGTCCCGCTGTAAGAGCATTCAGGCAGTGCGAGGTATACAAACACAACCTCGGGCGCAGCCAAGCTAACGGTCGCGGGTCAAAGCCACATTACCGAATTGTTAAAACTGTGTTAAAGCCCCAAGAGACTGAAAACAAGGAGGTAACGTCGCAAGCGATCTTGCGGCCTGACAAACTGAAGCTCGGGCTCCGCCCCAGGCAACTTTTTGCCGCAGTAAGGGTTTGACCAACGTGGAGGGGTCTGGGCGGCGCATCTTCGCGGTTCGCATAAAGTTGCACGGGAAGAGTTCTCTTCTCAACCGGCTGCGGGGGCGCTAGAACGGGGACCCCCAGATCCCTCTACTCATGCGCTGGAGTTCACATGTTTCTGCCCTTCAACTATCTGCAGACAAACCGAATGCGCCAGATCTGCGACGAAACCACTTTGTCCCAACACGCATCTCACTAGCTTGGCGGATCAACCACAAAACGGCAGTTCCTTTGGAGGAATCATGAGATTTAGATATGCCTGGCTCGTTCTAGCTTTCGCCCTCTTCACACCGGTGGTTCACGCACAGACCGGCGCTGGAAAATGGGAAGTCACGCCATTCGTGGGCTGGGAAACCAGCGGCAACTTTCCCGTTCAAAATTCAGCCACCGTGGATTCCTTCCGGGTTGATCAAGGTGTGAGTTTCGGCACGTTCGTCGATTGGTCGCTCACGGACAGCTTCCAAGTCGAGGGCATGTGGAATCGCAATATCAGTTCCTTTGACGAGCACAATACGGCGACGGGAATTTATACGAACGCGTACAACTCCAATATTGATCAGGTCAATTTTGGACTGGCCTGGTCCTTCCGGAACCCGGAACAGAAGCTACGTCCCTACATCGCGGGCGGTCTTGGCTTTACGCACGATTCGAATTCCGGAGGCAATCCGAGCGACACGGAGTTCTCCTACAGCGTCGGCGGCGGCGTGAAATATTACTTTACGCGTCACTTTGGCTTCCGCGGCGACTTGCGCTATATGCCGACCTACGCCAATTCGACGCCGGCGACATATTGCGACCCGTTCGGAAATTGCTTCGTTGCGAATCAGCGGAATTACATCAGCCGCGGCAACTTTGTCGCCGGCTTGATTATCCACTTCTGACGAAGCGCGACGTTGGATTGAGCCGCCAAATCAAGCGAAGCGTAAGCTGAGTGGAAAGCGCGCCGAGGATTACGATCCTCAGGCGCGCTTCGCTGTTATTTCCTTTACTGCGCGGTAGGCCTGATCGATGGCCGCGTTCGTGTAGGCGTAGGCTTCGGCATCGGAATTCGCGATGTGAATCTCCCCGTACGGTTGGCGCCCAATCACGCACGGCTGCTGGTCCTCGGTGAAATCCGGATCGTAGAGCGAGTTGTATTCGTATGCGTAGCCATGCGGCCAGCGATTTACCGTGATGGCCTCGATGTCCCGCGCCGGATCGAAGCCTCCGCCAGAAAGCACTCTTCCGAGCTGATCGCGCAGATTGCGCTCGAACGTCTCAAACGTCGTCCTATACAGCAGTTCTCTTCCGGCCGTCTGTTGCTCGCGCGCTGGAAGTCCCGGCTTGCACGGTATGTAATCCATGTGTATCAGGCACGCTTCTTCCGGATTCGCGGGATACTGATATCCGCCCATGCTTACCGGAAAATCGAGCGCGACCTCGTTGTAAAAACTTCCGCGGCAGTCAATCGTGCTCACTTTCAGTTTCTCGAACGAAGTCCAGTTCCGAATCAAGACATTCGTGTAAACGAGCGGCACTTTCACGCCGTACTCGAGCGCATCCTTCTGCGTTTCTGGAAGCTCGGGGCAGAGGTACGGGACCACCATGTTCCAGCACGCCAGTACGCAATGCTTTGCGCGCACCGATCGCGCCACTCCGCCGCGCACGTACGTGACTTCCACGTCGCTCCCCGGAAACGGTTCGCCGGGAATGCCGCCCATGTTACGCGCGCGCACCGCCGTCGAATTCAGACGTATGCGCACCGGCGAGCCGGGATCGTCGAGCTTTGAATAGTCCATCCGCGCGAGGACGACATCTTCCATCGTGTGTCCCGGCGCGGCGCCAGGGATTAACGACCGAACGAGCGATCGCGCGATCGAGGCGTTGCCGTCGGGAAAATGATAAATGTAAGGCGCGGTAACATCCTGCAGCGTGACTTCGTCGCCCAAACCCGGCCCCGGCGGGCCAGAAAGATCCATGCCTGCGAATCCAGGCTCCCCGAGCCCCGCTAGATCGCCCGCTGGGACTGCCTCGATTCCAACGCCGTACAGCCCGTACGTGGATTCCTGAAAAAACGGAATCACGTCTGGATGGACCTTCACATCGTTCAGTAGAAAATCCTTATAGCTCGTTCGCGCGAGGTGCTCTTTCTTCTGTTCGCGATTGAGCGACGGCAGGTAGTCCACTTTCTCGCTTCGGAGCCGCACGATGTCGTTCTGGGCGTCTTTGGAAAGCGGTGTGTTGGCAAGAAATTCCGGCCACGGGAGCGTACCCAGCCCCGTCGCAAGCTGGTCCGCTCCGAATCGTTCCTTTGCAAAGAACATTCCGCGGCTCATTCCGCGCGAGGAGAAAAACTTGCGGTCGTAGTATTGGTTGAAGCCATCCACGTCGATGCCAAGATCGCGAAGTAGTCCCATGGCTTCGGCACTGTAATGCTTTGGCCCGGCAATGGATTGCGTGCCGCCGTAGCCAAGCAGTATTCGCCCGTTCGCCTCGAATTCGTTCCGTTTCGCGTGGCCGCCAAAATCGTCGTGATTCTCGATGATTAGCACGCGCGACTTCGGGCCTGCGGCTTTCCGGTAAAAATAAGCAGCGGCAAGCCCGCTGATTCCTCCGCCGACGACGATCAAGTCGTACTTTTCGTTGTCGGGCGTGGCGTTGCTCCAGTGCTGACCGTCGCGCATAGAGTGCGCCACTTCCCAGGAGCCATCGTGGTCCCCGCGCATGCCGGTGCGCGTCGGCGGATAATACTTGGGATCTTTTTCAGGCGCGAATGGTGACTGAGGCTGGCCGAATGCGTCGAGCCAGGCGTGGTGCGGAAAAGCGAGCGAACCTCCGACAGCAATGCCAAATCCGTTTAGAAAATCGCGGCGCGAGATCGCGCGGTGCATTCCGAGTTCGTGATCGCGTCTCTTTTCATCCACCGATACCCCCAGGATATTTTCCCGGCGCGAAGCCCGGCTTACGGGCGTCCGGGTACTGTGTGATTGCGGACGCCAGCATAGTCGAACCCGGGCAAACAGGAAAGTGCGGGATGAATTCGATCGTTGGGAAATTGTCCCGCGGTCATTTTCAATTTGCACACTCAAGGATCGACTAGAGCGCGAGCGCCTGCGCGATTAGAATGGTTTGCCCCCGCGGTCGTGGGCGCGGCTCTTAAAAAAACAACAAATGGCGAATCGCAAAATTCGGCCCTTGCGGCGTGACGAGTTGCCTGTAAATACCGTCAAGCTCGCACGCTACCTGATTGGCAAAACTCTCGTTCGCGATCTCCCCGCCGGGCGCTTGAGCGGGCGCATCGTCGAAACCGAAGCCTATCTTCCGGGCGACGCGGCCTGCCACGCCTTCCGCGGCCAGACGCCCCGCAATCGCGCGCTTTTTCTCGAGCACGGTCACGCGTACGTTTATTTCATTTACGGCTCTTCGTTCATGATGAATGTTTCCGGCGAGGAGCCCGGCGTGGGCGCTGGAGTGCTTCTGCGCGCGGTCGAGCCGATCGAAGGGATTGAATTGATGCGCCGTCATCGCCGCACCGTCCGCTTGCTTGATCTCACGCGCGGACCCGGCCGCTTGGCTTCCGCATTTCGCATTGACAAGCGTGTCGATGGGGTGGATCTTTGCGCGCCCGGTGCGCTGTGGCTTGGCTCCGCGGTCCGCAAAAGGGGCGCGATCGGCGAAAGCATCCGCATCGGCATCACGCGCGACGCGCATCTCGTCTTGCGCTTTTATGAGCGCGGCAATATTTTCGTCAGCGGACCCAAGAGACTTCAAATTTGAGAGGCGAATTGCGGTAGCATTCTCAACCCGGCGCGCGTGAGCGCTCGGGACCTCGCCGTTGAATAGCACTGCCAACAACGTTTCAAAAAGGAGCACCATGAAATCCGATCACAAACTTCCGGCGCCCAACCGGCGAGAATTTCTCGGCGATTCCGCAGGCTTGCTTCTTGGCGGCGTCCTCGGAAGCTCTTTGCTGTCCGCGGGCGAATCTTCAGCGGCATTCGGAGCTGCGAATATGCCCCAAGCTTCCAGCGCGTCTCCGCGCCGAATCATAATTGATACCGATCCCGGTGTGGACGACGCCTTCGCGATTCTCCTCGCCCTGAGCTCGCCGGAACTGAAAGTCGAGGCGATCACGCCCGTATCAGGCAACGTGCCCCTCGAACTGACTCTGCCAAACGCGCTGCGCCTCGTCGAGATCGCCGGCCGCACGGATATTCCCGTCGCAGCTGGCGCGAGCGTTCCGCTGACTCGACGCCTTATCACCGCAAGCTACGTTCACGGTGAAGACGGCCTCGGCGGCGTAAACTTCCCGCCTCCAAAAACGAAACCTGTCTCCGAAACAGCGACCGAAATCATTCGCCGCATTGTTCGCGCGCATCCGGGCGAAGTCACAATCGTCGCCGTCGGCCCTCTCACAAATATCGCTACGGCTCTTCGCTCCGATTCCGAACTCGCGAGCATGATTCCGAGCCTCGTCCTGATGGGCGGCTCGATCTCCGGCGGGAATATCACTCCGGCAGCCGAGTTCAACTTCTACGTGGATCCCGAAGCAGCTTACGTAGTCTTTCACTCCGGAATTCCAATCGTCATGGTCGGACTTGACGTCACGCGCAAAGTTCAACTCCGCGACGACGACGCCGCCGCTCTTGAAGCCGGTGGAAATCCCGTGAGCAAAGCCGCCGGGCGAATCGCGCGCAGCACAATCGCACAATACCGGCGAACCGGCTTCCCCGGTTTCCCGATGATGCACGATCCGCTTGCCCTCGCCACGCTTCTCGATCCGACGCTCGTCAAACTGAAGGATTTCTACGTCAATATCGAAATCGAGGGCGAACTGACCTCCGGCGAATCCGTGGCCTACGACCACGCTCCGGTTCGCCATTCCGCGCCACTCGAGAGCGGTGCGACGATTGACGGGCGCAATGCCGACGAACCGTTTCGCACAAACACGAAGGTCGCGGTCGATGTGGACGCCGCCAGGTTCATGCGCCTGCTCGTCGGCCGATTGACGGGCCGAGCCTCTTAAACCACGCACTTGCGCGGCACGAAAAGACTTTATTGCGTTAGGGCGCAAGCCTGTCAAAAGCTCAGATATCGCTTTCTCTAAATCTTTGGTAAATTGCCCGGCGAGCCAACCCCGCTCACTCGAATCGGAGATACCGATGAACAATCTCGATCTGCGCCCTTTATCCATCGGTGAGATCCTCGACCGCACCTTTACGCTCTACCGCAATTACTTCGCCCTGTTTATCGGAATTTCCGCGATTCCTCACATACTCGTGCTCGCGTTGAATTTGGCGCAGACATTCACATTGAAGCCGGTGATATTCCCGACGGTTGTTGCTGGCCGGACGCCTCAGCCGCCATTCCCGCTCGCTGGGATGTCAACCACCTACTCGGGATTTGCATTTCTTGGCATGCTCGTCGGGACAATTGCGCTGTTGTTAACCGAAGGCGCTACAGTCATCGCTGTTTCTGAGCTGTATCTAGGCCGCTCGATCACCATCGGAGAATCGTTCCGTCGCGTTCGCGGCGAGCTCGCCACACTGTTTGGCATATTGGTTTTGAAGTATCTTGCGATCGTGGCTGGTCTCATCATGCTGGTCGTCCCGGGAGTCTACGTCATGTGCCGTTTTTTTGTGGGCGTGCCTTCTGCGATCGTGGAACATCTCAATGCCCGGCTGGCGCTGGAGCGCAGTTGGAATCTCACAAGGGACCACGCGGGGCGCGCTTTTCTCATCATTCTTCTCTACTTCGCCTTGAGCATGGCGGCGGCCGCACTCTTCGCGATTCCCTTCGAGATTGGAATCTTCGTTGAGAAGAGTAATCCGGCGATGGTTCTCGTCTTCATGGGGTTGATGCAGGTCGGGGCAGCGATCGCCGGCATCCTGGTGATTCCGGTGGTGACGATTGCGGGCGCCATCCTTTATTACGACCTACGCGTCCGGAAAGAAGCCTTCGACCTTCAAGTGATGATGGCGCCCCTCGCAGGCCCGGTGACCGCCGGCCTGCCAACGGCGATCACTTAGCAGTGGCTTCGCCAGCCGATTCGGATAACCTGTCTCGGTGAACAGACGCCGCTGCTTCCGAATAGCGTTCGGCTGTATCGCGCCGATTGTGTTGTTCGCGCTTTCCGCAGCGGCAACCACCGCACAGACGAAGAAGCCACCTTCTCCTGGTCCGTACGAGTCTGGCCCATACGATCCACGCGCGTTCGCGGCCGAACTTCACCAGCTCGAAGCATCTCTCCAACGACAGCACGCGACTCGCGAAGACCTCGACGCATTTCGCTCTCGTCTTCCCGTAAAGTGGCAAGTTGACACGCCGGATCGCCATTACGACATTTCGACCGAGCCTCTGCGTTCGATTCTCGTCGATGCCGAACGTAATCAAAACGCGCGCATCTCGCACATCGAAGGAGGGGAAGAATGGCTCGGCAACCTCGCGAATCAAGTACAAAATTATTCCTCGCGCGCATCGTCGCCAAATCCGATCGCGCGCAAAGAACTCGACGAGATCCTCCGCCGCCGCGAGTTCGCCGCCATACAGCCTCCGAATGCCTGGGATCGTTTCAAACAACGAATCAGCGATTGGCTCGTGGGTATGATGGAAAATCTCCTCCATCAGATCGGCCGGCATCCGCTCGGTGCGAAATTTCTTTTCTGGCTGCTCTTGGCCGCCGCCGTGGCATGGATTGCGATGATGCTCTTCCGATTCTGGGGCGAGCGCGGCCGAATCGAGGAAATGCAGAGCATCGAGCACGTCGCCGTGCACCGGTCGTGGCAGGAGTGGATTCGTGCCGCGAGGCTTGCTGCCGACGGCGGAAATTTTCGCGAAGCCGTCCATTCCTCCTACTGGGCCGGCGTCACGTACATCGAAGATCTTGGCGTCGTCGCCCCGGATCGTTCGCGGACGCCCCGTGAATATTTGCGGCTCATTGAAGAATCCAGCGGCTATCTGCCTTCGGAGCGCGCCAAGCGGCGGGATTCTCTGGCCGCGCTCACTTCGCGGCTCGAACGCATTTGGTACGGGCTGCGTCCCGCTCGCGTGGAAGATTTTCAGGATTGCATGCACCAGGTCGAGGAACTCGGATGCCGTTTGCCATAGACCCCTCCGATCGCAAACTGGTGTATATCTCTGCGGCGGCGTTCATCGTTCTTGCAACGGCGCTCGCGTTCTTCGCGCCGCCTTCCCGTGAACAAGCTAGCCCCATTCCGTCAATCTATTCGGTGGATTCCAATGGCGCGCACGCCGCCTATTTGCTCTTGAAGCAGCTACGATATCCCGTGCGGGTCTGGGAACGCCCGCCCAACGAATTGCCTGAGGATCCCGGCGGCATCGTGCTGGTTCTTGCCGATCCGATTCAGCCGCCGGTCGAAAAAGATCGAGCCGCGCTCCTAAATTTCGTCAAAGCCGGCGGCAGAATTCTTTTCACTGGCTCGATGTTAACCTCCTTCTTTAAAGACGCGCACTCGTCGGACGAGCCGCTCGAATCTTCCTGGCAGACCTACGATTCCAATCTCCCAAGCAACTTCACCGCAGGCGCGCCGACAATTTCGCTCCAACCTGAAGCCGAGTGGACCACGATCGAACCGTCGCAGATGCCCCTGTACGGGCCGGCGGATTCCGCCGTCGTCGTGAGCTGGCGTGTTGGGCGCGGCCAGATTCTTTGGTGGGCCAGCGCCACTCCGCTCACCAACGCCGGAATCACGCACGACAGCAATCTGAATCTTTTTCTGAACGCTGTCGGTTCCGAAAATGGCAACGCGTCCAAGCAGCCCACAATTTTTTGGGACGAATTTTTTCATGGCCAGCGCGATTCGCTCTGGGCCTACGTCGAGAAAACGCCTGTGGCGTGGGGACTTTTACAAATCGCAATTCTGGGTTTCGCGATATTGTTCACGTTTAGCCGGCGCAGCGGACCGATCGCCATGCCCGCCACGGTTTCGCGGCTATGGCCGCTTGAATTCGTCGACACGATCGGCGGCCTCTACGAACGGGCGCACGCCGAGCCCGCCATGGTCGGCGCGGTCTATCAGCGATTCCGCTCGCTGCTCACGCGGCAAATGCGCTTGCCGCTCGCGACAACTGATGCCGCGCTCGCGGAAGCTGTTCGCGTGCGGCTCGGCTGGCAGGGCGACGAGCTTGGCGAAACGTTGCGCGGCGCCGCTGCCGCGAGCCGCGCCGCGAAAGTGCCGCCTGGCGATGCCCTCGAAATAATTCATCGCCTCGAATCGCTCGAAGAGCAGCTTATTTTGAAAAGAAAAAAGTAACAGGAGGAATTCGACTCGTGGAAAACCTTTCACGCCTCGCCGCGCACGTTCGCAATGAATATTCGAAAGTCATCATCGGCCAGCGAGACGTCATCGACCAGATGTTGCTCGTCCTCGTCTGCGGCGGCCACGCGCTGATGGAGGGCGTGCCCGGCCTCGCGAAAACGCTGGCGGTGAAAACGCTCGCGCGAATTTGCGGCCTCGGCTTTCAGCGCGTGCAATGCACCGCCGACCTGATGCCGGCCGACGTCATGGGCACGAACGTTTTCAACATGGCCGCGAGTTCTTTTGCCCTTCATCGAGGGCCCGTCTTCACCGATTTGCTGCTCGTGGATGAAATCAATCGCACCTCGCCGCGCACGCAGGCCGCGCTTCTCGAAGCCATGGAGGAGCGCCAGGTGACCATTGACGGCACGCGTTACGCGCTCTCCGGAAACTTCACCGTGCTCGCCACGCAGAATCCGATCGAGTTCGAAGGCACCTATCCGCTTCCCGAAGCCCAACTCGATCGCTTCCTTCTCAAGATTCGCGTCGGCTACCCATCCGAAAAAGAGGAAGCCGAAATTCTCCAGCGTTGGGGCCAGAGATTCGATTCCCGCCGCTTCGAAGCCATCGAACTCGCGCCGATTGACGCTGCATGGCTCGCCGCCGCGCGGCAGGAAATCGAAAGCGTGCGCGTCGAGCCGGCGCTCTACAAATATCTCGTCACGCTGGTCCGCAGGACGCGCGACTGGCCCGCGCTCACTCTCGGCGCCAGCCCTCGCGCGGCCATCGGACTGTTTTCCGTCGCGCGCGCGTTCGCTGGCATCGAGGGCCGCGATTTTCTCATTCCCGACGACATCAAAACCGCCGCGCCCGCCGTTCTTCGCCATCGCATCATGCTGAAGCCGGAAGCCGATCTCGAAGGGCTGACCGCGGATCAGGTGGTGTCCGAAATTCTTGCCGCGGTTGAGGTGCCGAAATAGTGATCGAGAATCCGCTCGCGCCTCCGGCAGCCGTTGCTCGCGCGCGCCCGAACGGGAGAATCCCGTTTGGATTCGGTCCGCGATTTTTCGTCGCGATTCTGCTCGGATTCGGCTGGCTCATTCCCGCGTGGTGGTTTCCGCGAATGATCGCCGCAATGTTTCTATGGGACGGCGTATTCGTCGCCGCATGGCTCTGGGATTTCCTGCAACTTCCATCGCCCAGTCAACTCGAACTCCGCCGCATCTGGCGAACGCGTCCAGCGCTCGCCTGCGCAAGTTCCATCGCGATCGAAGTCACGAATTCAGGCCGCATCACAATTCGCGCGCGAATCACGGACGAAACTCCACTCACCTTGCGTACCGAGCCCGCGAGCGTCGAACTCAAAGTTCGCGCCGGCGGCACGGCGCAAGCGAAATATGAAATTCTGCCTGCGGAACGCGGCGACGCGCGCGCCGGCCGCATGTTCGTAACCTATCAAAGCGCGATGCGCCTCGCCGAACGCTGGGCCGTTGCCGATACCGCCCAAGCCGTCCGCGTACTGCCCAACATCGAAGAAGCCAAACAGCACACCCTTTATTTGATTCGCAGCCGCCAAATTGAAATGGAGAAGCGCCGTCGCCGCCAGCGCGGCATCGGACGCGAATTCGATTCTCTGCGCGAGTATCGCGAGGGCGACGAGATTCGCGACATCTCCTGGACCGCAACGGCCCGACGAAACCATTTGATCACGCGCGTCTTTGAAATCGAGCGCAGCCAGATCGTCTGGCTCGTGCTTGACGCCGGACGATTGCTGCGCTCGCAAGTAGAGGAGCCGGGGCGCGCTCTGCGAATTTCGAAGCTCGACTACGCTGTAAACGCGGCGCTCTCGCTCGCTCAAGTCGCGCTTCACTGCGGCGATCGCGTCGGCCTGCTCGCCTACGGCCGCCGCATCCAGCAGAATGTAAACGCCGCGCGCGGTCATCGCCACGTACGCGCCATCGTGGAATCGCTCTCGCAAGTGCACGGCGAAGCCGGCGAGGCCGACCACGCCCGGGCCGCGCACTCTCTTCTCACCACGCAGAAGCGCCGCAGCCTCGTCGTGTGGATCACGGATTTCGCGGAGACGGCCACCACTCCTGAAGTGATCGATTACGCGATGCACATGACTTTGCGGCATCTCGTGCTATTCGTCGCGATGGGCCAGCCTGATCTCACCCTCCTGGCAAACACGACTCCGGCGACAAAAGAAGACATGTATCGCCACGTCGCCGCGCTCGAAATTTCGCACCGCCGCGATGTGCTCCTTCGCGGCCTGCGGCAGCGCGGCGTCCTCGCGCTCGAGTTGATGCCGAACGTCCTCGCATCCTCGCTCGTCAACCAATACCTCAACATTAAAGAACGCAGCCTGCTCTAGCCGCCGGCACCGTCTCCATTGCAATCGTGGCGCGGGCATCTTGCCCGCGTCTTTCGGAGTAGGGCTGGCCGGCAGGCCGGGGCTTGCGATCTACCCTACACTTCCGAGGATCCAGCTATGCGGCAACCATGCGATCGTAGCGCCGGCATCTTGCCGGCGATATTCCGCCCGGTTACGCAACACAAAAACGCCGGCAGGATGCCGGCGCTACGAACGAATTGTCCACTGTATTCGCTCTGATTTCTACGCCTGATCGGGTTGTGGCCGCCGCGAAAAATTCAAATACGTCATCAGCAGAGTGAACATCACCGCAGCAAAAAGATACTTCAGCGCCCGCGGAATATCAGACGGCGAGAGAAACGCCTCAATGATCCCCGCAACGAAAAGCATCGGAATCGTGCCGAGCAGCAGCCGCGCCGCGCGCCCTCCCGCTCTGGCCAGCGATTCGCGTCGCGGCAGTAATCCCGGAAACAGCATCCCGCGCGCAATCTCAAAGCCCGCGCCTCCCGCGATGAAAATAGCGGGCAGTTCGATCACCCCGTGCGGCGCCACAAAACTCCAAAGATCCGAAGCCATCCCCGCCTTCCACGTCGCGGCGCCCACCACGCCGAGCAGCACGCCATTCAATACCATCATCCAGATCGTGCCAATCCCCGCCGTGATTCCATACGCGAACGTGGCGAAAGCGACCAGCATATTGTTGGTCATAATCCCGGAGGCCGCGGCAGGCTTCACCGTCACAATCGATTGCGTCCACATCTTGTGGCGCTCGATCGTCTCCATCATTTCCGGACCAAGCAGCCTCGGCGCGAATGCCGGATCGTGAATCGTAACGACCCAAGCCGCAACGGCGGTCACCATGAAAATTGCAAACGCGAGCAAAGTTTCCGGCAGTGTCTCGCGAAAAATCTGCGGATAGGTCTGCGAATAAAATTTCACAATGCCGCTGATTTTCGGCCGCTGCCCCATGTAGATAAGGTTGTGCGCCCGGCCAAGAAGCTGATTGAGATACGCGGCAAGCTGCGGGCTCGTGATATCCTCGCGCACGGCCGCAAGGTCTGACGCGGTCTGGCGATACAATAAGCCGAGTTCCTGCAGTTCGCGATGATCGAGGGCCGAAACGCCGCCCGATCGCGACCGGCTTACCAACTGCTCCAGCCGGGACCAGTAGGGCTTTCGTTTCTCAAGCCAACGCGTAGAGATCATGTCGCTGCCGCCAACGAATCCCCCGCCGCCGAACGCTTCCGCCGACAAGATTATCATCGAAACACCGGAGCAAACCGCGCTCGAATTCGCCATCGCCGGGGTTGGCAGCCGGTTTCTCGCGCTCGCGTTCGATATGCTGATTCAGTCTGTAGCTTTCGCGCTTTTGATTATCGGTGGCATGCTTCTCATCGGCGGCGTCTTTCACGGTGCGTTCGGCAGCAATTGGGCGCTGGCGCTGCTGATCCTCTCGCTCTTCATCGTCTTTTTCGGCTACTTCGCGATCTTCGAAGCTGTGTGGAACGGCCAGACGCCCGGAAAGCGAATCACGCACATTCGCGTAATAAAGGATTCCGGCCGGCCGATTACGCCCGCCGAATCTTTTGGGCGCAACTTGATGCGAATCGTGGATAGTTCCCCGGCCTTTTTATACGCCGTTGGCATCGTGAGCGTTTTGCTCAGCAAGCAGAACAAGCGCCTCGGCGATTTCGTCGCGGGCACGATCGTGATTCACGAACGGGAACTTCAGGATATTCGGCCGTTGTGGCAGCCATCGGCAAGCGCAGCGGCAACGAAATACGGAGCCGGGAATCTGACGCCGGAGGAATTTGCGGTCGTCGAAGCATTCCTAAACCGGCGAAGCTCGCTCGACGCCGGCGTCCGCTTCCGTATGGCCGAGCAGATCGCCACGCGCATCAAGCCGAAACTCACCGCGCCCCCGGAAAATTTCCCCTCGGCCGAACAATTGCTTGAAGGCGTCGCGGCCGAGCGCCGCGCCTCCGCGCGCTACATCTGAACGCGCAATCGCAGTAAACGATCAGGACGGTTGTAATCCTGGAATCGCTCTGAGTCTCCACAATGCAGGTCGCGTCGGAGGCTACGCGTTCGCGCCGGAAGCCTGGCTAAACGATTTGATCGCGCTGGTTTCATCCGCATGAATATCGAACACCGCGTTCAGGCTGGTCATCTTCAGCATTTCCTGCACTTTCGGACTGAGGTTCGAGAGCTTCAGTTGGCCGCCAGCCCTGCGCACCACCGTATGGCTCCGCACAAGCTCGCCAATGCCCGCGCTGTCTACGTGGTCCACGCCGCCGAGGTTCAACAGGATCTTCGTCTTCCCCTCCTCGACGAGTGCTTGAACGATGTCGCGGAGCATCACGTTGCCTTCGCCGAGCGTAATTCTTCCGCTGATGTCTACGATGGTGGCCTCGGCGCCATGTCGCGTTGCCGCCTGCATCCTAAGATTCTTGCGTTCCTGGATGCTGATTCCCGTGCGATCGAGGATCTCGCACGCCGCGCTCGCCACTTCGCGCCACTCCGTCCTCACAATGATCAACGAGCGCTTGTCTCCCAGAACCTTCCGGAATAGCGCCGCGTCTTCGTTATCCGGGATTGGCAGCGGAATGCTCTTGTCTGTCGACGCGGATTTTGCCGCCGCCGAGCCTGCGCCCGCGCCAGCCAGCCCGAGTAAGGCTGTCGCACCGATACCGATCGCCAGCGCCTGCCCCAGACCCGGAATTGCCAGCAGCGTTGCCGCCACCACTCCCGCCGTCATTCCCGCCGCGCCGCCCGCGAATCCCCCGGCCCATGAACCGAAATCTTTCGCCATGCTCGCGGCCTCAGTTTCAGAAGTGGTCAGGAAAACTATCGATTCCTGCGGTACGTTTCGCTTCAGCAGCTCTCTCAAGGCCTTTTCGGCTTTATCGCGCGAATCGAACACGCCTATTGCAGTTTCCATTTGGGCTTCTCCTTGTGCCAATCGCATCCACAGCTGTCTTCGGGGACAGCTCGGCGAGATCTCCAAAATGAGGGGCCTATCGTGGTGTCCGCCCACCAACGAACGCGAACGCTCGCTGGCCCGCTGGAGTGGCGAAAATTTGCTCCTATACGTGTAATTTGTCAAGCGGAATGGCCCGTAAACGCAGCGATTTCGCCGGATATTGCTCCCGCCCCGAGCCACTTGCGGGTCATGTGCGTACTCCCTCCCGGGAGCAATTCTCGTACCGCCGGCGTCTCGCCGGCTCTTAGGCGCTCGAGGCCGCACGCCAAACGAATCGGTAGCCCGCCGATTCACAAAAACAAATCCACGCAAATATCTGCGGCGTCACATGACTGTTGAACGATTCAACATAAGCTGACAATCTCAACGGGTCGGAAGTTAAGCCCCGCCTCTCAAGCCCAATCAAATCCAATGAAACTAACGCGCTTACAGCCAGCCACCGGTCCGCAGCTCGCGGCACTCGAATTGCATCGTTAACAACAGGGCCATTTTCATCTAGGCAGCTGCAGGACTGGACTTGGCGTATCCCAGCGATCCGATCTGCCTCGCCAGCGAAGCCGGTCAGACATCGGTCGAATCAAGGCCACCCTGCAGTTGCCTTCTCGCTTCCAAGTGCACCTCGGCAAGAAGGCTGTGATCCATCCCCACTGGCTCACAGCCTTCGCGCCACCGCCTCACAGTTGACGAGCGGCATCTACCTCGTGGCGCGGGCGTCTTGCCCGCGGCTTTTCTAACCAAATTTCGACTGGGAAATTACTTCAGCGAAGCAGCTTCCGCCTTGGCGTCGCGTAGGATGGGAATATCCGCATCCGCATCCTTCCAAATCGTGAGGAAATCATTGTAAGCCGCTTGAGCTTTCGCAGTATCGCCCGAAAGAACGTACGCCCGCCCAAGCCCCAGATGCGCCAGCGCGCCAGTCGGGCAATTCTCCACCAATCCACGGTGATCGATTATCTTCTGAAACTCCGCGACCGCCGCGCCGCCCTGCTTCGCCAATAGATAAGCTTGTCCGCGGACATATACCGGATACATGCACGAATTGATGCCCGCTCCTCCGGAACTGACGGATAACTCAATCGGTGAGGCAGCCTGAAGCAACTCGATCGCGCGCGCGGGATTCTTTTGATTGATCGCAATCTGCGCCTCAATCGTGGGCACCGAAAGCGATCTTACAAGCGTGTCCAGGGGAAATCGCTTCGCGAGACTCTGGGCGGTGGATTCGGCGTGCGCAGTATCGCCCGCCATTGCAAATGCAATCGCCGCTTCCTCGGCAACGGGCCGATCCGTGCCCCCCAAATTGAGTGACGCTGCGGCGCTTTGCCGCGCCTCGGCGGAATATCCAAATTCGGCGTCCCGGATCGCGCCACTATCCTGCCAAAACGCCGCGCTTTCCTTATTGTCTGTTCGCAGCGCCGCGTCAACCGCGCGTTTTGTCAATTCGCGTGCCTTCTGCAAATGGCCCGAGTAGGCTTCGGTATCGGATTGATAGGCCCACCGTTCGTGCTCGAGATCCGGCTTACCGTCAAACCACGACAATTGGTCTGCCATCCCCCTCGTGTCGCCCTGAAGAAAATCGATCTCGTAGAATTGGAGATGAATCCCATCGTCGTCCAGCTTCTTCGCGATCGCTTCGTCCAGCGGCTTCCGAGCTTCATCGAGACGATTGAGAACCATCAACGAGTCCGACAGCGATTCCAGGTCAATCACATTATTCGGATCAAGATCGACGGATTCACGCACAACGTCCAATGCTTTATCGGGCTGTCCCAATTGGAAATAGATCACGCCGAGATTGTTATAGGGAATCGAATCCCGCGGATAGCTCTGAATCCATTCTTGGTAGGTTTCCGCAGCCTTCTCGAGCTCGCCAGTCACAGCTCCGTAATACGACGAAGCAATATGGAATTTTTCCAGTTCACTCGCACGATCGCGCAGCTCAAAAGCTTTCGCGAGATAGGTAGACGCGCGATCCGGCTGCCCTAGATTCCCGTACATGATCCCGATGCCGCCATACGCGCTCGCAAAATTCGGGTCGAGTTCGACGGCCCGCAAGAAATACGGAAGAGCCGCCGACGCGCCTTTCTCTCGCTCCGTCTTTCGCCCGAGAGTAAACGCCTTCAGAGCTTCGAGCGACGGCGTAGTTTCCTGAGCGAGAGGCACATCGAATTTCTGCACGGACGAGAGCGATTCGCCGAGTTCGCCGCGAAGTTTGGTTGCCGCCGTTCCGAGCGCATCGAGCACTTTCTCCTTGCCCGCGGCGCGTTCCTGTTCTTCCGCAAGAATGTCACCCGTATGGCAATTCACGGCTTTCAAGCCCACGATAAATTCGTTTCCGATGCTGGCAATCGTTCCGGAAACATAAGCCTTGCTCTCCGCGCGCTGGCAAAGTTCGCGCGCCACGTCCGGCGTGAGCGGCGTATTCGCCGGCTTCGTCATCATCCGAAGCGTCGACGCCACTTTGTCGTCCGACAATACGTTCAAAAACGGCGACTGGCGCAGCGAAACACCAAGCGCCTGCTTCAGCGTGTCGTCAAAGACAGGATCGCTCGTGGAATTCGCGAAGTCGCCAACGAGGACTGTATCTCGCTCGGTCAGCACCGTCGCCTTGCTGCGGCCCTTAAAAAACCAGAACGCGCCGGCTACAATCACTACGACCGCAACCGCAGCGACAGCGATCAACATGCCCGAGTGCGACGGCGTCGCGGCTGCAATCTCGTCCGACGGCGGCCGCGCAGCGGCGCTCGAATCAGACAATGGCACAGTCGATGAAACGGGCGATGCAACGGGCGATGGCAAAGTCTTCGATGAACCCGAACCCGGCGCGCCCGTGCTCCGCGCCGCGGACACCGCAGGCGTCAAACTCGCCGCAGGCACCGCGGCAGTAACTGTCGCCGTCGCAGTGCGCGAAGTATCAAATTCGCGCCGAATCCGTTTCAAATCCGCGCGGAGATCGGACGCATGCTGATAACGCAGCTCGCGATCCTTTTCGAGCGCACGGCTGATCGCGCGCTCAAGGTCCGGCGGAATATCGGAATTCAGCCGCACGGGCGCAACGGGAACGCGATTCAGAATCGCGTCGAAAATTACACCGGAGGTTTCGCCGTGAAATGGCGGCGTGCCGGTCGCCATTTCGTACAACACCACGCCAAAACTAAAGATGTCGCTGCGAGCATCCACCTCTTTGCCGCGCACTTGCTCAGGCGACATATACGCCACCGTGCCGAGCGTGCTTCCGGGGCTCGTCAGGTTCTCGGGCGACAGCCCCGCCGTCTCTTGCGTGGCAGAAATGGATTGCGCCGAAGGCGCGGCAATCGTCTTGGCCAGACCGAAATCGAGAATTTTTGCCTGTCCGCGCTGCGTGATGAAAAGATTGGCGGGCTTGATGTCGCGATGAATGATGCCTTTGTCATGCGCCGCGGCAAGCGCATCGGAAATTTGAATGCCGAAATCGAGCAACTCTTCATTCCCGAGCGGCTTGCCCGCCACGCGGTGCTTCAGCGTCTCGCCCTCGAGATACTCCATCGCGATAAAAAGCCGCCCGCCGTCCTCGCCAATTTCGTAAATCGTGCAAATGCCCGGATGATTGAGCGCCGAAGCCGCGCGAGCTTCGCGCCGGAAACGTTCGAGCGCGACGGGATCTTTCGCAACATCATCCGGAAGGAACTTCAGCGCAACGGGGCGGCCGAGATTCACGTCCTCGGCTTTGTAAACGACGCCCATGCCGCCGCCGCCGAGTTTCTCGAGAATCCGGTAGTGCGAAAATTGCGAACCGGAGCTCGGTGCCCCGGATGAAGATTGTTCTGCCATCGCGCGCGCATCTTACCAGTTTCCGCACGAACGCTAAAGTCCGAAGGCAATCCGGGAACTCCTCTCGATTAGGCTTCCGTAGGGCTGCCCGGAAGGCTGACCGGCTCCCCACGATCTGATTCGGCAGAGCGCGCCGATCCGGCACGAAGCGCGGTCCTCCGAAGTTCCCGTGAGCAAAAAACCAACATGTGTTGACAAAGTCAACGCCGGGCGAGTGTCAGTAATTCGTCGCGTTTCACCAAGTCATTTGATGTCAACCGGTTGTACAATCTGTCCGCCACATTCCACCTGGCACTTGAATTGCACATTCTCACCACGCCGCCGGTAGCAGCGCGCGAGGAGATAAAAATGACGAAGAAAATCGTTGGCAAATCGAAGTCAGCGGGACAGCTCCAGGGCAAGAAGCTAGCTAAGGTAAAAACCCTGATGGCGAGGGTCGGCTAATATCGAGGTTCGCACCAGAACCGGCGCGGCCCACGGCACGTAGAAAACGGCCGAGAACACCTCGCGATGCCTTTCGCGCTGAAATGCCCGGCGGCAGAACACGAATTCGCGCGGCCCAGTGGCCCAGCCCCTCGGCCGAGCGAGTTCGGAAGGATACCCGCTAAGCCGGAATCACCCGAGAAACGCCGGCTTCGTCTAAATCGCGCGAACTTGAGCATCGTTTACGACGCTGGCGCTAGCGCACAACCCGTCGATCAACTAAAATCCCGCAGGCCCAAGATGCAAGCTCCTTCCACGCTCTCGAGCGTTTTCCAGGATACCCTTCACTCGCGTTCCCAATTCCAGCGCAAAAGCGCGCACACGCGCGCCCGCTGCGCCGGTGTTCACCTGGCTGCCGTGTCGTTTCTCGTCCTTCTCGCCTGCCTCCCCTCGTCCGCCCAGGAAGCCCGCTGGAAGCAGCTCAACGCACAAGCCGCGCAACTTCAAGACCAAGGTAGATACGGCGAAGCCCTGCCAATCGCTCAAGAAGCCGCGCGAGTCGCGGAAGCCACCTTCGGCACAAATAACGAAATCACCGCAGCCTCCCTGAACCGCCTCGGCAACATCCTCTCCGACCTGGGGCGGTATCCCGACGCCGAGGCAACGCTCAAGCGCGCGCTCGCAATCGGCGAAAAGGTTCTCGGCCCCGAACATGATGGCATTTCCACGATGCTGAATAATCTCGCCTCAATTTACGAGGACGAGGGCCGCTATCCCGAAGCCGAACCTCTCTACAAACGTTCTCTAGCCATAGATGAAAAAACGCTGGCCCCCACTGATCAGAAAATCGGCTCGGATTTGAATAATCTCGCGCTGCTCTACGCCAAGCAGGGCCGCTACGCCGAGGCCGAACCGCTGTACAAGCGCGCTCAGGACATAGACGAAAAGGCGCTGGGGCCGAATAACCCGCACTTCGCGGTAGATCTCCACAACCTGGCGTTGCTTTACGACACCCAGGGCCGTTACGCCGACGCTGAGACGCTCTACACCCACGCAATATTCATTGATATCAAAGCCCTCGGTCCATATCACCCGAGCGTCGCCACCGACCTCATCGCCCTGGCCGGCGTCTTCGTATCGCAGGCCCGCTACGGTCAAGCCGAGGTGCTACTCAAGGCCGCACTGAAAATCTTCGAGAAGTCGCTGGGCCCCGATCACCCCGACGTCGCAACTGCATTAAACAACCTGGCGTTACTCTATCAAGATCAGGGACGATACAAAGAAGCCGAACCTCTCTTACAGCGCGCCCTCTCAATCAGCGAAAAAGCGCTGGGCCCCGATCATCCCAACGTCGCCGCGAACCTGACCAGCCTCGCAGGTGTTTATTCCGATGAAGGGCGCTACGCCGAAGCCGAACCCCTCCTGAAGCGCGCTCTGGCAATTGACGAAAAAGCTCTCGGGCCCCAGAACGAGTCCGTCGCCTCGGTTCTGTCACTACTCGGAGCAATCTACGATAGCGAAAATCGCCCCGACTTATCTGAGCCCATATACGTTCGCGCGCTCAGCATCCTCATCAAAGCGTTCGGGCCCGATCATCCACGCGTCGCGGCTAGCCTCAGTAATCTCGGATTAGTCATGAAGCGCGAAGGCCACTACGATAAGGCCGAGCCAATCTTCAAGCGCGCCATCGCCATCAACGAAAAAGCGCTCGGCCCGGATCATCCCGACCTCGCTGTGAGCCTGATCAACCTCGCGTTGCTCTACGAGGCCGAAGGCCGCTTCGCCGACGCCGCCCCTCTCTTCGAGCGCGCTCTCGAAATCATTCACAAGCGCTTCCAGTACGGCTTCGCCTACATGAGCGAGAAAGACCGTCTCCTCTTTCTTGCCACGATTCAAAATGTCTTTCCGGGCTACTTCAGCTTTTCGCTCGCCGAGCACGAGCACGATCCCGAGGCTGCTGCGCGCATGTACGACGTGCTCTTGTGGGAGAAGGGGCTGGTGGGAACCAGCGTCGCCGCGCTTCGCGCTCAAGTCGTTGCCAGCGGCGATACCCAAGCCTTGAAACTCCTCGATGATCTCACCGCCAAAAAGGCGGAAGCATCGAAATTGGCTACCGCGCGCCCGCCCGGCTGGCAGGAATCGCAAGCTGCTTTAAACGAAAAAGCCAACGCGCTCGAGCAGCAATTGGCCCGCCGCGTCTCTTCGCTCAACGAAAAAAATATCCTCGCGAGCGCCACTTGGCAAGATGTGCAGAAATCTCTCCGCGCCGATGAAGCCGCCGTCGAATACGTCCGCTTCCAATTTCACAACGGTAAGGCTTTCACCGGCGCGTCCAACTACGTCGCGCTGGTCCTCACTCCCAAATCCAAGCTTCCCGTATTTGTAGATCTCGGCGACGCCCGCAAATTGGAATCCACTCCCATCGCGGCCTATCGCGAGGCAGTCGGTCAAACACGCGGCGTCGCGCCGGAATTGCCCGCACAGCCGGTCCAGGGCGCGGCCAATGCCAGCAGCACCACCGCTTACGATGCCTTTTGGAAACCCCTCGAGCCCGCTCTCGGCGTCTCCAAGCGCGTCTATGTTTCCGCCGACGGCGTCCTAAATCAGATTCCGATGGGTCTCTTTGCCGATTCCAACGGCAAACTCCTCCTCGAGAAATACGACGTGCGCCAGGTCAACAGCACAAAAGATCTTCTGCGCACGCCGCATCAGGCCGCATCCAAGTCAGCCGTACTCCTCGGCAATCCAAAATTCGATCTCACGGAAGCGGACCAGCGCGCCGTCCTTGCAAAACTCAATATCGGAAACGCCCAGCCTTCCGCAGCTCCCGCCAACACCCTCGCGAGTGCCCTCGCTCCGTCCGCTGGTCCAGCCATGTCCGGCCAGCGCTCCCGCGACGTCCGCGGCGGTTCGCTCAATCCTTTGCCCGGCACGCAAGTGGAAGTGGACGCGATTAACAATCTGCTGAAAAATTCAGGATGGCAGACGACTCCGTACACAGGTGATCGCGCCCTCGAAGAAGTCGTTGACCACCTCCACAGCCCGCGCCTCGTCCACGTGGCCACGCACGGTTTCTTCCTCTCCGACCAGGAAATCGCGCGCGAAAACGCAAACCGCGATGATCGCTCTGTCGGCTTCGAAGATCCCATGCTGCGCTCCGGCCTCTACTTCGCCGGCGCCGATCGAATCCAGTCCGGCGCTGCACCCGCAACAGGACTCGATGACGGCGTCCTTACCGCATACGAAGCCAGCCAACTCAATCTCCAAGGCACCGAACTCGTCGTCCTCAGCGCATGCGAGACAGGCTTGGGCCAGCAGTCCAACGGCGAAGGTGTCTTCGGCCTGCGCCGCGGCTTGCAGGAAGCCGGCGCCGACGCCGTCATGATGAGCATGTGGTCCGTTCCCGATCGCGAAACTCAAGAGCTCATGGCTCTCTTCTACGCGAAATGGCTAGGCGGCCTCGACAAGCCCGAAGCCCTGCGCCAAGCCCAACTGAAAGAACGCGAAGTCGTCCGCCAGCGCTACAACAAAGATCTCCCCTTCTACTGGGGCGCCTTCGTCCTCATCAGCCGCTAGCTTTGAAATCTCAAATTTCAAAGCTGAAATTTTAGATGCCGTTCGTTCGTCGCGCCGGGCGATCTCTGTAGCTCACGCGCCACATGCTCGAACGTCGCACGCTTTTCTTCATCTGCGACATTCACCCAGCAAACAACTCCGTCATTCCGAGGAGGGCCCGACGAGGGTCCGACGAGGAACCCCTCCTGCTTTTCTCAATGCGCATCACCCACACACCTACCGACCAAAAAGAATCGCTCACCAATTGACATTCCTCGCATCTAACGCTATATGTCGGACTACTAGGTATCGATCTAAATGCCCCAAGACAAATCCGATTTCCTCAAAGGCACTCTCGACATGCTGGTCCTGAAAGTCGTGGCCCTGGGCCCAAGCCACGGCTACGCCATCGCCCAGCGCCTCCAGCAAATCTCCAAAGACTTTTTCGAAGTCCATCAGGGTTCTCTCTATCCCGCGCTCCATCGCCTGGAAGAAAGAGGCTGGCTGCAAGCCGAGTGGAAAGAATCCGAAACTGGCCGCGAAGCCAAGTTCTACTCGCTGACCAAAAAAGGCCGCAAACAATTCGAAGCCGAAGTTCAAAATTGGGAGCGAATGGCCGGCGCCGTCGCCCTAATCCTTAGAGCGGTCGAGTAGGTATCCATATAATGCGCTCGCTCTATCGCCTCTTCCACAAATCGAAATCGGAAGATCACCTAAACAAAGAGCTGCGTTTCCACATCGAACAGCAAATCGCCACCAACATCGCCGCCGGCATGTCCCTCGAAGAAGCCCGCCGTCGCGCTCAACTCGAATTCGGCGGCCTCGACCGCGTAAAAGAAGAAGTCCGCGACACCCGCTGGGAAACCCATCTCGAAAATTTCTATCACGATTTCCGTTTCGCACTTCGCGCGTTGGCCAAAGATCGCCAATTCACTTTGCTGGCCATCCTCGCCTTGGCATTAGGAATCGGCGCACAGGCGGCTGTCTTCTCGCTAGTCAACGGAATCCTGCTGCGCCCGCTCGCCTATCGCGATCCCGGAAAACTCTACGCCGTTCAGGAAGTTGTTCCCCAATTGAGCCAATTTTATCCGGTGCTGCCGGTAAACGGAGGCCATTACGTCGAATGGACGCAGCTCTGCACGTCATGCGAATCCATCGCGCTCATCGATACAGACGACTCGAGCTTGAATCTCGCGGGCTCAGGCGAACCCGAGCAACTCTACGGCCAGAAAGTAACTTCCAATTATTTTTCGCTTCTCGGAATCGCCGCGCAAATTGGAAGAGCGTTCGGGCCGCCAGACGCCGAGGCCGGGCACGATAAAGTCGTCGTTATCAGCGATTCGCTCTGGCAACGCAAATTCGGCGGCGATCCCAACGTAATCGGAAAATCGATCACGCTCAACGACACGCCTTTCACCGTGATCGGTGTCCTTCCGGCGTGGTTTCGCGCGCCCGCTTGGCAATTGCTCGGACTTCCGATGAAGGATCGCGTCGACATTTTCCAGCCCTGGCCTCTCAAAGGCATCGACTGGGAGGAGGCCGGAGATTTCAATTTCAGCGCAGTCTTGCGTCTAAAGCCCGGCGCGACGCCCGCAAAGGCTACAGCTGAGCTAAACGTTATCGAGGCGCAAATCTCCGCGACTCTAAAAGGCGAGAACCACATCGATTTATTCGTGCGCCTATCGCCACTGCAAGAAAAGATCACATCGCAGGAGCGCAGCGGCCTCTGGCTTTTGCTCGGCGCCGTCGGCGCGGTCCTTCTAATCGTCTGCGTGAATCTCGGCAATTTGATGCTAGCTCGAGCGCTCGGTCGCACGCGCGAAACAGCAGTGCGCATCGCGCTCGGCGCGTCACGATCAAGAGTGGTGCGTGCGCTTCTGCTGGAATGCCTCGTGCTAGCATTCGCAGGCGGCTTGCTCGGCATCGCATTGGCCGAGACGCTCGTGCGCCTACTCGTCTCAATCGCGCCGGTAAATTTGCCGCGCCTCTCCGAAGTTCACGTCGACTGGCGCGTGCTTTTATTTGCGCTCACAGCGGCGATAATTTCAGGACTGTTCTTCGGCGTGTTTCCCGCGTGGCGTCTAACTCGCGTTGATCCCCAGGACGCGATGCGCTCAGGCTCGCGCGGCTCCACCGATTCCGGCGGCGCGATGCGCATGCGCGAGATCCTCGTCAGCGTCGAGGTCGGCCTGAGCTGCATGCTTCTCATCGTCGCGGGGCTCCTCCTCGCAAGTTTCGTTCGGCTTATGCGCGTGGATCGCGGCTTCGAAGTCCAAAATATTTTGACGGCGCAGCTTTCGCCGTCAGGCCCGCGCTATGACGACGACGTGAAACGCCAGATTCTCTATCACGACATTGTCGCCAAGCTAGCAACCGAGCCGGGCGTCGTCTCCGCCGGTCTGATTTCCGTGCTTCCGCTCAACGGTCAATTGTGGGCGGACGCGATTTCCGTTCCCGGCGACACGCGCCCCGTCCTCGAACGCCCGATTGCCGCTTATCGTCCCGTCACTCCGGACTACTTTCGCACCATGGGCATTCGACTCATTGCAGGCCGAACGATTGCGGAAACCGATCAGCCTCGCAAGGTTGCAGTAATTTCGCAGCACACCGCGGAGGCCGTATGGCCGCATCAGGATCCGATTGGAAAACAGTTCCGTCGCGGCGATCCGCATGAACCGCTACTTGAAATTATCGGAGTCGTCGCCGACGTTCGCGCGACAACTTTGCAGGACGCTCCAGGCCTGATGGTTTACGTTCCTTACTGGGATCGCGTGCCGTGGTCCGCGCAGATTGCCGCGCGAGCCGCGGGAGACCCAGTTGCCATCGCCGGTGCGATTCGCGACGCCGTATGGTCGGTGGATTCGCAACTCCCCGTTTCCAACATCGAGACGATGCAGCAAATCCAAAGCAAATCCCTCTCCGAGCGCCGTTTCCAAATCGCACTCCTTGCTCTCTTCGCAGGCTCAGCGCTCCTGCTCGCCGCCCTCGGAATTTACGGCGTCCTCGCGTTCAGCGTCGCGCGCCGCACAAATGAGATCGGCATTCGCATGGCTCTCGGCGCACAGCAGTCAAACATCGTCTCTATGGTGATGCGCCGCGGTCTCGTTCCCGTCGCCTTCGGACTAGCCGCGGGCGTTGCCGGTGCGCTAGCCCTCGGAAAATTGCTCTCAGGCCTGCTATTCGCCATCAGCCCCTACGACTGGCGCACAATCCTAGCCGTAATCATCGTAACGATGCTCTGCGCCCTGGCCGCCTGCTGGCTCCCCGCCAGACGCGCCACCCAAGTTGACCCGCTCGTCGCGTTACGATACGAATAGCTGGCGCTATCCTGCAACTCACGAGGAAGCTTGCACTCATTACCGAATGCTTCAGCGGAAGAATTTCCATCAGCGCATCCGCCCGTGTTGTACGCGGGTTTCTGGCTCCGATTCGTCGCCGCAATTATCGATCTGATGCTCTTGGGCCTTGCGCTCTCCATATTTGTTTCTTTCCTCGCAGTGGCGCGGCGAATCCCACTCGCGTTCACCGACCTTCATATCGACGAGCCGCCGAGCCAAGTCGTCTCCGCGTTTGGCGTGTCTTCTTTATTCGCAATTCTTTGCTTTTTCATCATCACCAGTTGGCTCTATTTCGCACTGCTCGAAAGTTCGTCGTGGCAAGCAACACTCGGAAAACAAATTTTCGGCCTTTATGTCGCCGACACTCAGGGCAATCGAGTCACGTTCCGTCGCGCGAGCCTTCGCTTCTCCGCAGGACGCCTCGTGGCCCATGTCCCTTACCTCGGCCTCCTCTATTTCTCCATCGATTGCATCTGCGCCGGTATAACCTCACGCAAGCAAGCACTCCACGACTCACTGGCAGGCTGTTTGGTCCTCGGAAAGAATGGAGGAATTTCATTCCGCAAGTAGCCGGCGCCTCGGGTGCACCCTATAGGTGCGCGGCACCAGCGAGCCGCACGGCACGGTTTCGCGGATGAATCCTATTTGCCGCGACGTGCGTCTCAGCGAGTGTGGATTTGCGCGAGAAGCCGGTGCGCGGCGTCCCAAATCGTGGTAAATATTTATAGGTAAGTTGGCGTGGGCGGTACGCGAGGCAGCCGCCGAAAACCTGGTACTTCGCGGCATGCGAAAGGAGAATTCGATGCGCAAAAAAATAATCGGTGGCCTGGCAATTTTGATCATCGCAACGCTCGCTTGGGCGGGCGATGTGTGGAAGTCGAAGCCGCCCAGCCAGTGGACGGAGAAAGATGTCGCGGACATTCTTGCCAACTCGCCGTGGGCGCGGGCCAATGTTTCCGTTTTTGGCGCGAACAATACCCAAGGAATGACGCAGGCGAGCGGGAGCGGGGGCACCGCGGGCAGCAAGACAGACATGTCCAAAAACGCGGCTGGCGCAACGCCAGATACGGCGGGAGGAACGGAGAAACAAGATGAGGCCGCAGCGGCGTCGGCGAGCTACAGCGTTTACTGGTGGTCGTCGCGAACCATTCGCGCCGCGTCCATGCGCCGCGCCGTGCTGAAAGGCACGAAGACGCAAGAGGACGTTGACAAGACGCTCGCGAACACTCCTGAAGACTACATGGTTCTGATCCAGTCCGTGAATATGGCGATTTTCCAAAGGCGCGGCGAACAGGCATTTGAGAAATCGGCGTGGCTGCAAATGAAAAAGTCGAAAGAAAAAGTTTTTCCGACCAAGGTTGACTTCCTGAAGGCCGCCGATGGCACCACGGTGAACGGAGTGATCTTTTATTTCCCGAAAAAGAGCGCGAGCGGAGAGCCGACAATCGCGACGGATGAAAAAGAAATTGATTTTTATCTGTTTGTGGGCGGCTCCAAGATTTTGACGGCGTTCGATCCGCGGAAAATGACGGATAACCAGGGCGAAGATTTGTAGAGACTGTGACGACCAATGTGTTTCTCATGGCCTGACTTCATCCATGCCGTAAGACACGAGCACGACTAGAGAAAATTTGTCATCCCGAACGCAGTGAGGGATCTGCGGTTCGGTGGGGTTCTCGTCACACCGAATCGTTGAATTCGTGCTCGCTCTTCGTTCACGCTCCGGGGGATAACTATGCTCGCTTCAGCAAAACTGGCTGGATTCATTGTCACCAACGATTACGACGCGGCGCGGGCGTTTTACGTGGACAGGCTCGGCTTTGTGTTTGTGAGCCTCGACCAATACGCGCTGGTAGTGCAGGCCGGCGAGAATCACATCCGAATTGGAAGGATTGGCGATTTCACTCCTCGTCAGGGCACCGTCCTCGGCTGGGAAGTAGCGGACATCCGCGCTGTTGCCAAGTGGCTTGTTGAGCGCGGAGTCGAGCTCGAAAAATTTCCGTTCGCCCAGGATAAAGAATTCGGCATCTGGACCACGCCCGACGGCAGCCAAGTCGCATGGTTCAAAGATCCCGACGGCAACATCCTCTCCATCGGCCAGCACGCGTAGCGAACTTTCTTTCGTGGCGTGGGCATCCTGCCCGCGTCTTTCTCCGCGCCTTAGATCTTTCAGTCGTCTTACCCGCATTCCACATCGCGGCCATATTTCGCCCCGATGAATTTCCACTAGTATTTCTACTTCAGTGTTTCTACGTAGTCCTGCCCGCTCCAAATCCCAGTCTTACAAGATTGCCACTTGCGCACTTCAAAACGCGATGGTATTTCTAAAACCATTATGAACTCTAATGATAAACTAAATCGCTCACGCCCCGGCCGAGCAACAAAGGCCGCCCTTGTTGCACGTCACGCCCGCAAATGCGTGATCTGCAAACACCCAGAACGCGAAGCCATCGAGGAAGAGTTCGTCCACTGGGTCCACGCCGATCGCATCGTCGAGGACCACGAATTGGACTCGCGAGCAAACCTCTACCGTCACGCCTACGCCACCGGCCTGTATGACTTGCGCCGACACAATCTGCGCTACGCCCTCGAACACTTGATCGAGGAAGCCGTCCTCGCGCCGGTCACCGGCGATACCGTAATCCGCGCCGTACGCACCCACGCTCACCTCACCGCCAAAGGCCGCTGGATCGACCCGCCCAAAGAACTCGTCCTCTCGCGGCGCATCCTGCCCGTACGCCAGGCCGCCGCAGCCGGACAATCGCTCCTGCCCCCGGGCCATCTCGAATCCGCGAACGCGCCCGAACCAGTCACCCGTCACTTGACCGGCAAGACCGCGCAGGAAACAGGACCAGTCGCTCCTGACCCGGTTTCCCTGAGCCTGCCACAGCGCCCAAACAGGCCATCAATCACCGACTTTCTAATCGATAGACCAAAACGATTAGAAATGGCCGTAACCCCAACAAAACAAACAACCGAGGTCGTTTCTAATCGTATGAAATCAGACCCCCTCCCAGAGGCCGATCACGCCGCGAGCGCACCACCCGCGAAACGTGGTTGGCCCTTAGGCTTCGCCGACGATTAAGTCGCGATTCATATCAACGCGAACCCGATTCAACGCGAACCCGATCGCGTTTAGCACGAGGCGCAGCAGTGTTTTTGGGTGCGGATGGCTAGGTAGGCTTCGCGAGAGATTAGCGGGACAAGGGCCAGCGCGGCGATCGGGTCGGCCCACGCGGCATGGACGAAGGAGGCGTGGAAGACTGCGTTGATTAGGAGGCCGGCGAGGGCGATTAGGGACATGTAGCCGCAGAGGGCGGATTCGGTGGCGTCGGCTTTAAGGGCGGCGCTCGAGGTTTGAGCGGCGAGCTTGCGTTTTTGGCTGGCGAGCCAGGGCATGCCGATGGCGGCGACGATGAGCAGGATGATTCCGGCGAAGCTTGGTTGCGGCGCTCGATGGCCGAGAAGAGAGACGGCGGAGCTGGCGATTACGAAGGCTGCCACGGCGAAGAGCAGGGTGCCTGCGATGCGAGCGGCGCGCTTCTCGGCTCGCGCGGAATTCGAGCGCGTGCGAAATCGCCAGAGGACGACGATTGCGGAAAAGAGCTCGATGGCGCTATCGCCGCCGAAGCCGAGGAGGGCGGGGCTGCGCGCGGTCCATGCGGCGGAGAGGGCGATGAGGGCTTCGACGGTCATCCAGGCGATGGTGAGGATTTGGAAGCGGATGATGCGGCGGAGGGTGGCGGGGACGGTCGAGATGGCGATGGTGGCCATTGGGCCTCGTTTTGGTGCGCGTGCTGAATAGTAAGATTAGTACGGGAGAGTGGAAAAGGGAACCGAATCGAACACACGGCGGACGCCGCTACGAACGGCGGCGACGAGAGGCGTGAAATTAGAAATGCGGGGAGCGCGAGGGCGGGGGCGCGCGTATCCGGAACGGCGTAGAATGCGTGGGGAATTGGCAGAGCCGGGGAGAGGGCGGCGATTGACGTGCAAATGGCGTAAATGAATGCGAGGCCGAAGCGCGCGAGAGGATTGGAGCGAGGTTGGCGCTAGGCGAAGGAGGAAGGCTGTGAGCGAAGCGGCGCATCCAATTCGGAATATTTCCGACACGGCGATGTGGGCGGCGGTGTATCGCGCGCGGGAGACGGAGCGGGCGGACGCGGTGTTCCGGGACCCGTTCGCGCGACGGCTGGCGGGATTGCGCGGCGAAGAGATTGCCGCGTCCATGCCATTCAGCGAGCGGGCCGCGTGGGCATGGGTGATGCGCACGTACTTGTTCGACGCGTTCATCACGGAGCAGATCGCGGCGGGCGCGGACATGGTGATCAATTTGGCTGCGGGGCTTGACGCGAGGCCTTATCGAATGGCGCTGCCGAATACGCTGAAATGGGTGGAAGCAGACCTGGGCGGGATTCTTGATTTCAAGGAAGGAATTCTTGCGCGCGAAAAGCCGGTGTGCGCGCTCGAGCGCGTGCGGCTCGATTTAGCGGATGTTGAGGCGCGGCGCAAATTATTTGAAAGGTTAGGCCGTGACGCGCGAAAGGCGTTGATACTTTCCGAGGGATTGTTGATTTATCTTTCGGCGGACGAGGTGGGCGCGCTCGCGCGAGATTTGGCTACGCCGCCGAGCTTTCAGCGATGGGTGGCGGAGATTGCGTCGCCGGGGCTGCTGAAGATGCTGCAGAAGAATATCGGGCAGCAGCTTAGCCAGGCCGGAGCGCCGCCGAAGTTTGGTCCTGCGGAAGGGCCGGGATTCTTTGCGCCTTTTGGATGGAAGGTGAGCGATGTGCGTTCGCCGCTCAAGACGGCAGCGCGATTCAGGCGCTTGACGTGGGGGATGCGGCTTGCGGCGATGCTGCCGGAATCGAATGGGAAGCAAGGATCGCGGCCGTGGTCGGGCGTATGTTTGTTTGAGAGAAGTTGACGGGGCGAAGATGGGAAATGGAAGAGGGAAATTGGAAAAGTGAGGGACAAGGCGAGATTTCGGATTTGAGATTTGAGCTTTGAGATTTCAGATTTGAAAAGACGAAAGCGCGCATCGCACGAAGAAACGCTGATTCCTCCTCCGACCCTCGTCGGGTCGTCGTCGGAATGACAACAGGCGGGCCGGAAAATGGAAATGAGAAAAGGAAAAATGGAAAAGCGGCGCGTCTTATGACGCGCCCTACGTTAAGCAGAATGGAGATAGAGCGGGCGGGTCATAATCGCACCCGCCCAAGAAGATCGAGATTTTAGCTAGGGTTCTTCGACATTGTTTTCTTTGGCGCGGCGGCGGCGACTGAGTAATCGCCTTCGACGTTTACCACGGCGGTGCCGTCGTCGTTCATGGTGACGGTGTGGGTGCCTTTGCCGGTGAGTCCTTTTAGCTTTCCGGTGCCACCGGTGAACGTCCAGGTGCCTTTGACGGTCTGGGGCTTGCCGTCTTTCACCGGGGCGGATTCACGGAAGCTGACGAAGAACTTGTCGCCGTTGTCCATATTGGCGACGTAAGTTCCGGTGCTGGTGATGCGAGTGGAGGTGGCATCGGCGAACGCGACCGAGACTCCGTCCTTCGATTTTACGCCGGCCATTTCGAGAGGAGTTCCCCAGGCGCAGGACGCCTTTACCAATTGCATGGTGTGGCCGGGCTTGTCGCCTGCGTCGGTGGTGCCGACGATGTCGGGCTTCTGGCATTGCTGCGCGCCGGAAATTTTTGTTTGCGCTGCCGCTGCTGAGGAGAGCAGTAACGCGAGCGCGGTGAGGCTTAGGATGCGTGCTTTCATCGAGGCTCCTTCGTGAGATTGAAATTTTTGCAGTGCTTGCTTGGCGTTGGGCCCGCTTGCGGCTGCATAGTACGCGGAAATGGGAAATTGGAAAAGGGAAAATGGAAAAGCGCGGGTCTCGAGAGCGATTGAGATTTGAGAGGGCAAAGCGTGCAGAGGATAAAGCAGATTCCTCGCCGGACCCTCGCCGGGTTCTCCTCGGAATGACAACGTTGTGCGAGGTGAGACTTAGCGCGCTGGTGTGTATTTGCTTTTAGAGCCGTGCGCGACGAGAGTTTCTCTTCCGCTTCATCGCATCGCCAGCGGATATCTTTCGGTCGACATGTGGTTCGAATCGCAACCCGCCTGCAAGCAATTCACAAGGATGCCCGGGAGTGGCGCCGCACGTCGGGCAACGGACGGAGGAGATCTGTGTTCGTGTCAGGGCTCTTGTTTTCATAGGAATCAGATTGTTTTTAGTAGCGGGATGAAACTGTGCAATTTGGAACACTTGCTGTACTCTTTCGGCACATTCTGGGCACGGGACCGACGATATGATTCTGAGCCCTCAGCATGAAATTCGAGCGTTCGCTGACACTTCGGGCCTGCCCTCAACGCGAAATTCGAGCTTTCACTCGAATTTCAGGATATTTGTAAGGGGTGATGCCCTTCCCTTCTTCTACGGTAATGATTTGGTTGGCGGGGACGTCTTTTAATTCTTGGCGGATGCCGCTGGGCCAAATTATTTCTAGCGTGTCTACTTTGGCGTGGGGGCCGAGGCCGAAATAGATGCGCGGATCTTGGGCGGACATGTAGCTCATGCCGCCTTTGGCCTGATCGTAGCTTGTGAAATCACCGGCGGTGATTTTCAGGCGGGCGCCGGTGCCGTCGCGATTGCTTTTTACGCCGACAAGGCGGATGCCGAGCCAATGATTTTCGCGGGCGGCGGGCGAAGTGGCGCCGTTGTTGCGGAAAAGTTGCGCGTTCTCACCGTTGTTATTCACCAGGAAACTTAGCCAGCCGTCGTTGGCGTAATCACCGACGGCGAGGCCGCGGCCGACCTTCGGAGCGAGGAATGCCGCGGGCTGGGTGGCGCTCGCGTCAACGAAATGGCCGCCGCCGGTGTTGCGATAGAGTTTTTTCGATTCGGCGTATTTCACATCGGGATGGTAGCGGGCGATGTTGTCGAGGATGTGGCCGTTTATGACGAGGAGATCGCGCCAGCCGTCGTTGTCGAAATCGAAGAAGCGGGCGCCGAAACTGCTGTTGAGAATGTTGGATTGGCCGAGGCCGGAAGCGATGGTGCTGTCAGTGAACGTGCCGTCGCCGTTGTTGGTGTAGAGGCGATTGAGTTCGAAATCGAGATGGCTGACGTAGAGATCCATGCGGCCGTTGTTGCGGAGATCGGCGGCGTCGGCGCTCATGCCGGCTTCGGGGCGGCCATCTTCGCTGAAGCCGGCGCCCGCGGTGTAGCTGACGTCTCGGAATGTGCCGTCGCCGTTATTGAGATAGAGAAAATTTCGCTGCGTATCGTTGGCGATGAAAATGTCTGGCCAGCCGTCGTTATTGAGATCGGCGAGGACGACGGCGAGGCTTTTGCCGTCTTTGTTGACGAGGCCGGCTTTGGCGGTGACGTCGGTGAACGTGCCGTCGCCATTATTGTGATAGAGGCGCGGCGAGGTGCCGGGGAAATTGTCGGGATGGCAATAGGAACTGACTTGCGGAAGATTTTGGTAGCCGGGGCGGAAATCGCCGCAGGTGATGGGATTGTCCATGTCGTATTGAACGTAATTGGTGACTAGGAGGTCGAGCTTGCCGTCGCGATCGTAGTCGAACCAGCCGGCGGCCGTGCCCCAGTTGCCATCGTTGCCGACGCCGGCTTTTTCGGTGACGTCGGTGAAAGTGCCGTCGCCATTGTTGTGGAGCAGGACGGAGTGGCGATAGCCGGTCATGTAGATGTCGGGGTAGCCATCGTTATCGTAATCGCCGACGGCGACGCCGAAGAAAAATGTGCCGTCGGAACGAATTTTGCTGGAGGCGGTCACGTCGGTGAAAGTGCCGTCGCCGTTGTTGCGATAGAGGGCGGGTTGAGGGGCGTGGGCGGGATGGAAGAGCGGAGTGAAACCGCTGTTGACGAAGAAAGCGTCGAGATAGCCGTCCTGGTTGTAGTCGAGCCAGGCGACGCCGGCGCCCATGGTCTCGGGATACATGCGCTTGGGGGATTGGGCGCGCTCGTGATGGAAGTGGATGCCGGCGGCGACGGTGACGCCTAGGAACTGTACGTGGAACGGATTTGCATCGGCGGCGGGAATATTTGATTCGGACGCGGAGGCGCGGGCCGGCGTGCGATGCGTTTGCTGGCGCGGCGGGGCGGCAGTTAGCGCGAGCGCGCTGCTTATGAAGACCAGAGTGAAGACGCGAAGGTAGGTAGCGTGGTGAGAGCGATATGGATTCTTGGATGTGGCGTGCATGAAATTCGAAATTTTAGCATCGTTGACGCTTTCGCTGCACCAAACTGCAACTACGGCACGATTCAGCTTTGGGGGCGGTGTTCGTTACGAGCAGCCGCATTCCCCGAGGCAGGGGCCTCCGGGCTCTGAAAAAATCGGTAGCGGCGGCAGCTAGCAATGCCACGCGACACGATGCGGGACACCTTTGGAATGGCGCTGCGTGTCGGCGGCTGCAGTTTCCGAGGCGGGAGCCTTGGGGCTCTGAGAAAGAATTGGGGCAGATGTACGTGGCTCGGGCGAAATTTGCTGAGCGATTGCGAGGAAAGAATGCAGCGTGTTCGATTTTGGCACGTGCTGGCGCGACATGCGGTCGCGGGCGCGAGAAAATATTGTTTGTGTTACAACAGTTGAAATTTTGATGCGTAGACATCAAGAGTTTGTGCTTGACAGGGTCTGAGTCGAAAGTTACGCTACGCGCCATTCGTAAGCTGGGGGGACGGTCCTGGGCCAAGTTTTTAAGATTCGAATCGCTCGCGAGGTCAGTTCTTTTCCAGTTGTAGACCCCTCCCAGAGTTTCGGGGCTCGAAAGTTTCTGACGGGCCTGATTTTGAACGCATGTGCGATGTTGTGCGCGTGCCTGGCGATCGCGGCGCTTGCCGCTGCGCCTGGAGTTGCGGCGAGTCCGCAAGCCAAAGCGCGCAAGGTAATTATTGATACGGATCCGGGCACGGATGACGCGATTGCGATCCTGCTCGCGCTGAATTCGCCGGAATTGGATGTGCGGGCGCTGACGGTGGTCCCCGGCAATGTGACCGCGGCGCAGGGATTGCAGAACGCGCTGAAGCTGGTGTCACTTGCGAATCGTTGCGACGTCGCGGTAGCGGGAGGCGCGGAACATCCGCTGTTTCAGAAGTTGATCACGGCGGAGTTCTGGCACGGGAAGAACGGGCTGGCGAACGTGGAATTGCCCGCACCGAAATGCAAAGCGGATACGCGATTCGGTCCCGATCTGATCATTCAGATGGTGCATGAGGCGCCGCATGAAATCACGCTGGTGCCGATCGGGCCGGAAACGAATATCGCGCTGGCGGTGCTGAAGGATCCTTCGATCGTGCCGCTGGTGAAAGAAGTGATCGTGATGGGCGGATCAATTTCGGGCGGGAACGTGAACGCGGCGGCCGAAGCGAACATTTATAACGATCCGGAAGCGGCACAGATCGTTTTTCAGGCGGGATGGCCGGTGACGATGGTGGGGCTCGACGTCGGGAACGAAACGCTCTTTGGCCGAAAGCATCTCGCGCAACTGGCAAAGACGCATGGGCCGCAGAACGATTTCATGGTGTCCGTGCTGGATTTTCTGGTGAAGCTCTCGGAGAAATTCGGAGACACGGGCTCACCGATGTACGACCCGCTGGCGGTGGGCGAGGCGATCGACTCAACGCTGATGAAGACGCAAGCGATGCACGTGGACGTGGAAACGCGCGGAGAATTCAGCCGCGGCGAGACGGTGGCCAACCGGCGGAATGAAATCGAGCGGAACGTGCTGCACGGCGACAGGTACATTATCGAAGGCGTTGACCACGTGAAACCGAACGTGGAAGTTTGCACGAGCGTGGAGGGCGAGAGATTTATTCAGCTTTTTATTTCACGGATTGAGGGGAAGTAGATTGCGGACTGGGATTCGAGCAGGAATGTCTCAGAAGCGAACTACAAACGGGAGAGCGACGATGAAGATTTGGAAGAGTGTATTCCTGGCCTTGGCGGTGCTGGGATTGCTGGTGACGGCTGCCGGCGTGAACGCGCAGAACTTGGAACGCGGCGCGATCCGCGGCTTCATATATGACTCGACGCACTCGGTGGTGCCGAACGCGAAAGTAACGATCTCGAATCCGTCCACCGGTTACAAGCATGAGGTGAAGACGGACTCGGGCGGGACGTACGCGTTTGATGATTTGCTGCCGGGAGTATACAGGGTGCGGGCGGAGGCGGAGGGATTCGCCGCGACCGAGGTCACGGACATCACCGTGCAGATTGGCGCGAGCCTAGATCTCAACGTGACGCTGCCGGTGAAAGGCCAGACGCAGACCGTGACGGTGAGCGCGTCGGCGCTTGGTCCAGTGGACACGACGACCGCAGGAATCAACCAGGTCATCAACGAGAAAGATGTTGAAGACTTGCCGCTTTCCGGCCGCGATTATCGCGACCTCGCTCAGTTGAGTTCGTCGGCGCAGATCGTTCCTGGATTGCGCGGAGGCATACGCCTCGGCGGCCAGCAAAGCGACTATCTGGGCATGGTCGTTGACGGCCAAGACACTTTCAACAATTTCTTCGGCGAAATTTTCGGGTCTCTGGAGACGAAGAACTTCACGATTCCACTCGACGCCGTGCAGGAATTTCAGGTCGTGACCAACGGATTCGCTCCGGAGTTCGGGCGCGCGACCGGCGGACTGGTGAACGTGGTGACGAAGTCGGGCACGAACGAAGTACACGGCGAAGCCCACGAATACTACCGCGGCAGCGGCCTGACGGCGCAAGACGCGCTCGGAAATCCGCCGAACATCAGCACACAGAATCAGGTTGGAGGTTCAATCGGCTTCCCGATTCACAAGGATCGCCAGTTCTTGTTCCTCGCCACGGACGTTCAAAAACAGAACGGTCCGCTGGTTACGAACCTGTGCAGTAGCGGATCGGTGGCAGACTGCAACACGATGTTGAGCGGCGTAACCGGGCCGACGTTCGCAAACTGCGTGACGTTGCCGTGCCCTTCGGGCGAGGTTCCTGTGCCGGGGCCGTTGACAGCGGGTTTTCAGCTTCCATCCTCTTGCGGCACTCCCACAGCCGGACAAACTTACTTGCAAGCTTGCTATGGAGTGGCTAGTCTCGCGGGTTTCAACGGACCGCATACGCAATTTCAAGACTTGTTTACGATCCTTGGGCACTACGACTACCAGTTCACCCCGGCGAATCACTTTAGCGTCCGGGCGTATGGGACGCGAAATCACACCTCCGGGTTTACCGGAGGATTAGGCCAGAACGAAACTCCAGCGGCCTTCGGAGATACGGAGAACTTCCTCAACGAAGGTATCAGCACGGTATTTTCGCTGAACACGGTGCTGGGCCGGAAGGTCAACGAACTCCGTGTAAGCGTGTCGGCCGAAACCCGCGCCCGGCATGCAGCTGACGGTTTTCAGCAGACCGACCTGATCGGGCCTGGATTGATCGGTGAGCGGTACTACCTGCCGATCAACGGCGAAAACAACAAACTGCAAATCGCGGATAACTTCTCTTACTCATTCGGCAAGCACGACATGAAATTCGGCGGCGATTCAGACACGTTTGAGGACCGCAAGGATACATTCGTCGGATGGTCCACGGGCCAATATGAATTCAGCCTTCTGAATACCTTCTCTGAGGATTTGTCCGCCTTCCAAGCCGGCACTCCGAACGCGCTGATTCAGGATCTGGGACTTAACAACACGCCTCTCTTCAATGCCGGTACGCTTTACCCGAATTACCTGACGGGCGTCGGGCTTTACTGGCAGGACAAATGGACGATCACGCCGCGAATCACGCTGACCTATGGATTGCGATGGGACGGAACGTGGTTCCCGCAACCGCAGACCGCGTTCCCTGGGAACGAAACTTATACGGGGCTCGGTTCCAGCAGCAAGGCCATTCCGATACCGCAGCGCTTTCCGGATGACTTCGGCCAGTGGGGACCGCGCGTCGGGCTGGCGTGGAACGTGGGCGGAACAAAAAATCCAACGATTGTGCGCGGGGCGTGGGGATACTACTACGCTGTAATACCGACTATCTTTGTGCCCACGGGCGGCGGCGGGAAGACTACCGGGCTGTTTTGCTTCTTCGATTCCGCTTGCTTGCCAACTCCTGGCTTTCCATATCTGTTCCCAAGCTCAACTTCGTTGAATATCAACCAGCTTTGCAACACACCAGACCCCGTCAACGGGATCGTATACGGATGCCCAGGCCCCAATCTCGTGGATCCTGAGTTTAGGAATCCGCGCGTTTCAAGCCTGACGGGCAGCCTGGAGCAAACATTTGCGGGTAGCTGGACATTGACTGGCACGTTTGCATGGGTTAATTCGCAGCATCTCCGAACCGGCGGATACGGATCGGAAGAAGCGTGGTATCGGAACTTCACGCCGTGCGGCGGACCCGGACAACCGCCCGCGCTCGACCAGTTTGGCCGAACGATTATTTGCGGGCTTCTAGACCCGACGCTCGCGTCTGACACGAACACGACCGCCAGCTACGCGCACGGCAACTACGAGTCGGTCGTTATCAACATCACGAAGCGCTTCGCGAGCCACTACCAACTGTTCGCGAACTACATTTGGTCGAACAACAAGGATAACGGTGCGAGCGAACGCGACACCGATACATACTTCGGACAGCAGGACCCGTTCAACATCAACCTCGATTACGGCCGAAACAGCCTGGATATCCGGTCGCAAATCAAGGGCGGCGGCGTGGTTGATTTGCCGTGGGGCTTCTTGCTCAGCTCGACGATCATCTACCACACGGGCGTGCCATTTCCGCTCTACGTGGACATTGACGTGAACGGAGACGGCGTGGCCAATTCCGGTTATTCGCACAACAACGATCGGCCAAGCGTGCAAATCGGGAGCGGCAAGCCTTACCTGCTCGGCCGGTATCCGTTCGATCAACCAAGCTACGCGCAGTGGGACGCGCGGTTGGCAAAGGATATCAAGCTCGGCGAGAAATATAGGGTGCAGCTATCGGGTGACTTCTACAACCTGACCAACCACGCCAATCTGTATTCGAACCCGGACACCAATGGAACAATTTCGTACTCGACGGCGGGAAATTGCACGCCGTGGACTACGTTGTTTCCGGGATCGCCGGCGCTTGGTTATAGTTGCTCTCCGCTGACATCGCTCTCGCTGCCGTATCTCCAGTCGATTTCGCCGACTGGCTCGACGTACCGGCAGATCACGCAAGTGGCGCCGGGCAGCACGCCGTTCGCATTCCAAGCAGGGGTCAAGTTCATCTTCTAATGACCTTTGAGGCTAACGGACGCAGGCGGTTTCTTCAGGGACTCGGAAGTTCTATGATGTTGGCGGCGGCCGGAGGCGAGGGCCTCCGGCACGCCGCAGCGTCGTCCTCGTTTTCAGCTTCTGCGTCGGCGGAAAGCACACCATTGCGTTGGCCTAAACCCATCGGCAGCCCCGTACTCGACAGCCTACGGCCCGTCATCGAGCATTCGCGAGACGTGCGGACGGACGTGGACAAGATCGTAGAAGTCGCGGACTGGATGGCATACGAAGATTTGCCAATGCCCGACTACGCTGAACCGCTCGACATCGGCAGCGATCCGGACAAGCAGATCGATTTCATCATGGTGACGGATTCGATCGATACGGCGTTCACGGATTTCTCTAACCACGTGAAGTTCCAGGTTGATTACATGGGGCAACACTGGTCGGATTCCGAAGCCGAGTTCGCCTGCTTGAGGCGGGCGATGGAAGAAGGAATTCCCATTCTCGATGGACGATACCTCGCGAAGATCAGCCGGGAGGACCTGAATAAGATTTTTGCGGGAAATATCGAGATGCCGATGCTCGATGAAAAGCTGGCGGTGCTCCATGAAGTGGGAGGTGTGCTGGCCGCGAAGTACGACGGGCGATTTTCGAACTTCGTTCACTCCTGCTCGCCGAAGCTCTACGACAACGGCAACGGGCTGATCGACCGAATGGTGAAGGAATTTCCGCGATTCAACGACGTCAGCATGTACGACGGGCATGAGATCAAGTTCTACAAGCTGGCGCAGTTGGGCCTCTGGATGCTCTACCGGCAAATTCGAAAAGGCGGGTTCCGGCTGGAAGATCCCGAGAAAATGACGGCGTTTGCGGATTACATCGTTCCCGCGGCATTGCGGATTCTCGGAATTCTGAAGTACTCGCCGGCGCTCGAGCACACGATCAACACGTACCAATTGATTCCGCGGGACAGCACGCAGGAAATCGAGATTCGCGCGCACCTGCTTTACGCGACCGCGCTGTTGCGCGAAGAAGTGAACAAGATTCGTCCGCCTGAGTTGCAGATTATTATTCCTCAAATTGACGCCAGGCTCTGGCTGCCGTATCACACGACTTTCTGGCCGCACCATTTGACGCGAACGATTATGTATTAAGTATTGACCGGAGTATCGGAGTCTCCTTCCGAAAGGCCCTTCAGATGAAAATTAGATTTAGGATTGCTCGCAGGATTCGCTTGTCCGCGATTTTCGCAACAATGTTTAGCGCAATGCTTATCGCGCTGCTGGCAGCAGTGTTTACGGCACCGTTCGCCGGGACTGCTGTGGCGCAAACGAAACGCAAAGTGATTATCGACCAGGATTGCGCCGGGCCTGGCGGGACCGATATGCAGGCGGTGCTGACGATTGTGAATTCGCCAGAGACTGACGTTCTTGGCGTCACCGTGCTTACCGGCGATGCTTGGCGCGATGAAGAAGTGCTGCACGCACTACGGCTGCTCGAGATTGTCGGCAGGACGGATATTCCGGTGGTTCCTGGCGCCGTGTTCCCGCTCGTGAACACAAAAGAGGAGATGGCGCGCTGGGAAAATATCTACGGCAAGATTATTTATCAGGGAGCCTGGAATTGGGGCAAGCCGGTACATGGCCCGTACGAAATTCCGCCGATGCCGGAAGGCAAGCCGACGACGAAGGCAATCGAAGAAGATGCTGCGCACTTTTTGATTCGGATGGTGCGGAAATATCCGCACCAGGTGACGATTTACGCGGCGGGGCCGATGACGAATCTGGCGCTGGCGATGAATCTCGATCCGGAATTTGCGTCGCTCGCGAAAGAGCTGATTGTGATGGGCGGGGGCATCGCGCCGGAGACGAACGATCCGGAATTCGTGGTGACGCCGCGGCGCGAATTTAATTTCTGGATTGATGCCGAGGCGACCAGGCGCGTGTTTCGCGCGCCGTGGCCGCGGATTGTGGTTACGACCGTGGATATTTCGGTGAAGACGAAGATGAGCAAGGAGATGATCGCGCAGATCGCGGCGGGGACTTCGCCATCGGCAAAATACATCGCCAAGTATGCCGAGGAAGGCTATCTCTGGGACGAATTGGCGGCGGCGGCGTGGCTTGATCCATCGATGATTACGAAATCAGTGAAGCTTTATATGGATGTTTCGATTGATCATGGGGCGTCGTATGGCGACACGATGGTTTGGGTGCCGGGGCAGCAGCCTGGGCTTGGCGAGCAGCTTGTTGAGGTTCAGGAGGATTTGGATCTCGCGAAATTTTATAGAGAATTTATTGCGCTGATGACGGCTGAGACGCCAGGAGCGCATGCGGCGGTGGGGGCGAGTGCTGGTGCGGGTGTGAGCGTTGGCGCGGATGTGCGCGTGGATGACGGTTCTGGAAATTTTGCGAAGGTTCAGGGCGACGGGGCGGCGGTCGAGAGTGACGCGAGTGCGCGGCGGTAGTCGGCGTCGTCGGGGGAGAGTTCGATGGCTTTCTTGTAGGCGGCTCTGGCGCGCTCGGGATCGTTTTTCTGCTGGTAGATGGCGCCGATTTCGAAGTAGGCGTCGGATTCTTTTGGATTGACGAGAGTGGCGCGCTGGAAATTGGAGAGCGCTTCGTCGAGCTTGCCCTGTTTGTCGAAAATTTTGCCCTGGACGTAGAGGAAATCGGGCTGATAGGGCGAGAGCTCGAGAGCGCGGGTGATTGCGTCGCTGGCCTTTTCGATGTCGCCGGCGGAATAGTAGAGCTTGGCGAGTTGCGAGTATGCGGCATCGTAGTCCGGATATTTTTCGAGCGCTTGCTGGAGGAGAGCAAGTGCGCCGGGAAAATCGTTTTGCAGAGCGCGGTCGTTGGCTTGATGGACGAGATGCAGCGCTTGATTTTGATTTTCTTTCGACGAGCGGAGAGCTTTCGAGGCCGATTCGAATGCGGCGAGAGTTTTTTCGGCTTCGTCCGCTTGGCCCGCGCAGCGATATGCGCGTGCGAGGATGAAAAGAGTTTCGGAATCGCCGGGCTGAGCGGCGGCGAGCGGTTTTAGGATGTCGGCGGCGCGGGTGCAAAGGGTGTGCGCATCGGCGCTTTTGGCGCTCTCTGAAACGCGCAGCAGGATTTTGCCGAGGATGGCGCGGCCGCGGATATTTTGCGGCTGCAGCGCGAGCACTTTTTCGGCTTCGGGAAGCGCGCGGTCGTCCTGATTGCGGTCGTCGTAGATTTGCGCGCGGAGAAAATGCGCGAGAGCGTCATTCGGATCATGGGCGAGCAATTTTGAAAGCTGTGCGAGCGCGGCGGCGGCTTCGCCTTTTGATTTGTAGGCGAGCGCGAGGCGGTCGCGCGTTTCGTTGTTTGCGGGATCGAGCGCGAGTGCGGCTGAGAGATGCTTGATCGCTGCCTCGTATGTTTGCAGCTCGATATCGAGATCGCCGAGGACGGCGAGCGGCGCGGCGAGCTTGGGATGCTCGCGGGCGGAGAGTTCGAGAAGGCCGCGGGCTGCGTCGTTATTGTGGACGGCGCGATATGCCTCGGCGAGATCGATTTCCGCGGCGCTGTTGCGCGGCGAGATTTCAAGCGCGGCTTCGTAGCTGGCGATGGCATCGGTGGGGCGGCCAGCCTTTGCGAGCGCGAGGCCAAGCGAGATGCGCAAGTTTGCGTCGTGCGGCGCTAACGCTGCGGCTTTTTCATACGCGGCGGCGGATTCGTTCCAGTGGCCGTGCGCGAATTCGGATTGAGCTTGCTCCGCCATCACGCGCGCATTTTCAGGAAGCTGCTGCGCGGCGCAAAAAGATGCGGCTGGAAATAGGAAGAAGTACAATGCGGCGAAGGTTTGTATACAAATGATATCGTGCGCCAGATTGCGCCAGAAAGCCGCTGGCCTGCCACTATAATGCAAAGGCATCCGCGAATTATAGCATCCGATATTGTTTGGATATTTTGCGCGGCGATCGATTTCGCGCGGGTGACCGGGGGTTTTCGCTTGACTCGCGCGGTGCCGGGAATTATAAGCAGCGCCTGCCGGAAATGATTTCGAACGAGCATTCGAACGGCCGTCTCAATGCGCCTCAACGCGAAGGGATGGGCATAAACTCCAAGGGGGTATTTCCATCCGTGGGCCTCAAAACCAGCTTGAAAATAATTTGCACGATCGCGCTTGGCCTGATTTTTGTCTTCCCTGCCGCCGCGCAGAATAAAAGAAAAGTAATTCTCGATCAGGATGCGCGCGGACCGGCAACAACGGACCAGCAGTCCATGTTGATGTTCATCCAGTCGCCCGAAGTGGAGACACTCGGCATTACGGTGGTGAGCGGCGATATGTGGCGCGATGAAGAAGTGGCGCACACGCTGCGCATGCTTGAAATTGTCGGGCGCACGGATATTCCGGTGCTGCCCGGCGCAGTGTACCCGCTGATCAACCGGATGGATTTTATCGAGAGGTGGGAAAAATTGTACGGCACCGTGCATTATCAGGGCGCATGGAACGGGCATCGCCCGGGGATGAATCTGGGCGAAGGATTGCGTGGGAGATGGCACGAGCCGTTCGTCGTGCCGGACATCGTCGAGGGCAATCCCACGACGAAAGCGTCCGAAGAAGACGCGGCGCATTTCATTATCCGCATGGTGCACAAATATCCGCACCAAGTGACGATCTACGCGGGCGGGCCGCTTACGAATATTGCGCAAGCCATCAGCCTCGATCCGAACGTTCCCGATCTTGCGCAGGAACTTGTGATCATGGGCGGGAGCGTTGCGCCGGTGGTTCCGATCGAGTGGAGGACGGAAAATCGCAGGGAATTTAATTTCTGGTGGGACCCGGAAGCGGTGCACATCACGCTGACTTCGCCGTGGCATAAAATCACGATCACCACGGTAGACATTTCGATCAAGACGCGAATGACAAAAGAGCTCATCGCCGAACTGGCAAAATCAACGAGCGCCGCATCGCAATACGTGGCGAAATACGCGGACGTGGAATATATGTGGGATGAACTAGCGGCGGCGGGCTGGCTCGATCCGAGCGTCATCACCAAGGAAGACCAGCTTTACATGGACATTAACATTGATCATGGAGCGGGCTACGGGAACGTGATTGTGTGGACTGCTGACTTGCACCCAGGACTTGGCGAGCAGCTGGTGCATTTGCCGGCTGAGCTGAACCGCGAAAAATTCGAGAAAATGTTTATTGAACTGATGGCTCGGCCCACGCCCGGCGCGCATCCGGCGGGTAATTCCAAATAAGGGTCCAAATAAGGGTCCAAATGAGAGTCCAAGCGAAGGTCCAAGTGAGGGGCTAATGGCACAGAGCCGAAATGTTGACGTGGTGGGAATCGGAAGCTGCACGGTGGATTATTTCGCGATTGTGCCGCGACTTCTCGGGCCGGAAGAAAAAATCAACGCCGAGCGGCTCGAAGTTCACGCGGGCGGAGTGACGGCGAACAATTTGACGCAGGTAGCGCGGCTCGGGGCGCCGGCTGGCTGGCTCGGATTAATCGGCGACGACGACAACGGCCGAATTATTCAGGAAGCGTTCAGGGCCGACAGCATGGACCTCGGCGGAATTGAAATCGTGAATGGCGAGCGATCGTCGCTGACGTGGATTCCGGTAGATGCAGCTGGCGAGCGCTGCATTTACATGTTTCCGAACGTCACCGGCAAGATTACGGCGCATCAGGTGAACGGCCGTTTCGCACAGCACATTCAGAAGGCGAAGCATTTTCACACCGAAGCGTCGCAACTTCCGATCGTGCCCGTCCGCGAGGCGATGAAGGTGGCGCAGGCGGCCGGTGTGCGCGTTGTATTCGATCTCGATGTGGCGCCGAGCTTTTTTGCGCAGTCGAATTTAGGATCAGAGCAAGAATTGTCCGCCGCGTTGCAGCTCGTGGACGTCTTGAAACCGTGCAAAGCAGCTGCGCGCGAGCTGACGGGTGCAGCGGACTTCGAACATATGGCAACCGGTCTGCTGAAGCTGGGGCCAAAACTTGTCGCGATCACCATGGGGGGAGAGGGTTGCTTAATCGCGTCGGCGGATAAAATGGTCCACGTTCCGGCGTTCAGGCCGAATGTGGTGGACACCACCGGCGCGGGCGACGCGTTCATGGGCGGGCTTTCGTACGCGCTGCTTCAGGGATGGGATCACGCGCGCGCGGGACTTTTTGCCAACGCGTGCGCCGCGCTTGTCTGCACAAAGGTTGGCGCGCGGGCGATGGCGAAGCGCGATGAAGTTTTGGCGTTCATTAAGGCGAAAAGTCCGGCGGGAGCTCCGGCGTTTTAGAGATCGCTTCCGAAAAAGCAGCAAGCACGAATCCGCAGGCAACCGAATCGAAAGGACGGAGCGATGTATACACCGCCGAATTTCACGATCGCGCTGGTCATGATGGTCGCGACAGCCTTCTGCTGGGGCTCGTGGGCCAACACTTATAAAGGCGTCAAGAATTTTCGCTTTGAACTTTTTTATTGGGACTATGCGATCGGCATTTTCGTCATTTCGCTCATCCTTGCGTTGACGATGGGCAACACCGGAACGGACGCATCGAATTTCTGGACGAACGTGCGTGCCGCGGATAATTCGAACATCGGCTATGCGATGATCGCGGGCGCGATTTTTAATCTGGCGAACCTTCTGTTGGTCGCGGGAATTGACATCGCGGGACTCTCGATCGCGTTTCCCGTCTCGATCGGAATCGCACTCGTGGTCGGAGTGGTGCTCACATATCTTCGCGAGCCGAAGGGCAGCGCGCTGATGTTGGGGGCCGGGGTGCTCTGCGCGATCGTGGCGGTCATCATGGATGGAAAGGCTTACGGGCAACTGCCGGTGGCGAATCGCGCGATTTCACGGAAGAGCATTACGATTTGCATCGTTTCCGGCGTGTTGATGGGACTGTGGTCGCCGATTTCGACGCATGCGATGCGCACGGGAAACAGTCTCGGGCCTTACAGCCTCGCGGTGTTTTTCACGCTCGGCGCGCTGCTCTCCTGCTTCATCTGGAATATTTATTTCATGAAGCATCCGCTTGTGGGAGAGCCGGTGGCGTTCAGCGGATTTTTCAAGGCGCCGGCGAGCGCGCATTTGCTTGGCCTGCTCGGCGGATTCATTTGGGGAATCGGCACGGTGTTCAGTCTCGTGGCGGGCAATTCGATTGGTTTTGCGATTGCGTACGCGATCGGGCAATCCGCGCCGATGGTGGCGGCGCTCTGGGGCGTGCTCGTGTGGAAGGAGTTCGCGGGAGCGAACAAGCAGGCGCGCGCGTATCTGGCGCTGATGTTTGCGTTTTATGCGGTCGCGATCTTGCTTGTGGCGCGCGCGCACAACGGCGGATAGGTCAGATCCGCGGTAGTGGATTCATATTATTGACTCGCTTCCAACCCCGGGAGAGACTCGCCCGGGATAAATATCTTCAGATTGGTTTGTATTGACTCGACTTGGTGTGCCGGTGTGTTTGACCTGAAATGAACCGACTCCGCATTTTTCTGTTGTCTTCCCTCTTCCTTAGTGCCGCGTATCTTTTTTCATGGCCAACGGCGACGATCATTTATGAAGGAGCGGTTGCCTTTCATCTGGCCGCGGGCGTTTTCTTCGCATTCGTGGCTCTGCCGTTTATTCTGAGACAAATTCGGAACGGCGGTGCGGCCGAGCGAATCGCGTGGCTCCTGCTGCTTGCCGGAACGGCGCTTGGAATCGTTCTGATATTTACCGGCGCGCCTCGCAGCATGAAATGGCTGCTTTATTCTCATATCGGCGCATGCATGGCGGGCGGCGCGGTTCTCGCGGCGGCGTGGGCGGGCAAGCGTGGATGGCTCTTCACTACCGCGGCGAGCGCAGCGCCGCGTTACGCGCTGGCCATTTTACTCGCCGCCGGAATTGCAGGAGGCGCGTGGTGGCTGCGCACGGTCCCATGGGAGCGCGCCAATCGCATCGAGAATCCGAAAATTTCTCCCGCCAGCATGGACAACGAGGGCGACGGGCCGGGCGGGCCGTTCTTCCCGAGTTCGGCACAAACTCCCGGGCAAAAGAAAATCGCCAAAGAATACTTCATGGAGTCGCAAACGTGCGAGCGCTGCCACCAGGACATTTACAAGCAGTGGAAAAGTTCGGCGCATCACTTTTCATCGTTCAACAATCAGTGGTATCGCAAGAGCATCGAGTACATGCAGGACGTGCGCGGGATACAGGCGTCGAAATGGTGCGCGGGCTGCCACGATCCGGCGCTGCTCTTCAGCGGCGAGTTCGACCGGCCAATCCGCGAAGTGGAGATGACGCCGGAAGGACAAGCCGGCCTCGGCTGCATGATGTGCCACTCGATTACGAACGTGCGAAGCACGATGGGCCAGGGAAATTATTTGGTCGAAGTTCCCGCGCTGCACGATCTGGCCACAAGCGATAACCCAGTCGTGCGGCGGCTGCACGATCTTCTTGTCGGGCTGAATCCGGAACCGCACCGGCGCACGTTTTTGAAGCCGTTCATGCGCAACGACACGCCCGATTTCTGCTCGGTCTGTCACAAAGTGCATCTCGATATACCGGTGAATCACTATCGCTGGATTCGCGGGTTCAACGATTATGACAACTGGCAGGCCAGCGGCGTTTCGGGATTCGGCGCGCGCTCCTTTTACTATCCGCCGAAACCGCAAACCTGCGCGGATTGCCACATGCCCATGGCTCCGGGGAAAGATACGGCGGCGGGGCCGAAGTCAGTTCATACGCACAGCTTTTTCGCGGCGAATACTGCTGTGCCTTTTGCGAATCAAGATGAGGCGCAGCTTCAAGGCACGGAGAAATTCCTGAAGTCGAAAGCGGTCAGCGTGGATATTTTCGCCATCGCCCCGGAAAACGGCGGGTTAAAACCGAGCGCGGCTGCGGTGTCACCAATGCAGCCGGGGCTTTCAACGACATTTGCAGTAGGCGAGGAAGCGGAAACCGAACCGTTGTCCGGCAACGAAGCGCTTGTGGAAGAGGCCGGCGGGCGTGGCGTCGCAATTACCGCGCCGCTCAATCGTGTGAACGCGGAAGTTCGGCGCGGCGATACGGANNGCTTTCGATTGCTGGCTGGAACTTTCGGCGACGGATGAAAATGGCAAAGTGATTTTCTGGAGCGGGCTGGCCGGGGAGAATGGCCGCGGGCCTGTCGAGCCAGGAGCTCATTTTTACCATTCAGTGCTGATTGACGAGCACGGACATCCGATTAACAAGCGCAACGCGTGGGCCGCGCGGGCGACGGTCTATGTGCATCTCATTCCGCCGGGCGCCGCGGATACGGTTCATTACCGGCTGAAAATACCGGCGGACGCGGGCTCGCGCATCGAATTGCACGCCAAATTGAACTATCGCAAGTTTTCGTGGATCAACACGCAGTTTTCATTCGGCGGCGTGCGCGATCCGAACGAAGCGAAGCCGGATGTGACGTCGGATTACGACGACGGGCATTGGATTTATAACGGAGATACGTCCGGGGTCTCGGGAGAAATCAAGTCGATTCCGAATGTGCCGATCGTGACGCTCGCGGAAGACAAAGTTGAACTTCACATCCTGCCTGCGAGCGCACCGGAACCGCAGATGCAAGTTCATCTCGATGCGTCGGACTGGACGCGCTGGAACGATTACGGCATTGGATTGCTGTTGCAAGGCGATCTGAAGGGCGCGGTGAATGCGTTTCAAAAGATCACGCAGGTGGCGCCGCAGAATCCGGACGGGTGGGTGAATATCGCGCGGGCGCGATTCCAGGAAGGCAATTTGACTGCGGCGAAAGCGGCGGACGAGAAGGCGCTGGCCATTGCGCCCTCACTCGCGCGAGCGAATTTCTTCTACGCGAGAATACTGCGGAATCAGGGCAAGTACGATGAAGCGGCCGGTCATTTGCGGATTGTGCTGGCGCAATATCCGCGCGACCGCGTGGTGCACGATGAAATGGGGCGAATTTTATTTCTCCAGCGGCGCTACACCGATGCGATTCACGAATTCGAAGCGACGCTTTCGATTGACCCCGAAGACCTCGAGGCCAATTACAATTTAATGCTGTGCCACACCGGAATCGGAGAGACAGATCGAGCGGCGGAATTCCAGAAGCGCTATATGCGATTCAAGGCGGATGAATCGGCGCAAACGCTCACGGGGCCGTATTTGCGCACGCATCCGGAGGACAATAACGAGCGGCAGGCGATTCATGAGCATGTGTCCGTTTCGGCTGAGATGTTGCGAGCCGCTCAGGCACAGAGTAGCGCGCCGGTTCATGGGGGTTCTGATTGACATTTAGATTGACTCGGGACTTCCGCGTGCCGACATGCTTATTGCTTCTCATTCTAGTAATTCCAGCGGTCGCTTTCACTGCACGATCTCAATCTGGCGGCAAAGCGCCTACGGCGTCTTCGATTCACTTTGAAGACATCACTCGAGCGGCGGGAATTCATTTCACGCACAACAACGGCGCGTACGGAAAGGAATTTCTGCCGGAGGCGATGGGCTCCGGCGTGGCGTTTCTCGATTACGACAACGACGGCTGGCAAGACATTCTCTTCGTAAACAGCGCCGATTGGCCAGAGCATCACAATCACGCGTCGCATCCCGCGCTTTATCACAACAATCACGACGGAACCTTTACCGACGTGACGGCGAAAGCTGGCTTGGCGGTCGAGATGTTTGGAATGGGCGTGGCGATCGGCGATTACAACAACGATGGCTGCGACGATATTTTCATCACCGCGCTCGGTCAGAATCATCTCTTCCGCAACAATTGCAACGGCACGTTTACCGACGTGACGAGACAGGCCGGCCTTTGGGGACCGAACGATTTCAGCACGAGCGCGGCGTGGGTGGATTACGACCGCGACGGCAAACTCGATCTGGTGGTCGCGAATTACGTGCAGTGGTCGGAGCCGAACGATATTTACTGCACGATTGACGGCAAGACGAAATCATATTGCACGCCGGAAGCTTACAAGGGTGCGTCGGTGCGGCTTTGGCACAATCGCGGAGACGGAACGTTTGAGGACGTTACGAAAAAAGCGGGACTCGGCGATGCGACATCGAAGTCGCTGGGCGTTGCGATCCTCGATGCGAATCAGGATGGCTGGCCGGACATCGCCTTCAGCAACGACACGCAACCGAACAAACTTTACATCAACAACGGCAACGGCACGTTCACGGAGAAGGGTGTCGCCGCGGGAATCGGGTTCAATGAGGATGGCGTGGCGCGCGCGGGCATGGGCATCGATGCGGCCGATTACGATCACATCGGATATCCGAGCCTGCTGATTACGAATTTTTCGAATCAGATGGCTGCGCTCTATCACAACGAACGAAATGGCTTGTTCGTAGACGAAGCTGCGCCGACGGGGATTGGGCGCGCGAGCCTGCTGACGCTTGGCTTCGGCTGCTTTTTCTTCGATTACGATCTCGACGGCTGGCTCGACATTTTTCTCAACAATGGGCACATCGAGGATGGCATCGAGAGAATTCAGAATCGCGTGCGTTACGCCGAGCCGCCGCATTTGTTCCGTAATCTCGGCAATGGGAAATTTGAGGAAGTGACGACGTCGATGGGCGCGCAATTCGCGGCGCCGCGCGTGGCGCGTGGAGCGGCGTACGGCGACATTGATAACGACGGCGCGCCCGACATTGCGATCTCGACGAACGGCGGCGCGGCGTTTCTCTTCCATAATGTGGGCGCAACGAATCACCGGCTGCGCATCAAGCTTGTGGGAACGAGTTCGAACCGCGATGGAATCGGCGCGGTCGTGAAGCTGGCTGCCGGCTCCGACACGCAGAGCGAGATGTTGCGAAGCGGATCGAGCTATCTCTCCTCGAGCGAGCTTGTGCTAACCTTTGGCCTCGGCGCGCACGAGAAAGCGGATACGATTGAAGTGCGCTGGCCGAGCGGCAAGAGCGACAGAATGACTAATGTGCATGCCGATCAGATCATCACCATCAAAGAAGGCGCCGGCCAATCCGCGGCGCAACCCCTGCGAAGGAAATAGGAATGCTCAATAAAAGTCGGCTGTTGTGGCTGGCGCTTGCGGCCGGCACGGCGGGATTGTTTGCATCGCCGTGGCTTCTGCCGCGCGAACATGCAGCTGAGCTCGCGCAGTCGTCTGCGAGCGGGAAGGCGAAAACTCTTGAAGCGTTGCGGCTGAACAATCTCGGCATCGCCTATATGGACCAGCAGCGGCCGCAGGATGGGCTGAAGTGCTTTGAGGAGGCCTCTGCCGCGGATCCGAAGAATTACGTGCCGCGATTAAATCAGGGTATTGCGCTGCTGAATATGCAGCGCTCGGATGATGCGCGCGCGATTTTGACTGAAGCAGCAAAATCGCAACCGGGCGATGCGCACACTTGGTACAACCTCGGGCTTTTGGAGAAATCGATCGGAAATGCCGAAGTGGCGGTGGCGAATTTCGAGAAGGTTGCGGCGATTGATCCGGACGATGCCGACACGCACTATTTTATCGGCCTGCTGAATTCCCAACTCCACGAATACGCCAAGGCGATCGCCGAATTTCAAAAGGCGATCGAAATCAATCCATTTCATCTGTCGGCAGAATTCGGAATGGCGCAGGCATACCAGCGCAGCGGCGACACGGCGAGCGCAAAAATTCATCTCGAGCGCTTCCAGCGGCTCAACGCCAGCAAGCTCGGCGCGCCGATGAGCTTGATTTATGGCGAACAAGGCAAATATTCGCTGGCTGAGAGCATTGTTTCACCGGCGATGGCGGTCGCTGCAGCGATTCCGGTTCATTTCGAAGCCGCTAATCAGGCAGCGGGGCTGCCGGCTTCGAGTAGCGCAGGCTCTGCGCCGAACACGGCGGCCGACTCCGCCGAATGTGTTTTCGATTTCGATGGCAATGGGCAGCCTGACATTTTTCTAACGAATGCGACGGGCGATGGGCAGTCCGCGTTTTATCGCAATGACGGCAAGGGCCAGTTCAAGGATGTGACGAAGAGCGTTGGGCTTGCGATGTCGGGCGCTGTAAATTGCGCCGCGGGCGACTACGACAACGATGGGCACGCCGATCTCGCCATCGGGTTCAACGGGCACATCGCGCTCTATCGAAATCAGGGCGACGGTACGTTTCGCGACGTCACGGAGACGGCGGGAATTCATTCGACGATTTCGGCCCGCGGAATGACGTTTGTGGACTACGACCACGACGGCGATTTGGATCTTTACGTGACGAGCGCTCCGACGCAACGTGCGCCATCCGACGCGCCCACGAAACGGAGCGAGCTGTGGCGCAATGACGGGAATGGCACGTTTACGAATTGGAGCGCGGAATCGGGGCTTGGGATCGCGGCGAGCGGCGTCACCGTGAGCGACATCAACAACGATCGCGCGATTGATTTCGTTGAGACGAGCCCGTCCAATCCGCCGTCGGTGCTCTTAAATCCTCGCGAAGGCCAATTCAAAGCGAGCCAGCCGTGGGGCAGTGGAATGCCTGCCGCGAGCAATGGCGTTGCCGTCCTTGATTTCGACAAGGATGGCTGGATGGATGTCGCGTTCACACATCCTTCTGCGCCCGCTGTCACGCTCTGGCGCAACATGAACGGAAAGCGATTCGAGCCAGTCGCTCTGCCGAAGCTCGATTGGACGCAAGCGTGGGGTGTGGCCGCGATTGATTACGACAACGACGGCTGGATTGATCTCGTCGCTGTCGGCGAAGACGCATCGGGCGGAAAGATCGCGCTGATTCGCAATGAAGGACCGGCGGGATTTCGAAATGTGACGAAAGAAGTCGGGCTCGACAAAATTGCGCTCTCGCATCCTCGTGCGGTAGTTCCCTTCGACTACGACGGCGATGGTGGCATGGACTTGCTGATTACGCAAATGAATGCCGCGCCAGTGCTGCTGCAAAATACTGGCGGCAACAAAAATCATTGGCTGCGATTGTCGCTCCAAGGCACAAACGACAACAAAAGCGCGATCGGCACGAAGGTGGAAGTGTTCGCCGGCGCGATGCGGCAGAAATTTGAAGTGATTGGCGCGTCGGGATATCTCAGCCAGGGGCCCGCAGAGATTCACGCGGGCCTTGGCGCGGAGACAGAAGCCGATGTGGTTCGGCTGCTTTGGCCGACGGGCGTGCTGCAGGATGAAATTCACGTTGCCGGCGGATCGCGCAAGGAAATCACAGAGATCGATCGCCGCGGCAGCTCGTGCCCGATCGTTTTTGTATGGAACGGCAGCCGCTACGAATTTCTCGCCGACATGATCGGGCCGGGAATTGTGGGCCATTGGATCGCACCGGGCCAGCGCGACGTGCCGGATCCGGATGAATATCTCAAAGTGAATGGATCGCAAGTGGCGCTGCGCGACGGCAAGATTAGTTTCCGAATGCTCGAGCCGATGGAAGAGTTGGATTATCTTGACCGCGTCCGTCTGCTTGCAATTGACCATCCTTCGGACGTCGAGGTATATCCGAACGAGCGCTTCGCGAGCAATCCACCATTCCCGGAATTCAAAGTGATCGCGAGCCACAACGCGCACGCGCCGGCCGGTGCCTGGGACGATCACGGGCGCGATGTTCTGCCGCTGCTGCTCGAACGCGATCGGAAATACGTCGCCGATTTTGCGAGCGCGCCATACCAGGGATTTGCAGCGATGCATACGCTCGAACTCGACCTCGGCGAGTGGAACGCGTCGCGGCCGCTGCGACTTCTACTCGACGGCTTCACGGATTACTTCACGGCGAACTCGATGTACGCCGCGTGGCAGGCGGGGATTCAACCCATCGCGCCATACGTTGAAGCGCAGGACGGTTCAGGCAGATGGACACGCGTGGTTGACGACATGGGCTTCCCTGCCGGGCTGGCGCGCACGATGGTGGCCGACTTGACGGACAAGTTGCCGGCGGGCACGCGGCGGATTCGCATCGTCACGAATCTGAAGATATATTGGGATCGAATCCGGATTGACAATTCGTCACCGGAAATTCCATTCAAAACGAGCGAAGTTCCCTTAGCCGATGCGCGACTCGGATTCCGCGGATATCCGCAAGTGGTCGAAGGCAACCCGAAGAACGACATTCATTACATTTACGAGAATGTAAGTGCGACAGGGCCGTACACGCGACAAGCCGGCTATTACACGCGCTACGGCGACGTAAAAGAATTAGTCGCGGCGTCGGATAATAAGTACGTCATATTCGGCTCAGGCGATGAGGTATCAGTGAATTTCGATCCGTCGAAGCTGCCGCCGGTTCCTGCAAATTGGACGCGCGATTATTTCTTTTATGCCGACGGCTTCGCAAAGGATATGGATTTTTACGCGGCATTTGGCGACACAGTCTCACCGCTGCCCTTCCATACGCTCGTTCCCTATCCGTATCCGAACGGAATCGGCTATCCTCTCGATGCAGATCATCTGAATTACATTTTGATTTACAACACGCGGCCGGTCGATGGTCCGACCGGCGCGACTTATCAGTTTCGATATTCGCACTGATCGCACCTGGATTCGCAAATCGGATTGATACTGGGCTTCGAAATTATTAGTGCCAATGGAAAAAAAGCGCGATGTCGCCGGCCACGAGCAGGACCATCACAATTACAGAGAGCGCGTAATAAAACACACGTACTTTCGGCCAAAGCCACATCGGCAGTTGATCCGCAATTTTATCGGTCAACGTCTCGTTGAAGCGCGGGGGCGGGACAGCATCTTCAGAGTCGGGCTTCCAGCGCGACGCAATCCACGTGGCACGCAGATTGGAAAGCAGTAAAGCGGCCAGAAATACCCTGAGAACGCCCGGGCCCGAGCCCAACATATCCGCGACGTACGCGAGAAAGACTGCGGCGGCAGCATACCGGCTTCGCTCGCGCACGCCAACGCCGCCCAGATAAAAGAACAGGAACAAGAGTACGGCGAGGAATGGATGGCTCTGTCCAAGGAGGCCGACGACAGCGAAGAGTGCGACTACCGTGCAGATCCAATAGCCCGCCGCTCCGAGATAGTCCACGTCATTTGCCGTCCGGATGGTCGGCCAAAATAGCTGCTTGAGACGATTTTCGTCTCGAGCCGCCGGATCAGAGAGTCCAGAAGTGTGCATTGTCGAGATTAGAACTTAATATATCCATTCAGTCCAGAACATAGTCCGTCCGTAACCGAAGACAAGGAATCTCTGTGTGGCCCCGAGAACAACACGCGTCCTGTAAGTGCACCAGCCCAACCCCTTATTTCGCTACGAGAGATAAACAAAAAATGATGAGTGCGCGACACTTGTCGCGATTACTTTCCCCCAGTGCAGCGCTCGCACACATGGCTTATAGTGTTTTTAAACGCGCCACCAATGGCTCTAAATCTTCATCCAACCCTCCAAGGGGATATTCACGGAAATGATGAGTGAAACGCGGACGATTCAGCGACACCGGCGGATGATCGCAATAGGATTTCTTCTTTCCGCTCTGCTAACGCCCACATTGATAGCGCAAACGTCCGGTCAATTGAGCGGCACCGCGATTCTCCAGCATCTGGATGCCGTCATCAGTTGGTATCGAGCCGCCAGCTCAGGCTTACCTTCGAGCGGACAGCCGAGCGACGCGATCTACCACGACAACGCGCGCAGCCTGGCCCTGGAGACGACGCAACTCGCTTTTCAGGCGGCAAAGGCTGAGGCCATTCTGATCACGGCAGATACGAGTGGCGGATCGACCCAAGCGGCGCCTCCAACCGGACAGACAGACTACGCCAAGATGGCGAGTGATATTTCCGCACGCATCGCGGCACTTGAGACTCAATTGGATACGGTCAACAAGCAGATCGCAACTGCATCGAGGCGCAATCTGGCCACACTGACTTCGCAACGAGACAGGCTGCAAGGCGAGATCGAGCTGAACAAAACGATTCAGGATGCGGTCCAAAAAATGTCGTCGTTTGTCGGAAGCAGTGGCGAAGGCGCAACGGTGGGATTGCTCGGGAGCATCACGGAACTTCAACGAACGATTCCCGAACTGGCGAGCACGGCGAAAGGGCAAAATTCCGTCGTGAATTCGAGCAGCCAGCAAGCCGTGCAACAGAATCCCGCAGGGCTCATCAAGCAGACAGAGCTGGTGTACACCGAACTCACGGACATGCATTCGATCGACCAGCTCATCGCGCAAACTCTGAAATTGCGCGCCACCGTCACCAGTCTTCGTCAGCCCCTGCTGGCCGAGCTGAAAGACACGATCCAGCAGGGACAGAATCGGGCGAACCAGCCTCCATCAACAACTCCGGCGCAGTTGGACGCGGACAAGAAAGCATTTGAAGAACTCACCGAAAGATTCAAGCGTATTACGAGCGCCACGCTTCCGCTGAGCCAGGAAATCATTCTCCTCGATCAGAGCCGCTCGAACCTGCTCGAATGGCGGCAATCGATCTCGAGCGAGTACAAGACGGTATTGCGCACGGTGCTGGCGCGCGCGCTCGTCATCGGAATCGCGCTGGCACTTCTGATGATCCTGTCAGACGTGTGGCGCCGGATGACGTTCCGCTACATAAAGGACGAGCGCAGGCGGCGGCAATTTCTCACGATACGGCGGTTCGTGACCGGATTTCTTGTGGTCATTGTACTGCTGCTCGGATTCGTCAGCGAATTCAGTTCGCTCGCGACATTCGCCGGATTCATCACTGCCGGCATTGCTGTCGCTCTGCAAGCCGTGATCTTGTCCGTCGCGGCATATTTCTTCGTGGTCGGGCGGTATGGCATCAACGTCGGCGACCGCATCTCGATCGCGGGCGTCACCGGAGATGTAATTGATATTGGCATCGTCCGCATGTACTTGATGGAATTGGCTGGAACGAACGTGGACCTTTATCCCACGGGCCGGATCGTCGTATTTTCGAACTCGGTGCTGTTTCAGGCGACCACGCCTCTGTTCAAGCAGCTCCCGGGCACGGAATACACGTGGCACGAAGTGGCGATTTCAATGGCGCCGGGAACCAATCATCAGGCCGCGCAAGACAAATTGATGGCCGCTGTGAGTTCGGTCTACGAGCATTACCGTCAGGAAATCGAAAGGCAGTTCGGATCGGTCGAGCGCCGAATTGATGTTCGAATGAGGGCGCCATCGCCTGAAGGACAACTTCGATTCGGAGATACGGGCCTCGAATACGTGGTGCGCTACCCAGTGGAAATTCGGAGTGCGGCTGAGATGGATGGTAAGGTAACCAGAGCGGTTCTCGACACGATCAGTAAGTCCCCTGAGATGCAGTCGGCAGTTACGGGCTCGCCGAAGATCCGCGCGGTGATTCGGGGATAGCGGACGATGGCCTGCAGTGCCTCGAAGGCGTACTTCTAAGTCGATGCTAGGCAATAACTTAGGCGAGGGCTTCGCAGACGCTCGCTCCCTTGATTGCCTACTGGTAGAATGTTAGTTTCTGCGTATCCATAGGCGTACATTGCATTCAGCCGGACTGACCTGGTAATGGGAACATCGTCCCGATCCAACTCAACGAACGGCCGCAACCCTGGCGCTGCTAGGGCCGATTCCCGCCCTTATACCTACTGGCGCGTCGAAGGCAGCCTTCTGAACCTTACGGCGGTCCGCCCGGTGGGATTTTTCGCGTGGAACGCACAGAGCTTTCTTGAACGCTGGGCGCGGCGCGGCACGATGGGTGTGCTCGCGGTGGCGCGGCCTATTATTTATGCAACGCACAGAGTGGGCGCCACTCGGCTGCTGCACACGGTGCTGAGAGGCGTCAGCCGCGACCGGCTGGAACTGCTTGGCCAGGAATATTTCGAATACGTCTTCAAGCCGCGGCTGAAACCGGAAGGCGTCGCAAAACTGAACGAGGCGATCGCGAGAGGCGAGCGCATCGTTCTCGTCAGCCAGGGGCTCGATCACATCATGGCGCCGCTGGCCGAGTATCTTGGCGTAGAGAGTTTGATCGCGAACCGGCTAGAATTTCGCGACGGGATGGCGACTGGGCGGCTTCTCGATCCGGTGATTCGTCCGCGCGGGCCGCTCGCGAAGCTGATAGGCCACCGGCCGGACGGGCGAATCAGCCAGGAGAAATTGGCTGAAGATCTCGGCTATAGCAAGCGTCCGGAAATTCTCGAGAGAGCAATCCGGCCCGGTCGCCGGGAGTCCGCGAAAGTTGACGCCGCCGTCGTTCACTTTCCGGGCCGCCCTGGGATTCCAAGACTTTCGGTGCGCGAGTCGCTCGCGGGCAAAAGCATCTTGCTGATTGGAGCGACTGGCTTTATCGGAAAGGTCTGGATTGCAAATCTACTTCACGATCTACCCGAGATTCGGAAAGTCTACGTTCTCATCCGGAGGAATCGGTCTCAGACTTCGCTGGCGCGATTTCAGAAAATTGTGGAAGAGTCGCCCGTCTTTGGCCCGCTCGCGGACCAGCACGGCGCGCGGCTTGCGGAATTTCTTCGCATGCGCGTGCAAGTGGTCGAAGGCGATGTGACAAAGCCGGGACTGGGGCTATCGCCCGAAATCGCCGCGGAGCTGGCCGCGAAGCTCGACGTGATCGTCAATTCCTCTGGATTGACGGATTTCAATCCGGATTTGCGGGACGCGCTTTCCTCGAATGTCTTCGCGGTTGCGAACGTGTTGAATTTTCTTGAGACCTGCCGGCATGGCTCGCTGCTGCATCTTTCGACGTGCTACGTTGCGGGCAAGCGCGACGGACGCATCCTCGAAGAGATCAAGCCGAACTACACACCTGCGGGCTTGAAAGATTACGACGCCGAAACGGAAATGCGCGCGCTCGAAGAATTGATTCGAGAGACGGAAGCGCGCGCCGAAAGCGCTGAGTTAACCGCGGAATTGCGCCGCCAGGCGCTCGCGAGCGAGCACGCCGCAAAAGATTTGCACGGCGTGGCGCTCGATAATCAGGTACGCAAGAACCGGACGCGCTGGATTCGGCAGCAAATGACAGCGGCCGGCACGCGGCGCGCGAATGAGTTGGGCTGGCCGAATACTTACACACTGACGAAGGGCCTTGCGGAATCGCTGATCCAGAAGTTCATGGCCACCTCGCCTCAAATTCCCATCGCGCTCGTTCGGCCGGCGATTGTCGAGTCGTCAATCGAAAAACCGTTTCTCGGATGGAACGAAGGGATCAACACTTCGGCGTCGCTTTCCTATTTGCTTGGAACATATTTCCGGCAACTGCCGACGAATGAGCGCAAATGCCTCGACATCGTGCCCGTGGATCTCGTTTGCCGGGGCATGACGCTGGTTGCGGCGGCGCTCGTTCAGAAATTCCACGCGCCGGTCTATCAAATTGCATCGTCGGTGACGAATCCGTGCAACATGCGGCGCTCGATCGAGCTGACCGGGCTCGGCCATCGCAAATATTACCGCGCGCAAAATGGCCTTGGACATCGCATGAAAATAAAATTCGATGCGATTCCCGTGTCGAAAGCTCGATATGAGAAATTATCGGCGCCTGCGCAGAAGGCTATCGTGCAGGCGATCAACCGCAGCGTTGAGCCGATTCCATTCGTGAAGCCGCCGCTCGCCCGGCAAGAACGCGAACTCGACAAGGTGATCAAATTAATCGCGCTATTCGAGCCATTCATTCTGCACAACGATCATATTTTCGAAGCGTCGAACATCGAGCGGCTGGCGGTGGCGTTGCCGGAAGAAGAACGCGCTGATTTCGGCTACAACGCTGGTTCGCTCGATTGGTGGGATTATTGGATCAACGTGCACATTCCGGCGCTGCGGAAGTGGTGCTATCCTCTCATCGAAGGACGCGCCCCAGAGGCGCAACCGCGTCGCAGCGTGCCGCTCGGCGACACGCCGGAGACGGGCACGGGCGCAGCGGAAGCGACGCGAGCAGCTCCGGCAGCGTCCTGAACACCCAAACACCGTGGCCATCTTCCTGACCGGCTCGACCGGCTACATCGGCGCGCATGTTCTGGCGAATCTCCTGGAGAATTCCTCGGAGAATATAAATCTGCTTGTCCGCGCGCGCGATGCGAACGAAGCGCGCGAGCGGCTTTGGCGCGCAATTCAGATTCATATTGATTTTCCGCGGTTCCGCGAACTGCTCGATCAGCGAATTGCGTTTTTTCGTGGCGATTTGACGGGTTCAAAATTTGGACTCGAAGACGACGACTATCAGCGCCTCGTCAAAACCACAGATTCCGTTGTTCATTGCGCCGCCTCGCTTAATCGCAAATCCGAAAAGGCGTGCCTGAATGTGAATTTGCGCGGCACGCTCCAAGTGATCGAGCTTGCCTCGCGCGCGAACACCGATCACGGTCTGCGGCGGTTCAGCCATGTGAGCACCGTTGCTGTCGCTGGGATGCGGAGCAATGAGGTAGTTGAGGAAGACACTGCGATTGACTGGGATCGTTCGGATTACGATCCTTACGCGCGCACGAAAAAATTCTGCGAGCACATGGGTCGGGAGCTGTTGCCCGATGTTTCGAAGCTTTTTTTGCGGCCGAGCATCGTCCTTGGCGATAGTCGGCGAGCGGAGACGACGCAATTCGACATGGTGCGCGCGTTCGTATTTCTTGCGGGCCTGCCGGTGCTTCCCTTCCGGCCGGGTGATCGGCTCGACATTGTGCCGGTTGATTACGTGGCCGACGCGATTTCGACGCTGCATCTGAAAGAAAAACCGCTGCACGAGATTTATCATCTTTCGTCAGGGACGGATGCTGAGACGTTTCAACAACTTACGGAGGCGCTGGCGAGCGCGCAGGGCAGGCGCGGGCCGATATTTATGCCCGGCCTCGAGAAGTCCTCGACGCGAATGATCAATTCGCTTGCGCGGCGTTCGGGCAAGCTCGGCGGCGTTGCGACGTTGCTGAAAGTTTTCTTTCCGTATCTGCTTTGGAATACAGTTTTCGACAATTCGCGCGTGGTGGCGGAGCTTGGGCGCAAGCCGGCACCGTTCTCGAAATATTGCTACGAACTGATGCGCTTCAGCCGCGAAAGCAATTTCCAGTATAGCTATCGAGATTGGCCGAGCGCTGCCAACACGGCGAAAACGGCGTCGGCTGCCGCTCCAAGTAAGGAGTCAAGGGATACCCGATCATGACCGACGTGCTACTCGAGGCGTGGGTGAGTGGCATTATCGAGCTTGAAAAGCTCACGTGGATGCTTGGAGCGGGCCGAAGTTGGCGTCCGGGCGACAAGTTGAAGCTGCTTTTCGCGGGTTACAACGGCACGCGGAACACGGGCTCGGACGTACGCGTGGAGGAGATACTGCGGCAGGTGCGGCAGGTGCTGGGCGCGGAAAATCTCGATCTTTCCGTGATGACGCAGAGCTTCGAGAACTCGCGCGGCTATTTCGGCGACGCGCGGCAGGTCTATTTGCCTGACGTCTTTCCGCCATTTCTCTTTCGCGAAGTGCCGCAGCATGACGGCGTGATTGCGTGCGAAGGATCGATGTTCAAGAGCAAATTCGCGAATGCGCTGACGACAATGATCATTGGCTCGCTGGGCATCGCTTCCGCGCAGAACAAGTTAAGCGTCGGCTACGGCGCGGAAGCCGGCGAGATGGATCCGCTGCTGCGAAAGATGTGCAAGCGATATTGCGCCGATTCGCTGATCATCACGCGAAATCCGGAATCGCAAGACGTGCTCGGAAAACTCGGTGTTTCGACAGAGCTTGGAACGGATACCGCGTGGACGTTTGAACCGCACGGCCCGGAATACGGAGAGAAGGCGCTGCGCGACGCCGGGTGGGACGGGCGAATGCCGGTGCTTGCCGTCTGCCCGATTCATCCGTTCTGGTGGCCCGTGAAGCCGTCCATTTCGAAGTGGATTTCACATGCGGTGGCGGGAGCCTACAAAGAAAGCCATTACCGGTCGCTGTATTTTCATCGATCGGGCGCGGACGTGAACGCGGCTTACGAGAAATATCTTTCGGGAATCAGCGGCGCGGTCAAGAGGTACACAAAGACGCGACCGATGTTCACAATTCTCGTCGCGATGGAAGCGCTCGACACGCGTTCGTGCGAGCGGGTGAGCGAGCAGCTTGGCGGCGCCCCGATTTTTTCTTCCGAGCGCTACAACATGTACGAACTTGTCAGCGTGCTGCGGTGTTGCGATCGCATGGTTTCATCGCGCTATCACGCCATCGTCACGTCCATGCCGGCGGGCGTCGTTTCCGCAGGGATCACAATGGACGAGCGGATTCGGAATATCATGCACGAGCGCGGCCACGATCATCTATTGCTTCGCGTGGACGATCCTGACCTCGAAGAAAAGCTGGTCGTGATTCTCGAGCGGCTCGATAAAGACAGCGAAGCCATTCGGGAGGCCCTGGCGGCGACGGTGGTTCGGAATTTGCAGCTCATGGCGCGCATGGGAACTTATCTTGAAGCACACTTAGCGCAGCGTTATCCGGAATTTCCGATTCGAGGCGGCGCGCGAAGTTGGGAAGAATACTTGCCGCCCATGAGCCCGCAACTGGAACAATTGGCGACGGCACACGCTTGAGCGGAGCTGCCTGACTCGATGAACTTCCTCGAAACACTTCTCGAAAGATTGAAAAATGCGGGCGACGCGCCCGTAATGCAGGAGATTCACACCGATCGGCTTGAGACAGCTTCCGGCAAGCAATTGCTCGAGCTCATGGCGAAGGCGCGGGCATATGTCCAAGGCAGCGGGCTGAAAAAAGGCGATCGCTGCGCGCTTCTCGGGCCGAATAGCATTCGCTGGACCGCGGTTGATCTTGCCTTGATGGCTGAGGGAATTATTGTTGTGCCGCTTTATGCGCGGCAGGTTCCCACCGAGCTTGTGGGGATGATGAAAGATTGCGCGCCAGCGCGGCTGCTCTGCTCCGATGCGGCGTTGCGCGATTCGATTACGTGCATCTGGCCGCAATCGCCGGCAACGGCGCTTTTCGACGATGTTTTTGCGACCGCTGGCAACGACGCGAGCCCGCCTGTGACACTCGCGGACGATGACGCCGTCACGATTATTTATACGTCCGGAACTTCGGGCGAGCCGAAGGGCGTCATGCTCAACGTGCGCGGAGTGAACCACATCATTCCCTGCACGAATGCGCGTCTCGATGAATTGATGGCGCTCTATCCGAGGCAATCGCGGCCGGATCGCATTTTTCATTACGGGCCGATGAGCCTGGCGGCTTCGTGGCTTGTGATGCTGACGGCGCTCAGCAGGAACAGCATTCTTCTGCTTTCGATGGATCTGAAGCGGCTGGCCGACGAAATGAAAGTAGCTACGCCAGATTACTTTATCAACGTTCCGATATTGCTCGAGCGCATTCGCACGAAGATCGAAGCGCAGATTTCGGATCGAGGCGGATTCGCGGCGTCGCTCTTCGCGCGCGCCAAGGCTGCTTACGCCCGGGAGCAGAGCGGTAAAGTGCGTTTTGGCGATGGCGCGTGGCTCTCTCTTGCCGATGCAATTATGTTTCGAAAGATTCGCACGACAATCGGCGTGAATCTGAAAGCGCTGATTTGCGGCTCTGCTCCGCTGGCGGTGGATACGCAGTTGTTCTTTATGATGATAGGAATTCCGGTCTTGCAGGTGTACGGGCTGACCGAAACCACGGGCATTTGCACTCTCGACGACCCGCGTCATCCGGTTCCTGGTTGCATCGGAGCTGCGATTCCGGGAATCGAAATGAAGGTTGGCGAGAACGAAGAAATTCTCGTACGCGGTCCGAATGTTTTTCCCGGCTATTGGAATCGACCGGACGCGACAGCGGAAGCTTTGCGCGACGGCTGGTTCCATACGGGAGATCAGGGGGAGCGGCGCGCGGACGGCAATTGGCGGATCGTGGGACGCGTGAAGAATCTCATCGTTTTGAATTCAGGGCACAAAGTTCCCCCTGAACCGATCGAAGAGAATCTGCGAGCGCTTATGCCTGCGGCCGATCACGTGATGCTTGTTGGCAACGATCGAAGTTTTCTCGCTGCGGTCTTTTCAGCCGCAAACGGCAACGGCCTGGCTGCGCCGGATCTTCAATCGGCGCTCGATCGCGCCAATAGCGGCCTGCCGCATTATCGCCAGATTCGCGCGTTTTGCGTCGCGCCCGAGGCGTTCTCGGTCGAGAATGGGTTGCTGACCACCAATGGTAAACTGAAGAGGGACGCGATCATCGAACGGCTGCGGCCGGCCATCGAAGATATCTATCGAAAGCCACAGATATGAAGGAATTTCAAGGCAAAACGCTTTCGTGGACGACGGCGAACGGAACAGTCGAACTCGCGCTGCATCGCGAGCCCGGAAACGAAATCGGCTCGGAGACGCTTCTCGAGCTTGAACGCCTGAGCATACTGCTCGCGTCGCTCGATGAAACGACGCACGCGCTGATTATTTACAGCAAATTGCCTGGCAGCTTTTGCGCGGGCGCTGATTTGCGGGAATTGTACGAGAGGATGCAGGCACTGTCGCCTGAAAAGCGGCTTGAGGGCGTACGAGATTTTCTTGAACGGATTCATCGGGTGATGAACGAGATTGACGCGGCGCCGATCACGACGATCGCCGCTGTGCACGGCGTAACGTTTGGCGGCGGATTGGAACTGGCGCTCACGTGCGACATCATTATCGCCGACAAGATGGCGCGCTTCTGTTTTCCGGAATTGCGCCTCGGATTAATTCCCGGATTCGGCGGAATTCCACGGCTGAAGCGCGATCTTGGAAATGCCGTTGTGCGCGATTTGCTTCTGACCGGGCGCAGCTTCAATGTCGCAAAAGCACAAAGCGTAGGGCTTGTGAGCCAGGTGACGGGGGAGGGCGAAGCGTTGAACGTCGCGCGATCAACTGCGGCGCAGCTCGCTAAATTCGACCGCGAGACGGCGACTGCCGCGAAAAGATTTATCAAACATATCCCGGAAGCGGAACTGCGGCGCGAAATAGAAACGTTTTGCGAATTGTTTGTGCGGCCGGAAGTCGAAGCCGGGTTGAAGAAGTTCGTCGAGTCCACGGACGCGCTGCCGTATCTGCCGTAAACGGCGGCCATTTGAGGCTGAAGAACGATGCCTAATCTCCAGGAAACCACGGAGCAAATTCTCACGCTCGCAGCACAGCATTTCAAAGTTCCGCGCGAGCGGCTGAGCCCCGACGACGACTTTTTCAAGAAGCTCGGCATCAATAGTCTTCAGACGCTCGATCTTCTGACGCGGCTCGAAAATCATTTTCACGTGGAATTGCCGGATTATGAATTGCAGGGCGTGAGCGATTTCCGGACGCTCGCGGAGCGCATTCAAGCCCGCCTCTGATGCTCGACCTCAGCCGTTATTCCTGTCTTGGTGCGGCGCTGTGTGACGCGCTTGAGCGCTGGCCGGACGAAATCTGCCTGATCGAAGCGGATCGCGACAGAGAGAATTGCCGGCTGAGCTACCGGCAATTCAAAGAAGCAGCGCTGCCCCTGGTGCGCTGGCTGCAGGATTCGGCATTTCGCCCCGGCGGGCGCGCCGCCATCATCATGACGAATCAGTCGAAATGGCTGATTTCGGCCTATGCGATCTTCTATTGCGGCGGCGTGCTCGTTCCGATCGACTACAAATTGACGCCGGCTGAACAATTGCAATTGCTCGCGCACTCGAAAGCTGAAGTACTCATCGCCGAATACCATTTGTGGAGGGCCATGGCGCAATCATCCGAGTTCGGGACATTGCGCACCAAAACTGTTTTGGTGACCGAAGCTCCTGCAAGTACCGAGATTTACGGCGCTCATCGTTGGGAGGACAGCAAGGGAAAGGGTGACGCGGACTTTTTCTCGCGTGAGAGACACGACCCTGCGTGCATCGTTTATTCGTCCGGCACTGGCGGGCGACCGAAGGGCTGCGTCCTGACGCACGAAAATTATCTCGAGCAGTGCGTCGCGCTGACTTCGCTTTATCCGTTTTGGCCGGGTGTGCGCTACTTGAGCATTTTGCCGACGAATCACGCGATTGATTTCATGGTGGGTTTTATCGGACCGTTCACATGCGGCGCAACGGTGGTGCATTTGCGGTCGCTGCGGCCGGAATACATTCGCGAAGCATTCACGAAATACAAGATCACATACATGAGCCTCGTTCCGATGGTGCTCAAGAATTTGGAGCGCGGGCTGC
>PMAA01000122.1 GCA_003152355.1 Acidobacteriota bacterium | reverse complement strand
TTCGGCGACCACACCGGCTTCTATTCTCTCGAAGGAAAATATCCCGCATTCCACGTAACTTGCATCACTCATCGCAAGGACCCGATCTATCTCACGACGATTGTCGGTCCGCCGCCACAAGAGGATTATTGGATGGGCCACGCGATCGAGCGCGTTTTTCTTCCAGTAATGAAGATGCAATTTCCGGAAATTGTTGACGTAGCGATGCCCGCCGAAGGAATCTTTCAAAATCTCATGATCGTCGCCATTCGCAAATCGTATCCTGGCCACGCCCGCAAAATTATGAGTGCGATTTGGTCCCTCGGCCAGGCGATGTTCACGAAAGTCGTCGTAGTCGTGGATCACGATGTTGACGTTCAGAATTCCCGCCAAGTCGTCTGGAAAGCGCTCTGCGCCATCGATCCCGAACGCGACGTCGAATTCGTCCTGGGCCCGATGGACACGCTCGACCACGCCGCGCGCATGCAGGACTACGGCTCGAAAATGGGAATCGACGCCACCCGTAAGTGGGCGAGCGAAGGCTACTCTGGCCGATGGCCCGACGAAATCCGGATGGATGACGCGACGAAACAAAGAGTCAGCGAAATGTGGAGCCGTCTTGGGATCGGTGACTCCGGGCGAAAGTAGCGGCGGCGCAGGCGTCCCATTGAATGCAAGCTTTCCCATCCAGGAGTAAACTCTAAAACAGTGAACTCTCGACCCATCGCGATTCTCACCATCAGCCTCTGCTTCGCAACCTGTCCCCGCTCCCAGCTGGCAGCGACATACCCGAAAGATATTTCTCAGAGCGAGCAAGGACAAAAAACCCTGCCGCCCCCGGCGGCAACTCCCGAACCGCAAGCGAGTTCAGCGCCAACTGCCGCTCCCGCGCCGCAAACGCAAGAGAGTCGGGTTCGCCCATTGCGCGTGGAGACCCGCATGGTCCAAGTGAACGTCAGCGTCCTCGACAAGCACGGAAAACCAATCCAAGGTCTCGGCAAGGACGATTTCGAGCTATGGGACGACAGGAAACCCCAACCCATCTCAAGCTTCTCCATTCACACGAATCAACCGACCCCCAATGCCGCGGACCCTCTCCCCGCGGACACCTACACAAACGACCTGGGCGGCCCAGCAACGGTCCCCTCAAGTGTCACCGTGATTCTGCTGGACGCGCTAAACACCGCGTTCTTCGATCAATCTCGCGCCCGCACCCAAATCGTGAAATATCTCCGCACAATTCAGCCCACAGATCGCGTTGCGCTCTACATGCTTCGCGACCACCTCCTGGTGCTGCACGATTTCACCAGTGATGCTTCGCGCTTAGTCCAGGCGCTCAACGATTACAAGGGCGGAAAGCTATCCTCGGATCTAGACACGCCCGAAACTACCGCTCAGAACCGCTGGAACATACAAATGGCACTGGCCGAAAAGGACGCCGGCATAGACGAATCGCAAGCCATAACTCCCGCTCGCCTCGACATAACCACCGAAGCGCTGCGTTTGATTGCCGATCACGTCGGCGGTCTCCCCGGGCGCAAGAGCCTCATCTGGGTTGCCGGTGATTTTCCGTTCAACATCGAGTCCAACAACTTGGAACGCACCCAAGATGGCCGCCTGACGCAGTTCGCTTCCCAGTTCGAATTGACCGCGCGCGCTCTGGTCAACGCGAACATCGCTATTTATCCCGTAGACGCCCGCGGCCTGATTGGCGGCGGCGTGCAAGATTCCGGCGTCGTGCAGGCCTCCGACATGACTGCTCTCGCCCCGATGAGAACACTCGCGGCAAGAACGGGTGGCCGCGCCTTTTACAGCTCCAACGACGTCATGGGCTCGATTCGCGACGCCATCAGCGACTCGCAATTTACTTACGAACTCGGATTTTACCCCAGCGATGTAAAATGGGACGGCAGCTTCCACTCGATTCGCGTGAAAGTGAAAGCTCCCGGCGCGCAAGTGCACGCGCGCGAAGGTTACTTCGCTTTCGGCGAATCGCGCGATGCTCCCGACACTCGGATGGCGCTGATATCTGAAGCCGCCAAGGGCCCGCTCGAGGCCACGCAGCTCAGCGTTCGCGCGCATGTCTCTTCCAATCAGTCCAACGATGAAACGAAATTGACTCTGGCCATTGCTCTCGATTCCCGCCAATTTGATTTCGAAGAAAAGAACGGCGCGTGGAACGAACTTATCGAGTTCGCGTTTCTTCAGCTCGACGACAAGGGGAAAGTCATCCGCACGAGCCGAAGGGAATTCCCGTTGGCGCTCGATGTCGACACGCTGCAGCAATTAATGGCGCAGGGGCTCTCGCTCGAGCAGGACTTGCCGATCCTCCCGAACGCCGCGCAACTCCGCGTGATCGTCTTCGATGGCGGACGAGGCAAGCTAGGCTCCCTGCAAATTCCTCTTGCACCCTATCTCCCACCCGTCAGAAAGTGACGCGACAACGATGACGCGACAAGAAATGACGTAGTACCGTCTCGTTCGCGTCCATCCAAGCTCACTACATTTCGCTAGCTTCTGCACTTCATCTCCGAGGCTGGCAAAATATACAAAAGCTCAAGAATCCTCGAAAAACCCCGGAATCTGAGGTATCACGTGCGTTCTCAGAGGCGCCACTGTGTCAAAATTGGTCACGCAAGCCCGCCAACACCCAAGATTCCTTTCCGAAATGATTCCAGTTAGCTCTTAACCAACAGCACACCAGGCGAACACCTTGCTTGACACTCAGTGTCTGGGATGCAATAAACGAAAAAAGCGCCACGTACCAGTAGGCTTAGTACCACCGTACGTAGCGCGGGAATGCCGGTCTGTAGGGTGTGGGCCGGGGCCGGTGAACGGGATTCAGGACGATCGATTTAGAAGCGCAGATTTTAATTTTTGATTTTCCCGATTCACGGGTATGAGCATGAGCGCACTTACCGCGATTGCGGAGCAGGGAGCGAGGGGCCGCGCGATGTTTAATCTTGGAAAAGTCAGATCGTTGGTCGGGCTCGATATAGGCTCAAGTTCTGTCAAAGCCGTTGAGCTGAAGAGATCCAAGGCGGGATTTGAGCTTGTTAGCTTCGGACTCGAGCCTCTGGCGCAGGACACCGTCGTTGACGGCGCCATCATGGACGCGCCGTCCGTCGCGGAAAAAATCACCGCTATATTCGAATCCCAAAAAATCAAGGTCAAAGACGTTGCCACGTCGGTTTCCGGCCACTCGGTCATCGTAAAGCGCGTTCCCATGCCGCTGATGAGCGNNTGAAGAAAGACAAAATTCTGAATCACACCAACGTGCTCGCGCAGTCCGGGAAGACGCCGGTCGTCGTGGACATTGACGCATTCGCTTTGCAGAACTGCTTTGAAGTGAACTACGATCCGGACCCGACGCAAGTTGTGGCGCTTTTGAACGTGGGCGCAAGCGTCATGAACATCAATATCGTGCGCGGTTTCACACCGTTGTTCACCCGCGACGTCTCGGTCGGGGGAAACCAGTACACTGACGCGCTTCAAAAGGAACTGGATCTCAGTTTCGAGGACGCCGAAAAACTCAAAATGGGCGGAAGCCATGCGGGCGTCACAGAAGAGCAGCGCACGGCCATCCTGCGTTCCGTCTCGGACATCTTGATATTGGAGATCCAGAAGACGTTTGACTTTTTCCGCGCCACCGCCAGCGGCGAAAACATTCGGCGAATCGTCGTCGCAGGTGGAACGGCGCGCGTGCCGGGCCTGCTCGATCTTCTCCGCGAAGAATTCGCGATGCCGGTTGAAGAGCTGTACCCGTTCCGCAAGATCGCGATCGCTCCGGACCGTTATGACGAGAACCAGCTCCGTGAGATGGCCCCTCGGCTGGCTATCGCCGTCGGTCTGGCTTTGAGGAGTTTTGACACACCATGATCCGGATTAACTTACTCGGTCAGACCCGCCCACGGGCTGCAAAACAATCGGTTCCGGTCGAAGCCACCCTTCGCATCGGCATGCTCATCGCGGCGATTGTCGTGGCGTTCATCTTCCTGTTCGTCACCTACGCATCCCAGAAGAAGGATCTCGACGCGACCAACGATCAAATTCACCGCCTCGAAGCCGAGAGGGCGCGCTTGGAACAGGTGAAGCAGCAGGTACAACAGTTCGAAGCCCAAAAGGCTGTTCTGCAACAGCGCATCAATGTAATCGAGCTTTTGCAAAAGGGACGCGCGGGCGGACAGGAACTTCTTCAGAACGTCGCCAATACCGTTGCACATACCGACGGTCTGTGGCTTACGAACATGTCCAAGACGGGGAATACCCTTACGATAGACGGCGAGGCAAGTTCCGTAAACGCTGTGGCTAACTTCCTTACCCAGATGAAGCGCTCCGGATATTTCGACAAAGTCGAAATCAAGGAAGCCAAGGAAAACGACATCGTGAAATCGGTAACCACATTCGCTTTCTCAATGACCGCAGAAATCGCGAGTCCACAAACCGTGCAAGGCGCGAGCGCTCCGGCGACGCCCGCAGTTCCTGCGCCGCGGGGCAGGAGTTAGAGTCATGGCGACGCCATTCAGAGATTGGCCATTGCCTCTGCAGGCCGTTTTTTATCTCGGCCTTGCGGTGGTCATCGTAATCGTTGGCCTTTGGATCCCGGGACTTCCGAATCAGCGCGTGCGCGCCGATCTTGAGGCTGCGAAAGCTCAATTGAAGCCCCTCGAGAGCGAAGTTGCCAATCTGCGCGTGTATCAGCAGCGCCGAGTTGAATTGCAAGGTGAAATGGACGCTTTGCAGAAACAACTCGCGACGCTTCAGACCATCGTTCCTGAAGACAAGCAAGTGGATCAGTTCATCATCATGCTTCAGACGGCGGCCAGCACTTCTGGCGTTTCACTGCGCAGGATTACCACTAAGCCGGTCGTGTCGAAAGACTTCCACTTCGAGATGCCGTTTGAGCTCGAAGCGGATGGACCGTACTTTTCGATGTTGGATTTCTTCGGTAAGCTGAGCCGTCTCTCCCGCATCATCAATGTGGGCGATCTCAAGTTCGACGCGATCGCGCCGAGCGGCGGATCAACGAAATTTCCTGTCACTCCGGGAACATCTGTAACGGGCACGATGACTGTCACAACGTTTTTCACCGAGCCGGGCCAGCAGCTACAGCCCGCGGCTACCCAGCCGGTAAAGCGGTAGGGAATCAGGATAAAGGGATATGAAACTCTTGAACTCGATCGCCAGTACGATTGCGGTGGCTGGGATGACGCTTGCCTTAGCCTCGACCCTGCCCGCGCAGGCTCCGCCTGCGGCAGGCAACGTCCCGGCAACTAGCGCGCCGGCCAAGCAGCCCAACGCCGCGCACAAGACGGCTCATAAGGCCAAGACATCTCCAGCGGCGCCTATGAAGGCCGGCTCCGCCGTGGCTTCGAAGCCAGCAGGACAGGCCCCAGCGGCCGCCACCGGTCACAGGGATCCCTTCGAGTCGTTATTGAATGTTTCCAAAGAAAAAGGCGCGAATTTGCCGCCGGGCAAGGCCGGATTGGTGATCGCTTCAATTCGGGTAGATGGGGCAATTAAGTCGCAATCAGGTATGATTGCAGTAGTCTCCAACCCCGAGCAACGCACCTATTTCGTCCGCGAAGGCGATCGGCTCTACGANNCCGGTCGAGCGGGAAGTTACGAAGCGACTCTACGCGAGCGCAGGAGAGCAGCAATGAGGATCATAAGGCAACGGTGGGGACTTGCCCTTCTTTTCGCGGCGGCCCTTATTTCGACAAGTGGGACTCTGCGCGCTGCATCCGCGCCGGTCGTCCGGCTCAATGGTGAAGTCAGGGACGGCGTGGTGCGGCTGATTGCGCAACCACCTGCAACTCCGGCCGAATCCGCCAATGCTGTTCCTGTCGCGGACACAAAGCCGGCGACCACCTCTGGAGCGGGGATCGAGCATGTGCAGCTCCAGCAGGACGGCGGAGACACCCAGGTAAACGTCACGGGTACCGCTCCGCTGACCTACCACGTTTCCAGACTCTCCCACCCCGATAGAATCGTTCTCGATTTCTCGGGAGCCCAGGTAAAGACGTCGGATCGCAACATCGCCAGCAATCTCGATCCTGTGCGCGCGATTCGCTTGGCCCAATTTTCGCCCGAAGTCGCCCGTGTTGTGATTGAGCTGCGCGCAACAGCGCCTTACACGGTGAATGCCAAGGGCAATACCGTCACGGTTGATTTTGTCGGCGGCAGCGCAACCAAAGGCTCAGCTAAGGGCTCTGGCGACACGAATGCCTCGCCGGTAAACACTACCCAGAACGCAGCTCCGGTATCTTCGCCATCCGTGGTTCTACCGGCCAGCTTGACCCAAGCGAACGCCGCGTTGGCCTCGGAGCCCGACACTAAGAAGCTCGTATCAGCGCCGGTTCCGGCGAGCGTAGATGGCACGAAGCCAACGGCTGATGCGCAGCAAGCCGCGACTCCTCCGGCCTCCGGCAGGTACTCGGGCGAGCCCATCTCCGTGAACTTGAAAGATGTTGACCTCCGCGATTTCTTCCGCCTCATTCACGAAATCAGCGGATTGAATATCGTGGTTGACCCGAACGTGAAGGGTAACCTCACCATCGTTCTTGATGATGTGCCGTGGGATCAGGCCCTCGACATCGTTCTGCACAACAACGATCTCGAAAAGCAACTCGATGGCAACGTTCTGAGAATTGCCACCCGCGACACGATTAAGAAGGAAGCTCAGGAAGCGCACGAACTATCGCAGGCTCAGGCTGAAGCAGCGGACATCATCACGACTACCCGCGTGCTCAACTATGCCAAGGCCGATGATATGGTCGCGACGCTGAAGAAGTTCTCGTCTTCGCGCGGCGACGTCATCGGGGATATGCGTTCGAACACCGTAATCATTCGCGACATTCCGAGCGTTCTGCCCGTGATGGATAATCTCCTCCGCCAGCTCGACCGCAAGTCGCAACAGGTTGAGATCGAGGCGCGCGTCGTAGCTGCCAACCGCAACTTCGCCAGCGCTATCGGAACGCAATGGGCCTTTTCTGCAGGCACCGCCAGTCGTAACAACGTCTTCGGCGGCGACCAGGGCATCGGCACCAGTGAAATCACCCGCGGTGCGGGCCTTCCCACTCCTCCGCTCGTCGTCAGCAATGGATCGTCCAGCGGCAGCCAGATGCCTCTCAGCGTCGGTCTTGGCGTGTCCGCGCCGACCAGCGGTATTTCCTACGCGTTCACTTCGCGTAACTTCGCCCTCGACCTCGTTATCGATGCGGCCGAGACCAAGGGCGTTGGCAAACTCATTTCCAAGCCGCGATTGATCACTCAGAATAACCAGAAAGCCCAGGTCAAGCAGGGTACGAAAATTCCAGTCCAAACCATCGTGAATAACACCATTTCCGTGCAATTCGTGGACGCCGTCCTCCAGCTCGAAGTCACCCCTCAGATTACGGCTGAAGGCACGATCTTTATGGACGTCAAGGTGACCAACGATCAGATCGATCAAGCCATCCCGCGCGTCGAAGGTATTCCGGCCATTGACACGCAGGAAGAAGATACCCGGGTGACGATCAGTGATGGTGGTACCGTTGTGGTCGGCGGCATCATCGTTTCGAACCAGCAAACGGCGGTCTCCCAGGTTCCTCTGTTCGGGAGTCTCCCGGTCATTGGCAACCTATTCAAGAACACGACGGTCAGCTCAACTTCCCAGGAGTTACTCTTCTTCCTGACACCTCGGATTCTTCCGAACTAGGTGTCTGAAGGAGAACGCGGGCCTTTGAGTTGTCGCTGTGGGTTGACGAAGGTTGAAGAAAAAGGATCTAGCCAATCACGGAATCCGGAGCCGGCAAGACAGGCTCCGGATTCTTTTTTCTGGGCGCAACGCCGACGCAATCCTCGTCTCGCATCTCGCCGATATCCGTTACCTGTGCGGCTTCTCGGGTAGCAACGCGTTATTAATCGTTACCGCCGACAAGTCCACGCTCCTCACCGACGGCCGTTACACGATTCAGGCCAATGAAGAGACTTCGGGCGTCGAGGTCCTCATCGTACGCAAGTCTCTCTTTGCCGAAGCTGGAGGACTGCTCTCGCTGGCGCGCACTCGCAAGACAGTCCTATATTCGCCTGGGCAACTCGCCGTCTCCCAGTTTGCCGCACTGCGCAAGACGGCCGGACACCTCGCCCATTGGCGCGTGGACCCAGGCCTCGTTGCGGGGCTGCGTGGTGTAAAAGACGCGGACGAGGTTGCGGCGATGAAGCAAGCCGCGGATCTCGCGAGTGCCGTCTTTGTGGATGTTCTCCCCATCATCCGGCCGGGACTCCTTGAAAATGAGCTTGCCGCGGAGATTGAGTACCGCATGCGGCACATGGGCGCCAGTGGGGCGTCATTCGAAACGATTGTAGCTTCCGGGCCGCGATCGGCTTTGCCCCACGCCCGGCCGACCGATAAACCAATCGGCAAAAACGAATTGGTCGTCCTTGACCTGGGTGCTATACTTCGCGGTTATTGCAGTGATATGACGCGAACCGTCTTCGTGGGGAAAGCCCCCCGTCGGGTTCGCGAGTGGTACGGGGCGGTACTCGCAGCGCAGGTGGCGGCTATCCGGGCGTTGCAGCCTGGGGTGACCGCGGGGGACGTTGATTCGGCGGCCCGGCGCGTTCTGCACCGGCACCGGTTGGCGCGGTTTTTCACCCACAGCACAGGGCATGGTTTGGGGCTTGAAGTCCACGAGGCCCCCCGGCTCGGTCGCGGTGAAACGACTAAGCTAGAGGCGGGCAACGTGGTCACCATCGAGCCCGGCGTATACGTCGAAAATGTCGGCGGAATACGCATCGAGGACGATGTAATGGTAGTCCAGGATCACGTAGATACGGCGTTAAAAAGCGCTCAAATTCTCACCAGCGCACCCAAGGACTTTCTAGAGCTCTGAATGGCGGATTCGAAGAAGGCGCGAAACAATATCCCAACCGAAGCTGGGGGCGTCGATTTACAGGACCTAGAACGCCTGCTCGCATTCATGAGCAAACACGGACTCGAAGAACTCGAGTACGAGCGCAGCGGCGTTCGCGTTCGATTAAAGAAGGCTTCTCAGAATACCGCGACAATATTTCGTCCGGGAATTTCTCCAGAGATCGTTATAGCGGGTCCGGGGGTCGCCTCGTCCGCGCCTCAATCGGCGGCGGCGAGGGAAGCGGCCGGAGATAGCGCGCGTCCCGATGATCTCCACGTCGTCAAATCGCCAATTGTTGGCACGTTCTACGCGTCACCGAATCCCGGCGAAGAGGCGTTCGTGCGCGTTGGCGACCGCGTCAAGTCCGGTCAAGTGATCTGCATCATCGAAGCGATGAAATTGATGAACGAAATTGAATCTGATGTTGACGGCGAAGTCATGCGCATTTACGTCGAAAATGGCCAGCCCGTCGAGTACGGCGAAGCTTTGTTTGGTATCCATCCGCAGCGCAAGAAATAGGCGTCCAGCCGAGGGCGCCCGAGCCAGATGTTTCAAAAACTTCTGATTGCCAACCGGGGCGAAATCGCCCTTCGCATCATTTCGGCCTGCAAGGAACTCGGCATCCGTACGGTTGCCGTTTACTCCGAAGCGGACCGCAATGCTTTACACGTTCGATTTGCGGATGAGGCCGTCTGTATTGGGCCGCCGCGCAGCGCCGAAAGCTACCTCAACATTCCTCAAGTCATCAGCGCAGCTGAAATCACCAACGTGGATGCGATTCATCCCGGCTACGGATTTCTCTCCGAAAATGCAAACTTCGCCGAAGTCTGCGAAGCATCGCATATCGCTTTTATCGGACCATCTTCCGATAACATCCGCTTGATGGGCGAAAAAGATAAAGCTCGGAAGGCCATGGCGGACGCGGGGCTTCCGGTGATTCCCGGCAGCGATGGAATCGTGCCCGATGAGGAGGCCGCCAAAGTATTGGCTGCGGAACTCGGCTATCCGATCATGATCAAGGCGGCCGAGGGCGGCGGAGGCCGCGGCATGCGTGTGGTATCGAGCGCCGCGGAGTTGATCTTCCATTTCCAGACAGCTCGCGCGGAGTCGCGGCAGGCGTTCGGCTCGCCCGACGTTTATTTTGAAAAGCTGATCGCGCGTCCACGCCACATCGAATTCCAGGTTCTTGGAGATCGCCACGGCAACTTGATTCATCTNNCAGCGCCGCCACCAGAAAGTCATCGAAGAATCGCCTTCGCCGATTCTCGACGCGAAGACGCGCTGCGAAATGGGCGAAAGAGTAGTCGCCGCTCTCAAGGCCATCAAGTATTCGAGCGCCGGCACGGTGGAGTTCCTGCGTGATGAGTCCGGCAAACTTTATTTCATTGAAATGAACGCCCGGATTCAGGTCGAGCACCCCGTCACGGAAATGGTCACCGGCGTTGACCTAGTCAAATCGCAAATTAGGGTTGCGGCGGGTGACCGGCTCGATGATGTTGTCGGCAAAGTGGAGTTTCGCGGCCATGCGATTGAATGCAGAATTAACGCGGAAGATCCCGACACTTTCGCGCCGTCGGCGGGAAGGATCACCGCGTTTCGCGTGCCCGGCGGCCCTGGCATCCGCGTGGACACAGCTGCCTACGCCGATGCCGTGATTCCTCCTTACTACGATTCCTTGATTGCGAAATTGATCGCGCATGGGCATACCCGGCACGAAGCGATGGCGCGAATGCGGCGCGGCCTCGAGGGATTTGTGATCGAGGGCATAAAGTCAACGATACCGCTGCACCTCAGAATTCTTTCCGATCCGGATTTCATGGCCGGCAAATTCGATACACATTTTCTGGAAAAGACGCCGGCGCTGCCTGCGAAATAAACCGGAGCTCATGTTCCCGAGCCTTTACGCGATTCTCGATGCAGAGCTGGCGGGAGGCGAAATCTCCTCGATCGCTGAAGCGCTGGCTTCAAGCGGTGTCGAAATTATTCAATATCGAAATAAAAGGGCATCGAGTCTCGCCGCGTACACAGACTGCGTTCGCCTGGCCGATCTATTGAGCGACCGTTCGCGGTTCATCGTCAATGATCGCGCCGATTTTGCCGCGCTGTGCGGCGCGGGCGGCGTGCATATCGGGCAGGAAGATCTTCCTGTCGAAGCTGCTCGGGCCGTGTGCGGATATGAACGATGGGTTGGCATTTCAACACATAACCTCGCGCAGTTCGAAGCCGCGACGCAGACTTCGGCCGATTACGTTGCTGTCGGCCCGATTTTCGCCACGGCAACAAAGAATGATCCTGATCCAGTTGTCGGAGTGGATTTCGTGCGCCGAGTCCGTTCGATGACCTCGAAGCCGATCGTCGCGATCGGCGGCATCACCCTGGAAAACGCCGAAGAAGTCTTTCGGGCGGGAGCGGATTCGATCGCTGTGATTCGCGATTTGATCGCTGCGCCCGATCCATCTCTTCGCGTGGTGCAATTCTTGAATCTAGCCAGACAAGTGCGGCACGCGCGGAACTGAAAAATGTCGAGGAATATAGCAGGGCAACTGGGGCGAGTGCCGGCGGTCCGTAGCGTGGCAGTAGGTGTCTGCATTTGCACCCCATCTCGCTAATTGCGGCGGACTTCACCGAAAGTCGGTTGTTAAGGTGTAAAGCGCAGTACACTTGCGCGGTTTGATGGTTGCTATTGGGTTTGCTTGTGTGCGCAATTGAAGAGCGCGCACGAATCATTTGAACGCATGATGGCCGAAGCATCGTCCGGCCGAAATTATTTTCTGGAGGACTCGATGGCAGGTTCGATCTTTGCCACCAAACCGATCAACACGATAATGAGCGAAGCGTCGGAGACAGGCGAGCATTCTCTGAAGCGCGCGCTCGGACCAGTGAATTTAGTGTCGCTTGGAATCGGTGCAATTATCGGAGCCGGCATTTTTGTCCTCACCGGAGCCGCGGCTGCAAAATACGCCGGCCCGGCGATCGTCCTGTCTTTCATCCTCGCGGGATCGGCTTGCGCCTTCGCGGGACTCTGCTACGCGGAATTCGCCTCGTTGATTCCGATCGCCGGCTCGGCCTACACCTACGGATACGCCACGCTCGGCGAGATTGTCGCCTGGATCATTGGTTGGGACCTGATTCTCGAATACGCTTTCGGCGCGGCCACGGTGGCTTCCGGCTGGAGCGGCTACATGCTCAGCTTTCTCCAGGATTTTGGCATTCGCATCCCTCCGCAATTCACCAGCGCATATGGTGAGCCGCTGGTTCAATACAACGGCCACTGGGAGCACCTATCGAGAATCAAAGACACGCTGGCATCGAATGGCGTGGATGCGGCTTCGTTGCCCCACATGACCGCTTATTTCGATCTCGTGGCATTTCTGGCGATCATTGCGGTGACGGTGGTTCTCATCATCGGCATCAAGGAATCCGCAAACTTGAACTCCGCGATCGTGATGATCAAGGTTTCCATCGTGCTCATTTTCATCGGTGTGACGGGAGTGTATTTCTTCCGGAACCCAAGCCACTTTACGGCGAACTGGCATCCGTTCATCCCGCCAAACACGGGAACGTTCGGGCAATTCGGATGGTCGGGAATCGCGCGCGGTGCGGCCGTGATTTTCTTCGCTTACATCGGATTTGACGCGGTTTCGACCGCCGCGCAAGAAGCCATCAATCCAAAGAAAGATATGCCTATCGGCATTCTCGGCTCGCTGGTGATTTGCACGATTCTGTATATCGTCGTGTCGGGGCTCCTGACCGGCGTGGTGTCTTACACGGCCTTGAACGTTTCGGACCCGGTCGCTATCGGAATTGATGCCGTGCCCGGCGTGAGGTGGGGAAGTTTTCTCGTAAAGCTCGGGGCGATATTCGGGCTGGGCACAGTGATGCTGGTGATGTTGCTGGGGCAATCGAGAGTTTTTTATTCGATGTCGAACGACGGGCTGCTTCCGCCGTGGGCTAGCAAGATTCACCCGCGGTTCCGAACTCCATACCTTTCAAGCATCGTGGTGGGAATTTTCGTGGCCATCTTCGCCGCGATGATTCCAATTGCGGTCTTGGGCGAGTTAGTGAGTATCGGGACGCTTCTTGCCTTCGTAATCGTATGCGCGGGCATCTGGATTCTCCGGGTGCGCCGTCCGGAGATGGTGCGGCCATTCACATGCCCGTGGGTGCCTTTCGTACCGATCATGGGCATCCTGATTTCAGGCGCGCTCATGGTCGCCTTGCCTCTCGCAACATGGCTGCGCCTCTTGATCTGGCTGGCGTTCGGAATGTTCATTTACTTTTTCTACAGTCGCAGCCACAGCCGGGTACAGAAAGCTTTGAATCGCTAGAATCTGCGTTTGTTCGCGGGCCCCTGTCAGGCGAATGGGGTGAGCGCGAGTGTTGAGCCGAGAGGTTGAGCGCAGGCGCCCGTCTGCGTCAGAATGAACGCTTATGTCCCCTTTCTCGATGCTTCGTGTGCGGGCTCTCTGGCGGTGGCTGTCGGCATTCGATGTCGCCGCCGTGCTTGTTGCAGTCGCGTATTTTCTTTCGTGGCTCGCGGCCTCCCTCGGCGTTGCCATTCCATTTTCGGGCTTCTTAGGGTTTCTGTTCATCCTCGCAATTGCCTACGGGCTTTTTCGCCTGGTCCCCTGGGTCCGCACGAAGGTTCTCTGGAGCCTGCGGAATCGGCTCATCGTCGCCTATCTATTCATTGCGGTGGTGCCGGTTGTTCTGCTGCTGACGATGGCGTCGCTTGGGCTGTATCTGATCTACATGCAGTTTGGCGCACACATTTTGCGTGACGACGTTCAGGAAAGAATCGCCGCACTGCAGGGAGCATCACGGGCCATCAAGTCGGCGGTGGTGCAAGAAGCGTTGCGGGGAAAGACTGACGATCCCTACACGCTGTTGACCCGGCCCGACGTGGTTGCTGTTATCGCCGGTGAGTCGAGTGAGTTGCCGGGGTTGCACGTTGAAGCGGAACGCACGAACCATTTGCTTGAAAAGTGGGGTGAGAGCAATCGCCGCCGATTCGCGGGAATGGTGGAAATTGGCGACGATCTCTGGCTGCGGTGCGTCACGCTGGTTGAGCTTCCGAGAGCATCATTTCCGCTGTCGTTTTCGGTTCCGGTGACTTCGGAGATGCTCGATGACCTGAATTCTGAACTCGGCCCCATTAATTTGACGATTCTACGGCCCGATGATGGCAGCCAATCGAAGGGCCTTCACATGTCAATTGACGGCCGCGAATACATGCCTGTAAGAGAGTTAACGAGCCGGCGGCGAATGGTAGGGTCGCGCTCAGGCTGGCTCGACTCCATTGTTACCGGCGGCTTCACGTGGGAGGGNNTCGATCCGCAGCGAGGCGATCACGGGCAAGTACCCGTCCTGGCCGCTTTCTCCGCGCGCCCCTCACGGCTGAATCAGCGTCTCTTTGCTTCGCTCGGCGATTTCGGTCCTCTGCTGACGCTGATATTGGTGGTCACCGCCATTATCTTTCTTGTTCTCGAAGCTGGCGCGCT
>PMAA01000195.1 GCA_003152355.1 Acidobacteriota bacterium | reverse complement strand
AGAAACGCATCCGGAAACGAAGTCGCGCGAACGCACGCGGCCATTCAGGGAATGCCGCAAGTGAACACGATTGCCGCAGAGCGGCGGCGCGGCCGGCGCGTCCTCTTGCGCATCCGTGCGAACGTTCACGTCATGCTCAAGGGAAGGGAAGAAATGCTGGAGGTCACTACCCTTAGCGTGAATCCTGCGGGCGCGATGCTGGTGTGCCCGAAAAATCTTACCCCGCAGACGGAATTCGTTCTCGAGCATGCCGCGACCAAGCAAACGATTCCATGCCTCGTTGTTTCCGCAGCGAAACAGGTGCCGGACGGATTCCACGTGCCGATCTCGTTCGATGCGCCTGCGCCCAATTTTTGGAAGATTGATTTTCCGCCGGAAGACTGGAAGCCGCACGACGATATGTAAGCGCTGTAGGGGAATTTTGGAACCGCGCCGCAAGAGCGCGGGACAGCTTCGCACGTTTAGGCGATTCAGAAGTGAAACGGCAGGTTTGCAAGATCGAGATTGCCGCCGGATAGAATGATCCCCACGCGCTTGCCGCGGGCGTCGATCTTTTTTAAGAGCGCGGGAGCCGCTGCGACCGCGGCCGAGGGCTCGATCACGATTTTCATCCGCTCCCAGATCATCCGCATCGCCTCGACAATTTCGGCTTCGCTCACGGTCACGATTTCGTCCACGCGATCGCGAAGAATCGAAAATGTCAGCGGGCAAAGCGTCGCGCGCAAACCATCGGCGATCGTTTCCGATTTCGCGGCGGGTTCGAGTTTCCCGCTTTCCATCGAGCGGAAAGCGTCGTCCGCATTTTTCGGCTCGCATCCGATGACGCGAATCTTCGGCCGCAATTCCTTCGCGGCAATCGCGCTACCGCTCAGCAAGCCTCCGCCGCTCACCGGCGCCAGCAAAAAATCGAGATCGGGAGTTTGTTCGAGAATCTCGAGCGCAACTGTGCCTTGTCCCGCAATCACGCGCAAATTGTCGTAGGGATGAACGAGATTTGCGCCGGTCTTTTCCAAAATTGCCTTCGCGGTAGCCTCGCGCGCCGCAAGAGTCGGCTCGCACTCCGTAATTTGCCCGCCGTAAGACCGCACCGCTGCTTTCTTCGTTTCCGGTGCATTCGACGGCATGACGATCCACGCCGGAATGCCGCGCTTCCCAGCCGTGCGAGCCAGCGCCGCGGCGTGATTGCCGGAAGAGTGGGTCACGACGCCGCGTTTCGCTTCCTCTTCCGAAAGCGAGAGAACAGCATTCGTCGCTCCACGAATTTTGAACGAGCCCGTTTTCTGGAAGTTTTCGCACTTGAAGTAAAGCCGCGCGCCGGTGAGGTCGTTGAGCGCCGAGGACGTGAGTACGAGCGTGCGGTGAATCTGCGGCGCGATCCGTTCGTGCGCCGCGCGAATCGTTGCTAGATCGGGACCGGATAGCATCGTCAGCGCGTGACAGTAAACGTCGTCTTCGCGCTCGCTGAATTTTCGTAGCGATTGCTCGCGCGAACCGAAATCGTGTGCTCGCCCGCGGAAAGATTGTGGAGCGCAATCTCGTAGGATTCTTGCGGCGAGTCCGAGAGCGACCCCTTGGGGAAAATCACACTCCAGTCGCTGCTATCGAGGCTGTACTCGGCTTGTTCGATTGTGCTTGCCGGATCGTGGACTTCAAACGTCAGCGTCACATCTCCGCGGCCGCCACTGCCCGGCTGCGCGCTGATGTGCTCGATGGCGGGCGGCGTATTATCCACGTCGAAGCGATCGCTCACGCGCTCGGTGGTCAGCGCCCGGTCAGCGGGATTCGATGGAGCGTCGGACGCGACAATTTTCAGGTAGTACGCGCCATCGGGCAACGTCGTCGCGTCCCACGAATAATAATGCTGATCAATCTTGTCCTTGAGCACCCGCCAATTCTTTTCGCCCTCGCCTCGGATGTAAACGCTGAACGCTAAGTCGTCGTCGTTATCGTCGTGGCTCGACCACATCACGCTGCGGTAGCCCTTTTGTTCAAAGCCTTGAGGCGGAATTTCTACCTTGACTGGTTTCGGGATTTCGGACGACACCGCCGCGGCAGGGCCCGAAGGATTGTAGGTGGGAGGAACGCGAAGCTGTACCGGCATCGGCGCGCCGGCTCCGCCCACGGGACTCACAAAACCTTGCACGCGAATTCCCGGGCTCTGGACAATGATGCTGTCGATCGAAGGCGCGACGTTCTTCGGCAGGTAGGCCAGATTCACCCACGAAATATTCGGCGATCCTCCGCCATCGGTTTCGCGGAACACCACCTTCCATTGCACGAATCGCGCAGAGGGACACGTCACCGTCTCTCCGCCCGCGTTCGAATACGGCCCCGCCCAATCGCTCCAATTCTCTCCAGGCCGCGATGTGTTTCCCGAGCGCACATAAAACGCCACTTTGCCGGATGTCGCGCCGTTCTCGCCCCACCACGTCAACTTGCCCCACTGTGAAAAAATCTTGGCGTCGAACGCTTCCGACTCATACGAGCCGTCTTTTTCCTGGCCGGGCCCGAGCACAAACACCTTGCCCGGATTCGCCGTCGCCACGTAAACCGCGCCGCCTCCGCCAGGAACCAGCGCGGTTACCTCGTCAGAGGCCGCGCTGGCGCTGATCGAAAATACTCTTTGTCCCTCGAGCTCAATCACGTTCCCGTGGTTGCCTGTGCCGAGGAGCAATTTTCCGTCGCTCGCGAGACTGAGCGCGTAGACAGCGTCCTCCCTCGAGCTCCATAGCGATTCCGGCGATCCATCAGGCGCGATGTGAAAGACCTCGCCACCGCCGGTCACGGACGGGAAGAACGGAATTGGAGCAGTTGCGGTGATGGGCACCTGCGCTTCGATCGTGACCTGTCCTCCGGCTGTTATCTGGGCCTGCGGCGCAGACTGAACGATCACTGGCGGCGGAACGAACGGCGCGGTCTTCGGTTTTTCGCCAATCGCTGCAGCGTAGATATTTCCTTTTGCGTCATCGAGCAACGCTGTCACTTCTTTCTTGTCGGTCTCGTAAAGGACGAACGCATGTGCCGCAACCGGCGCAGCTGCTCCGTTTTTCGTCGTGACGTCCACGCGCAAAATCAACCCGTCAGGGTCCGTGCCCACCAGCAAGTTGCCTTTGTCGTCCAACGCGAGCGATCGCGCGTGTCGCTCGTCAGTCTTGTAGAAGAGCTGGCCCTTGCCGTCCGCACCGACGGCGAATACTTCGCCTTTGTCGCCAGTGCCAACAAAAAGTGTTCCGTGAGAATCGAGCGCGAGCGCCCAGATGTATTTTGTCTTCGGCTCAAAAAAAACGCTCTTCTGGCCGTCGGGCGTGACTTTGTACACTTTTCCGTCGGGCGATGTGCCGACGTACAAATTATCTTTGGAATCGAACAGGATTGTTTGCGCCGAAAGCTCTTGCGATTCGAATACCTTAGTCGCGGCGCCGTGCTCATCAAAACGCACGACCGTCGCATTCGAGCCGCCCGCCGCGTACAAACGCCCGCGGGAATCGAGGCGCACTTGCCACAAATAAGCAAGATTGGGATCGGCGAATTGCGCGAAATGCGGGGCAGGCGCGAGCCAGCCGTCGCTTCGCAGCGCCACGCCCTTCCTTGTGCCTTTCTCGAAATCAGCGTAGTCCGTCTGCCGCCAGAATCGCGTGTGCTCTCCATTCGCCGCGCTCGAAAGCCCGAGAATTCCTCCGATGGCGCCACTGGCCGCCAGCAAGCACACCGCGCACATTCGTATTTTCATCGGGCTTGCGACTCCTTCATTTACGGAATTCACTTCACGGTGATGGTAAGCGCCCGCTGTCCCGCAATCACTTGATTCATCGGCACGGACCATTCGCCCGCCGCCGACTGGTTTAATAGCCGCGCGGCGCCCGGGTTGCGGCGCTGATCCATGATGTTGATTTCCGAAAGCGGCACGTTGGGAAGCTCTTTATCCTCGACGAGCAGAGTCGGCGTCGGTTGCAGCAGCGCGGCATAGAGACGGTCGTTGTGCCTCTCGCGATTCATCATGGCCACGAGCTCATCGAGACCCGCAAGCTGCGAAGGCGCGCCAAAGGGCTGCGTCATCCGGTTGAGCGTCTCTCCGTCGGAGACCAGCAATTCCATCGGCCCTCGCGCGGATTGCAGCGGAATCGTGATCGGAATCTCCTGAATAAAGGGAGAGCCGCGATATGGCCGAAGCAGAACCTTGACGCCAATCGTTTCGCCCGGCTCGGCTTCGCTCTTCTCGCTCCACGCGCTTTCAATCGTCGCGGACCGATGCTCCGGAAGGCTCGTCACGCGCAGCGAAATCTTGTCAATCTTAGGCGGCTCGTAGGGATTCGTGTAAATTTCGCTGAAAGTCCGTAGCACGGCAAACGCAATCTGCAGCCCGCTGGGAGCGCCGGAATCCTGCGGCGCATAAAAATCTTCGAGCTTCACCGACCCGTGGTCTTTCAGATCGATCGCGCCGCTCAGTTGCAGCGTCGTGCCCTCGGTGTACGCCGTGTTTCCCGAAATGCCATTCAACGCCGAAACTGCGACAAGCAGCGGCGTAAGCTGCCGGAGCTCCGCGACTTCAAAATGAAAACGCTTTTCCTCTTGCGGCGTCACGATCGCCACGTCCATCGGAATCATCCGAGGTCCCGCACCCAAGCGGCCCATCACCGCTGTCGTTCGGTCCTCCGTCAGCGTTCCAATCACGCTTCCACTGCTCATGATTTTCGTGGATGCCATCGAGGAATTCAGCGTCATCACCACGTGCCCGCGCGTCAGCGGAATCGAGACGTCGCCGAAGCTGAATAGCGGATGCCCGCACGCAAAAACGCGATCGCCCACAATCGCCGTCACCGTGCATCCTGCGTCGAGCGAAAGATCGCCACCCACCAATTCCATGCCCACCATGTCGCCGGGCTTAAGTTTTGCATCTTCGGGAGAGGGAGCCGCCTTGCCGCCCACCATAGCGGTCATTCCCAACGCGCTGAATTGGCTTGCGAATTGCGCGATCGTCTCCGGATACACGCCGGTCATGATCAGCGGCGTTTCGATTGGTACGAGATAGCTGCCGGCATCAAGCGAGGCGCGCCGCGCAAGTTCATTCGAAACCGGAATCCGCAGCGCGTACGATCCAGCCGACACCGTCGCCCACGAATTCGCATCCGGATTCGATTTAGGCGAAGCTGCTGTCACTTTCGCGGCGCCGTCGGCCGGAAGCGCGTTGTTGATGTCGTACATGTTCGCGATTGGCGTCACTCCGCCGATCGCTTCTTTCGTGAACATTCCGAGCTTCAGCGACAGCGCGCCCGCCAGCTTGCCGTTGATGAACACCGGGCTGCCGCTCATGCCCGCAACAACGCCAGAGTGCTCCGGCTTATCGCCCAATAATTGAACGAGAATCACATCCAACTTCGGCCCGAGCGCATTGCGAAGCACTCCGATCACCGTCAAATCCATCGGCTCGACGGTATCGCCGCTGAAAATCGTGTAAGCAACGCCCTTCATGCCAGGCTGAATCTGATCGATCGGCAGGGTTGCGTCCTGCAGGGGTCCGTCCGGTAAGGTTCCGTCGTCTGCGGCAGGCAGGGATACAGATGCAGTCAGAAGCAACACCACGGTTAAGGCTAGGAAGAACCGGTTTCGCATAAATTTTGATGATACCCGTGCCACCGAAGCGGCGCAAACCATCGTTTTCAGTTGAGTTAGATGCCGGTTACCCTGATTCAGTTCCTTCGGCGCGCCAAGATGAACGTGAGCGAATTGGAGTTTGTCGCCAACCTGTTAGAATTCCGTGCGTGAGCAAAGCGAAGATCGAGCCGGCGAAAAGGATTGACGGAGTCGTCGAACTTCCCGGCGACAAGTCCATCTCCCACCGCTACGCGATTCTCTCAGCGATCGCCGAAGGCGTAAGCGAAATCCGCAATTATTCTTCCGCGGCCGATTGCAAGAGCACCCTCGATTGTCTTAGACGTCTCGGAATCGAAATTGAATCGCAAGATCGCACGATTCGCATACCCGGCAAGGGTTTGCGCGGCCTGAAAGCGCCTCGACGGTCGCTCGACGCCCGCAATTCCGGCACCACGATGCGACTTCTCACCGGTGTCCTCGCAGGGCAATCCTTCTCTTCGATGATCACGGGCGATAGTTCGTTGCGGCGCAGGCCGATGCGCCGGATTCTCGATCCGCTCTCTGCCATGGGCGCGAAAATCTCGGCGCGAGATGGCGGGCTCGCGCCTCTCGAAATTCAAGGCACGCCGTTGCATTCAATTGATTACACCCTTCCGGTCGCGAGCGCGCAGGTGAAGTCGGCGATTCTCCTAGCCGGACTTTACGCCGACGGCGAAACCTCAATTCACGAATCCGTTGCCACTCGCGATCATCTCGAGCTCGCCCTGCGCGAATTTGGCGCGCGCGTTGTCGCCGCGAAGGGCATCATTCGAATCGAAGGAGGCCCTCGCCTCGAAGGCCGCAGCCTGACGGTTCCCGGCGATCTGTCCGCCGCGGTTTTCTTCATCGCCGCCGCGCTGATTCTGCCGGGATCGAACGTCATCATCCACGATGTGGGCCTCAATCCCACGCGCACCCGAATCCTCGACTTTCTGATTTCCATCGGCGCGCCGATTCACGTTGCATCGTTGCAGAGCCGCGATGGCGAACTCGTGGGCGATCTGGCCGTGCGCTACGCACCGCTCGCGGGCGGCGCGATTTCGGGCGCGCAAGCAGCTGAGATGATTGACGAATTGCCCATGCTCGCGGCGCTCGGCCCATTTACGGAGAAGGGAATCGAGATTCGCGGCGCACAGGAACTGCGCGTGAAGGAAAGCGATCGCGTCTCCGCGCTCGCCGAATCGCTCGCGCGAATGGGCGCGCGCGTCGAAGAATTTCCGGATGGATTGCGAGTCGAAGGGCGCGGCGCAGGAAAATTGCGCGGCGCGAAAATTGATCCGCGAGGGGATCATCGCATTGCGATGGCGCTGGCGGTCGCAGGCCTCGGCGCCGAAGGAACAACAGTGATTCAGGACGCCGAATGCGCCGCAGTCTCTTTCCCCGATTTTTTTGCGACCATCGATCGAATGGTCGAGCGCTAGCCACCGTTCGTCGCGCCGGCATCCTGCCGGCGTTTTTGACCTTTATCGCACCAGGAAGCGGCGTCGCAGTTAGGCGATCGCGCCCGGTCGGCACTTGTAGCGCCGGGCTTTTAGCCCGGCAGCCTTTATTGTGGCTGTCCTGGGATTACGATTCAGACTTGCTGAGCTTAATGGTCCCGTAGCTCGTGGTAATAGTGATCTTCGGCCCGCGCGTCCCGACTTTTCCGTTCAACGTCGAGGAATCTTCGCTGCTCTGCTGGTTCAATCCCGAGGACCCAAAGTCGCTCTGAATGTCACCCGAACGTGACGAAGCCGAAATTTCAAAAGTTGACGTCGCCGGAAGCGCGACTTCCACGCCGCCCGTGTCGTTCGCTATGTTGATTTCGTCCTTCGGCGGCTGATTCAGGTCTACCGACACATCGCCGTGCGCGTCGCTGATCTCAATCCGCCCGGCCGTGTTTTCCAGGTTAACGTCGCGGTCGCGCGTGGCCACGCGGATGCTCCCTCGCACGTCCGAAACCGCCAGGGCTCCGGAATCAAGGTCGAGGTGGCCGCGCAGATTCAGAATCGTCAAAGTAGTGCGCGATGAAGTGAACCGCGTCGTCTGCGCGATCTTTTCCAGCTGCACCGAGCCGTAAAAATCTCCGTCGAACGTCGCATCGCCGCTGACGTCGGAAACATTCACGTCGTTTCCGGGCCCCTTCACGTTCACATCGCCAGTAACATGCGTCACGCGGACATCGCCGTTTTGCACGGCAATCGTTACCGCGCCAGTGTCGTGAACCTCGACGTCGCCATTCTGCGTCGCCGCCGTCACAGTTCCCGAAACGCCGCCGACGTTGATGTCTCCCTTCTCCGTCTTGGCAATAATCGTGGCCTTCGCTGGAACGTGTACTTCGAAGTCCACCCGTGCGTGTCCCCGGCCAGAGGTCCCTGATGGGCGCACTTCGTATCCACCATTGGCGCCCGGCGAAATCGCCACTGTAATATCTTCCGCGCGTTTGCGCGACTCTTGATCGCTCAGAGCCGTCACCGTTTTCGTAGCCACTACGCGAAGCTCGGCCGTATCCTCGGCGAAAATCGTAATGTCACCCTGATCGGTGTCGATCGAAATCGTGGAGTTCGGAGGAATTTTCTGCACGGGAAGATCTTCGGCCACCGGGACGCCTTTATTATTCGTCCAGATATCCCCGAGGTCCAGTTCCGGGAATCGCGCCCTCACTTTGTCATAACTGTCGAGTCCCAAAGCGAGGAAGACCAAAAGCAGCAGCAGCGCAATCTCGCCGCCGGTGATAACCGGCCGCCGTGGATCTCCGGGATTGCGGTACGCGAAATTCTCAATGAGTTTTGCAATTCCCCAAACGATAAGCAGCAGAGGCCAATAAAGACGGAAGAAATGTGCGATTCCAAGTTCCGGCCGAAAACGATGCAGAAGGAATAAAACGCCGATTAAAATCAGGACCAGCCCGCCAAATACCGATTGCCGCTGTCCCTGGCCGTTGCTCATATTTGCGTTCGATCGCGAGCGCCCTGCGTCCCGAGGCCGCAGTTCACGCGTCCTTCTCCTTCTCCACGTGCCCTGCGGTCGAGGCCGTCGCTTCGAGCAGCTTCACCCCGCCAATGACAATCAAAATGACCGGCCAGAGTTCCCCGAACGTAATTCGATTCGAAAATTGCTGAATGAGGAAGAGCACACCAATCGTAATTAAAATTGCGGGACCCATCAGCCCGTGCAACCGGCACCTCGCACACGTGCACCGCACTTCATCCGGCATTATCGTGTGCCTCCCGTGGGCCTTCCGTAGCCGCGCTTTACAAGCAGCCACACGCCGATTGCAATAAGTATCAGCGGCCAACCGCGATCAATCACCTCGCCGCGGATCAGCCCGAAATTTCCCAGCAGCGCGAGAATTCCCAGCCCAACGAGCACGAGCGCGCCGATAGGAAGTCTCCCCGCGGGCGCAGGTTCAGCCACGGGCGCGCCGATGTAGCGCGCTTTTGCCACTCGATATG
>PMAA01000161.1 GCA_003152355.1 Acidobacteriota bacterium | reverse complement strand
TAGTCGGTGTGCTCGCCGATCATGTTAATTCGTCCCGGCGCGCGAAAGATTTGCGCGTCCGTTTTGAAGTATGAGCGGAAAAGCTCACGCAGGCTTGATGCGCTAGTCATTCTTTTTTGCTCAAACGTGATTGAGCGGCGAGGGTACTCGAGCGCGCAGGCAGGTCGCAAGCGAATCTTGGGCGTGTAGCTCCCTCGTCGCATGCAACTTCTGCAAAAATGCCTCGAGGATTTGCGATGTTCTGGCTGAATTCGCGTCGCCAAGGAAGTGTGCCATTTCGAACATCGCTTCCAGTTCGTTCGCGTCACACTCACCATGGGTCAAGTGTTCCGAGATGGAACTCTTAGCCACGGGAGAGACTGCTACCACCGTGGTTATCGGTGCTCGGGTCTTTTCTCTCACATCTAGCCATTTGCCCCAACGGCAATTTGTGCTGTAGCCAGCTCACGGCCCAGTTGAACAAGATTATTTTCAGGCCATTTGACCTGGAAACGGGTAGAAAAGAGGGCAGGCTCAAATGAATGAATATGATTCCGGCACACGTAATAGGTCACAAGAGCGTAAAACGCATCGCGATTATGATGACGAAATCCAATATTTGTTGAGCGCGGAAGAACAGCTCCTTCAATCGATTTCAGCCCGTTCGCCGCTTCCGCAAGTGCTGAACGGAATCTGCAGCGCACTCGATTGTCAGATCGGGGGCATAATTTCGCTCATCTCTCTGGCGACGGACGATGCATGCGATGCCGCTGCAATCGGCACGAAGGCAGCGCTTTTTGGGTTGTTCATTTTCCATTCTGAGCCCGTTGTCGCCGACAATGACGAAGTGCTTGGATGCCTCGAGATGTACAGCAGCGTTTCACGAAAGCCCTCTGCCAGAGAACTTCAATTAATTGAGCGGGCACACTGCCTGGCCGCAATCGCAATCAAGCTCGAAAAAGAAGCGGATCATCAAGGCAATTCGGGGATACGCCGGAGTGGGCCAGTTCAAAGATGTGCGCTCGAACCGCCGCTTCCCATGATCTAGTTTGCAAGAAAGCAGATTTTCGCCTGAACGGGAATCCGTCCTACCTCCACGCGATAGCTCTATTCATTCACATTAAAAAAATGTATAGCCTTCGGGTATGTGTTCAAAATTGAACAGTTTTAGTAAATGCATCGATTCTAGGATATGGCGGTAGTAAAGGGGGTAAACACAATGCCAACCGTTTCGCATCAAAGAGCTGCCGAATTACACGAACTGGCCGCGCAGGCGCACCGCACCGCGTCCGTGCACCACGGCAAAGAAGATCACGAGACCGGACACGAACTTTCCAAACACGCGCTCGAACGCGCCAATAAGGCTTACCAGATGTCGCTGGAAGCTCATTGGGAATCCGGAAAGACAGCCGGGTCAAAATCATAGGCAAACATAGCGCCTACGAGAGTGGGCCGAATTACGAAAGGCATGAACCGGATGAATTCTCACCTCAGAGGTTTCTCTTCAGGAGCCAGCCTGGGCGGCAAGGTCTCGCGCTATCGGAACAAACAAAACATCTACATGCAAGGCGCGCCCGCATACACGCTTTTTTACATTCAAGCAGGAGGGGTGCGGCTCACCACCCGAACGAAACATCAGCCTTCGGCCGTTACCGCGATCCTCGGCGTGAATGATTTTTTTGGCGAGCTTTGCCTGGCAGGCTATCCCCTGCGCGTGTCCACCGCCGTCGCATTGACCGCGAGTTCCATACGCATCATCCAAAAAGGAAAGATGCTCGATATACTGCGCAAAAGGAATAAGGCGTCAAATTCCCTGGTGGCTTATCTGCTGTCCAGCATCAAGAAGTATCAGGATCACGTCGCGGACTTGCTGACATCTTCCGCCGAACAACGGCTCGCGCGCGTGCTGCTGCGCTTGGCGCACCTGGATGAGAAAGGCCCGGCCTTCGTTGAGATACCTATTCTTAATCACCAAGTTCTGGCCGAGATGGTTGGAACTACCCGCCCACGGATCAATCTGTTCATGAATCGGTTCAGAAAACAGGGATTCATCGACTACGATGGCGGCTTGGAAGTGCGCCAGTCGTTGCGGAAAGTCCTTCGGAACCGCTAGGCACAACCTGGCCGCGCGAATCCTCGTGATTGATGGAGTTTAGCCTCAGATATTGGACGCTGGGACTCCGAGGCATTCCTACAGAAGCAAATTAAACTTTTCACCGCTCGGCTGCGTATCAACTGATGCAGGTTGGCGTCGCACGCGTTACGCCCGCGTTGGCCATTCTGGAGCTGACGCGAGTGCGACTGCGAACGCAGTTTGTCCGCCCGGGAGGTTTGGCGCATGGCAATGTTCAACGATCAACTCAGACAAGTGCTGCGCTGGCTTAGCCGGACGCCGGTCTTTGCGGCGATCACTTTGATTACGCTGGCGGTGGGCGTGGGCGCGAACACGGTGATCTTCAGCGTCCTCGAAGGCGTGCTTCTGAAACCGCTGCCCTATCCCCACCCGGAGCAGTTAATCGGCGTGTGGCACACGGCGCCGGGCGTCGGCATCAAGGAATTGAACATGTCGCCTTCGAATTATTTCATCGATCGCGAACAAAGCACCACTTTCCAGGATATTGGGATGTACACAGGCGATTCGCTTAGCGTCACGGGCGCCGGAGAACCCGAGCAGGTACGGGGGCTCGACGTCACCGATGGCACGCTACCGATTCTTGGCGTAACGCCCGCTCTGGGACGATTATTCACACGCGAAGACGATTCCCCGAGCTCTCCGGAAACCGTCGTGCTGACCTGTGGATACTGGCGCCAGAAATTCGGCGGGGACACTTCAGTGATCGGGCGCTCCATCACGCTCGACGGAAAGCCGCGCGAGATCATCGGGGTATTGCCGCGAGACTTTCATTTTCTCGACTACGATGATCTGTCGCTTATCGTGCCCTTCAGGCTTGATCGCAACAAAGTAAAGCTCGGCAACTACAGCTATCAAGGACTTGCGCGTCTCAAGCCCGGCGTGACTATGGCGCAAGCCAGCGCGGACGTGGCGCGCCTGCTTCTCATCACCAATCGAAGCTTTCCTCCGCCGGAAGGCTTCAGCGTGAAGCTCTTCGAAAAAGCGCAAATCGCGCCCAACCTGCGGCCACTGAAGCAGGACGTCGTCGGTGATGTGGGCAACGTTTTGTGGGTTCTGATGGGCTCGATCGCCATGGTTCTGTTGATCGCTTGTGCGAACGTGGCGAACCTGCTGCTTGTGCGCGTCGAAGGACGCCGCCAGGAATTGGCCATTCGCGGGGCTCTGGGCGCGGGATGGAAACGCATTGCAGGGGAACTGATGTTCGAGAGCACGGTTCTCGGCCTGATGGGAAGCCTGCTCGGATTGGCGCTCGCCTATGGAGCGTTGCGAATACTTGTTGCGATGGCGCCCACGGGCCTTCCACGCCTCCACGAAATCGGGATCGATATGCCGGTGCTTTTGTTTACGCTCGCGATCGCGTTTTTTTCCAGTTTGCTGTTCGGCTCGATTCCAGTCCTCAAGTATACCGGCGCGCATTTGAACACCGGCCTCCGCGAGGGAGGACGCACGCTCAGCCAAAGCCGCCAGCAACATCGCGCGCGAAACACTCTGATCGTCGTGCAGGTCGCGCTGGCGCTCGTCTTGTTGATTTGCTCCGGGCTGATGATTCGCACGTTTCGCGCTCTTATGCACGTTCCGCCGGGATTTGTCGGGCCGGACGCCGTGCAAACGTTTCGTTTCTACGTCCCGGAAACGCAGGTGCCGGATTCCGATCGCGAGCGTCTCGTTCGCATGGATCAGGAACTTTTGAACAAGCTCGCGGCGATTCCAGGCGTGTCCTCGGTCAGCTTCTCCACCTCCATTCCGATGGACGGAAACAGTTCGAACGATGTGCTTTTCGCGGAAGACCGCGCATACGCGGAAGGCGAACTGCCGCCGGTCCGGCGCTTCAAATTCATTTCGCCCGGATTCTTCGCGACGTTGGGCACGCCGCTCGTTGCCGGACGTGATCTGACGTGGATGGATACCTACCAAGAATTACCAGTCGCGATCATTTCCGAAAATTTCGCCCGGGAGTATTGGCATGACGCTCGAAACGCGCTCGGTAAGCGAATCCGAGTTGGCACCACCGACGACTGGCGCGAAATCATTGGCGTCGTCGGGGATGTGCACGATGACGGCGTGAACAAGGCAGCGCCCACCTCTGTCTACTGGCCCGTCATGATGGACCGCTTCGAGGGCGAGAAAGAAACCCTGCGCCGCGGTATCGCGTTCGTAATACGCAGCCCGCGCGCCGGCTCGCAGGCTTTCTTGAATGAAGTCCGCCAAACCGTCTGGTCTGCGGACTCGAATGTGCCGCTCGCGGAAGTTCACACGCTCGGTCACTATTACACGCGATCGATGGCGCGCACTTCGTTCACGCTGATAATGCTCGGCGTCGCGGGAGGCATGGCGCTGCTGCTCGGGATCGTGGGGATTTACGGCGTCATTGCGTACTCGGTATCGCAGCGCACGCGCGAGATCGGAATTCGCATGGCGCTTGGCGCGCAGCGGGCGTCGCTTATCTCGATGTTCGTGCGCCAAGGATTGTGGCTGACTGGCATCGGCATCGCGTGCGGCCTCGTCGCGGCGTTCGCCGCGATGCGACTGATGTCGTCGCTCCTGTTCAATGTCAACCCGGTTGACCCCATCACTTACGCCGCAGTGACCGGTGGCGTTGTTGTCACCGCTTATCTGGCCTGCTATCTGCCATCCCGGCGCGCCGCGACGGTCAACCCCGTCGACTCCTTGCGCGCAGAATAGCCGTGGTGTCGTAGTTCAGATGATGTAGCGCCGCGAGGCGGCGTAGCTGGCGGATAATGCGCTGGGCGCCGCTTATCGGGGTTGGATGTGCCAATGAGAACCGGCGGCGCGGGATGCCGCCGACGCGATCGGTTGAATGTCTCGGATTGAACAGTGCAAAATTGCACAGGCGGCAGAATCGGGTTCTATGCTATTCTGAGCCATGCTGTATTCCGCAAGTAGACGTGTATCAGCCAAGGTCCCGCGCTCTCCCCGAAAAATGAGTTTAAGAAGACCTGCGTTCGATGTGAAGTCGTTTCTCGACTCGACAGGTCTCGGGAGAAAAGTCGGCAAGTTTCAAAGAAAAGAAACCGTCTTCGCGCAGGGCGATTCCGCCAAGAGTGTCATGTACATTCAGGAAGGCGGCGTGAAGCTGACTGTGGTGAATGAGTCCGGCAAAGAAGCCGTTGTGGCGATTTTGGGTCCGGGCGATTTTTTTGGAGAAGGCTGCCTGGCGGGCCAGTTGATTTGCATGGCGACGGCAACCGCGATTGCACCCACCACCGTGCTCGTGATTGAGAAGAGCGAGATGAATCGCGTCCTCCACGGAGAACACGAGTTTTCCGACCGCTTCATCGCGTATATGCTGGCACGAAACATCCGTGTCGAGGAGGATCTGATAGATCAGCTCTTCAACTCTACCGAGAAACGGCTGGCTCGTACCTTGCTGCTGCTCGCGCGCTATGGCGCGCAAGACAATCCTCAAAAGGTTCTTGCCAAAGTCTCGCAAGAGACGCTTGCGGAAATGATTGGCACGACACGGTCCCGTGTCAATTTTTTTATGAACAAATTCAGGAAACTCGGTTTTATCAAATACAACGGCGAAATCAAAATCAACAATTCCCTTCTCAGCGTTGTCCTGCACGACTAAGTTAACCTTCGCCTGGCGCGATGCGGCAGTGATCAGATCCCGCTCGATACCTGAATAGTGAAAAAGCTGATTATTTTTGATCTGGACGGGACGCTAGCCGAAAGTAAATCGGCTCTCGATTCCGAAATGTCAGCGCTTCTTCATGACCTTCTCGGAATCGTCAAGGCGGCGGTGATTTCGGGAGGGGATTGGCCGCAGTTTGAAAAGCAGTTGCTCTCCAATCTTCCTCAGGACGAGCGCCTGATGAACCTATCGCTCCTTCCCACATGTGGGACGAAGTTCTTCCAGTACTCCGGCCTATGGAAAAAGATCTATTCAGAAGACCTCACGGCAGATGAAAAAGACAAAATAATCAGCTCCCTAAACAAAGCGATCAGATTGGCAGGCTTTGAGGCTAAGAAGGTCTGGGGTGAAGTCATTGAAGACCGGGGAAGCCAAATAACATTCTCCGCACTAGGTCAGCAGGCTCCGTTGGAAGAAAAGGACAAATGGGATCCTGAATTCGCTAAGCGAAAAAAGATCAAAGCAGTCCTCGACACTTTTATTCCGGAGTTTTCTGTGCGCCTGGGCGGCGCGACATCCGTCGATGTGACCAAGCCAGGCATTGATAAAGCTTACGGAATTAGAAAACTGCGCGACCTTTTGGGCATCTCGTTGAACGATATGATTTTTATAGGCGATGCCTTGTTCGTGGGAGGAAACGACTATCCCGCTAAAGAAGCAGGAGTTGTTTCTATCGCCGTTCGTGGTCCCGATGAGACTAAACCGGTAACCGCAGCAATCATTGCTTGTCTCGAGGGGGATTGTGGATAGGTCAGACGCTCGCCTGAACCAAATGCTCTTGACGCGCGTCTCGCAGAATCTTCCGCAATTGCAATCGAGCCCGCCGCATCCGTGTCTTCACCGTGCTCACGGAAAGGCGGCCGATCTGCGCCGTCTCCGTGGTGGACAGATTCTGTATGACGCGCATCGTGAAAACCTCGCGATAGATCGGCCGGAGTTGGCACAGTGCGCCCTTCAGCATTTCGCGCAGTTCCATCCGCGAATACGCAGCTTCCGGGCTTTCAAACGGCGATGACAAGTTGAACTTGATACTTGGCGAGTCATCGGGGTTCATGAAATCTTCGAGCGGCACATGGAGCGCATCCCGCCGCTTGCGAAGACACATCAATGCTTCATTGATCGCGATGCGCGATATCCACGTTGTTACGCGTGAACGGCCTTCAAATTGGCTGGCGTGCGTGTAAGCCTTCAGCAAAGCTTCCTGTTGAACGTCCTCCGCATCCTCCTTTACCCGCGTAATGCGAAACGCGAGACGAAACGCGCATCGCTGGGAGTTGTCGAGATCGCGTTTGGAAATCTCGCTTGTCGCGACGCTTTCACTCCGGCTCCGCGCCACGCCAGCGCCATTCCGTTGGCGTAGCAGCGGCACAGCGGGCGCCGATGATGAGTAGCTTGACGGCTCAACATTTGTGCAGGACACGATTCACCTCGTTTGTTTTGCTTCTTTCCCTTTTTGGGTCGGGCCGCTGAAGTCGCCGGCGGCAGCCCGATTTGAGATTTCTTCGCTTTGCGCTTTGTCGTTACGCCAAGCTAGAAGACGCCTTTCAGTGGCTGCCGGACGTGCCGCGCACCTTTTCAGCACCGCCGTAGGCGGTCTCGTCCACCGTCGAGTCAAAATCGAGCGTGTTCGTGAATTCGTCCACCTGCTTCTGGGCCTCTTCCTTCGCGATCCCGTACCGCTCCTGAATTCTTCCGATCAACTGATCACGCTTGCCGCCGATCACGGTCAGGTCGCTGTCGGTCAGCTTGCCCCATTTTTCTTTCACCTTTCCCGATGCTTGCTTCCATTTGCCTTCAACTTGATCCCAGTTCATAAAGCCTCCCCTTCGAATTTCATCGATCTGGATATAGCCGGTAAGTTCGTCGCAGTTAGGAGACCATGAAGGCGGTTTTGACAAAATACAGGGAACTACTCAGGTCGGGTGGGTTCATCGCGTAGGACTGTCAGGCTCGGTCCGGGCTTGGCGCGTCAGTTTATATCGGGGAAATACGTCTTGTGCTTCGCTACGCAGCGAACGGCAGGGATTAGGCAGCGGCCCGAGTCTGCTTTCCGAATGAAGCCAAGTGCGCCAACGCTTCGGGCCTCGCGGAGAAGCTCGGGAAATTCATACAAAGTCATGATCAAAATACGGGCCTGAGGCGCTGAACGCACGATTTCGCGAGTGGCCGCCATGCCATCGCGCTTTGGCATCTCAATATCCATCAGGATAATGTCAGGCGACAACTCCCGTGCCTGTTGGACGGCTTCATCACCGTTCCTCGCCTCGCCGCACACTTCCCAGCCGCTTTCAGATTGAAGGATATTCCTCAGCGCACTTCGGATGCCGTCATTGTCATCGGCCACCAAAATCCGTAATGCCCCCATAGTTCCCCCGAACCGCGGAACGTGCCGCGGCGACTACTGTGAGCACTAGAACAGGAACGAAGCATTTAAACCATACATTAAGCGATGTAGTGAATAGGATTCGCCTTCACGCACTAACGCCGTCCAAGTGAGAGCTGAACAAATTTTTGTACCGCCGGCGTGCCTTCGGCTCTTAGCCTTGGGAGCCGGTTCGCCCGTTCGGGGTCTAGTTCACCACTTGATGCCGGCGCGATGCGCGTTTCCTCGACGCAACACCATGTTCTCCAACAACGCGCCGCGAAGTGAAGTCCCGAAACGAGTCCTGTGCTCAATTAACATGACGAGAAATTCTAGGGTTTTCGCAGTATGGATCATTTGGACGCTGCAGCGTAAAACCACCTGAATGCAGCGCGGATCGCGCTTCATGTTCTTAGTCGAGACAAGATAAAAGCTACGAGGAGGACACAGATATGTTGCGTTGGGCGCTCGCGTTCTTTGTGGTCGCGATCATTGCAGCGGTCTTCGGTTTTGCCGGCATCGCAGTTGCAGCGGCCGGAATTGCCAAGCTTCTTTTCTACCTTTTCTTGATTCTGTTCCTTGTGGCGCTCGTCGGCGGGCTCGTTCGTCGCGCCTGAGCGCGCGTTCTCTTTGAGTCCTACTGCCGCATAGTAGACGCGTCGAGCGCTCGCAGCTGGCAAAACGTAGAGATACCGGCGCGACGAAACGGCAGCAGCTGTAATAGAAGTTGAGGAGGGTCCATGCGACCTGCATCTGTCATTGCAATCGTCCTGCTGATCATCGGAATCATTTCGCTCGGTTATCAGGGGATCACTTACACGACGCACAAGAAAGTCTTGGACATCGGCCCGATTCAAGCCACCAAGCAAGAGCACAAGACCATTCCGCTACCACCGATTATTGGCGTAATCGCGCTCGTAGGAGGCGTGATCGTTCTCGCAACAGATCGCCGAACGGCATAACTATTTTCTCGTAAGGCTCGGACTCCGAACACCCACCAACCGGAGAGAGGTGAGGCGCAACCCTTCGCCTCTCTCCCACTTCACTTGAGCGCCCGCGACTTCGTGCTGCTGTTCATTTAAATGTCTTATACGACATGCCAAACCAACGAAACTTCAAGTAGTGACGCTGTCTAGTCTGTCGTACAGGTTTCCCTAATCCCAAATACGGTATCCACGGCATTCACCACCGGCGCCCCTCATGATGCACTTGACCTGTGGGGATCTCTATGTCCGCGACGGCAACGCGGTTCCGCTTAGTACCGAAGGAGCCTAACCATGAGTACTCACGTTAATACTCTCGAATCACGGGGATACCTGAACGCGGCACCGCGCCGGAACGGCGATTCAGCCGATCAAGCCGTGAGGAACATGGGCCTACGCGTGAGCGGACTCGTTGCGCTTGTTGACAACATCAGTAACGCTCCGTATCGCCGTGACATCGCGGCGTCAAATCGCTCATGCAACTTGGTATCGGAGCTACGCGTAAAAGTAGAGGCGGTGCGCTGCATGCTTCAAGTGGTTGAGCATCTCAGTGGCGTGACGCGCGGAGACGTGTTGTCTACGATCACGCGCTCAGTCGAGGATTTGGAAGGAATTGTTTATGAAGAGCTCCAGAGCAGGCGGCGAGACGCCAGCAATATGGCAATGAGTGTTCGGCGATAACAACCCCAATAAATAACAACTCGTGTTCCGGTGCACGCGATTCGAACGCGAGCTGGCGCGACTTCGATACCCAAACCACACACCTAATCTAAGCTCTTCGCTGTATCCACTTCTAAGAGCGTCCTGATACCATCCCTTGGCGAGAATTGGCGGAGGGGACTTCATGGCGAAGGCGGCGCGGTCAGGAAGCAAGAAAAAGGTCAGGTACGCAGTAGTCGGGCTGGGTTTTATATCGCAAATTGCGATGCTGCCCGCGTTTGCACACGCTCGCGAGAACTCAGAACTGACCGCGCTCGTCTCTGGCGACCCGAAGAAGCTAGCGACGCTGGCGCGAAAATATAAAATAAAGAACACTTATTCCTACGAGCGATTCGCCGATTGCCTGAAAAGCGGCGAGATTGATGCGGTGTACATCGGCCTGCCCACCAACATGCACCGAGCGTATTCGGGTGCCGCGGCGCGCGCCGGAATTCACGTGCTGTGCGAGAAGTCCATGGCATTTGACGAAGTGGAATGTGAGGCCATGATCGCAGATGCGGAAGATGGGCACGCCAAGCTGATGATCGGCTACCGTTTGCATCTGGACCACGGAAATTTACAAGCAATTGACGTCGTGAACTCCGGCAAAATTGGTGAGCCTCGAATATTCACATCTGTTTTCTCGCAGCAGGTAAAACCGGGTAATTCGCGCCTCAAGAGAGATGTCGGCGGCGGCGCTCTTTACGATATGGGCGTTTACTGCATCAACGCGGCGCGATATCTATTCAGAGCCGAACCGCTGGAAGTGTTCGCATGGAATTCGAGCTCGAACGACAAGCGATTTACCGAAGTTCCTGAAATGACGAGCGCCGTGCTGAAGTTCCCGGACGAGCGCATTGCTTCCTTCACCTCGAGTTTCGGCGCTGCAGCCCGCTCCGTTTTTGAGGTCATCGGAACCAAAGGGGTCCTCAGAATGGATCCTGCATATGAAATGGCGGAAGCCATAAAATTCGAAATCACAACCGGCGGCCGTACAATCCGGAAAACATTCAAGAAGAGCGATCAATTTGCTCCGGAATTGGTGTATTTCTCAAACTGCATCCTCAACAACAAAGAGCCACAGCCTTCGGGACGCGAGGGCCTGGCAGACGTGCGCATCATTCGAGCCCTAATCGAATCGGCTGAGACGAACCGGCCCGTTTCTATTCCGCAAGTCAGCGTAAAGCGCAGACCTGATGCGAGTCAGGAAATTTCTTAGGAACAGGTTGCCACGCCTTTTCAATTGTTCAGGCATCTGCTCCAGGCGCGGAGTAGAAGTCTCGCGTTCGATATCGATACCGTTCAAGTTGATTCTGTTCAGGGAGGAAACAATGGCGAAATACGGGAAAGCGGCTGGGAAAAGCGTGGAGAGCGCGATGCACCGGGAAAAGAAGGGCACGCTCAAATCGGGCAAGGGCGGAAAAGGCGGCAAGGTGACCAGCCGCAAGCAAGCCATTGCGATNNAAAAGGGCGCGAAAGTCCCGAAAAAGAAGTAGGTTTGACGATCGATCAGTTCTTGGCCATCAGATTGTCGAAGCCTTCCTTCGCGATCAGCGGCACCATCGCCAGCGCACAGAGCGGATCGGCCCACCACCAACCGAGCGTGGCGTTAGCGGCGAGACCTGCCAGCAAAATAATCGACAAGTACAAGCTGAACTGAGTTTGCCGCGCATCCGCATGCATCGCAGCGCTATCTATCTGTTTCGCAACTTTTCTTTTGAGATGCGAGAGAAACGGCATAATGATCAGCGAGACGCAGGCGAGGACAATGCCGATAAGACTCGATTCAGGCTTTCTTTTATGCACCAGAGTCGCGATTGATTCGAAGCTGAGATAGAGCGCCAGGGCGATAAAGCAGAAACTGACTATCTTCAGCGCGATTCTTTCGCGACGTTTTCGCTTGGGATTCTCTTGAACAACAGCCATGCGCCAAAGCAAAGCACTGCCGGAGACCACTTCGATCAGACTATCCGCGCCAAAGCCGATCATAGAAACACTGCCCGCGAGCGCTCCAGCCACCACGGCTACGAGCGCTTCGATACTGTTCCAGGCAATGGTGAAATACTCGAGTTTTCGGCCCCTGCTGATGGCCCTTCGTTGGCGCTTAACCAAGGTTGGCACGGCACTAGAATACATCGCACTCATCGCGCAATCGCGATGATTGCAAGGCTGGGCGTTCAGAAACTTCTCGATCGGCTCATCAATTGAAGTTGTCGCGCTAACGCGACATCGGCCCGATTGCAGGGATATTGAAGAAAGGCGGCAAGACCATGGCAAAGAAAAAGATCCGGCGGAGCGCTCTCGCCGATCCATCGCGCTTGGCTCCCACGGATGGCGATGGCAAGGAAACGATTCAGGTGGTTATTGAAACGCCCAAAGGAAGCCGGAACAAGTATGCCTTCGACGAGGAACAGAAAATTTTCCAGCTGAAGAAAGTGCTGCCTGCCGGGATGGCATTTCCTTTTGATTTTGGCTTCATTCCTTCGACGCTTGCCGACGACGGCGATCCCGTGGATGTGCTTGTTCTGATGGATGAACCCGCGTTCCCAGGCTGCCTCTTAATCTGCCGCATAGTGGGCATCATTCAAGGGGAACAGGGCGATAAGAAGAAGAAGGAACGCAATGATCGCATCGTTGCGGTAGAGCAGGAAAATCACAGCTACGCGCATGTAAAGCACGTGAACGACCTGGGAAAGAAGTTCGTGCGCGAACTGGAAGAGTTTTTCGTGAATTATCACGAGTTGTCGGGCGAGAAATATTCGATCATCGCGGTGAAAGGGCCGGGCGCAGCCGAGCGGTGCGTCAAAAAAGGCGTGCGTGCTAACAAGCGCAAGTAGGTCTGACTCATTCCTTCGTAATATGCCGTTGTCACCGACACGGGATGGCAAGGTTTACGGTTGCGAGCTATTCGCTGCTGTTCCGATCTTGCGGAGAATTGAATGCCTGAATCGCCGGTACCACCGGTAAAAACGCGCGCTAACAAGCCGCGTCGCGGCCCTATCAAGAATGCCTCCGATTTTATCTTCCGGCTCGGTCCAGGATTGATCACGGGCGCCGCAGATGACGATCCGAGCGGCATTGCAACGTATTCCCAGGTGGGCTCGCAATTCGGCATGGGCATGCTTTGGACCATGCTCTTTTCATTTCCACTCATGGCGGCGATACAGGAAATCTGCGGCCGGCTGGGACGCATCACCGGTTCCGGCATTGCTGAAAATCTTCGCAAGCACTACCCCAAACCGGTTCTCTACGGGCTTGTTTCGCTGCTATGTATGGCCAATATTTTTAATCTAGGTGCGGATGTTACGGCGATGGGCGCGGCAGCCCAGCTTGTCTTTGGCGGATCTCTCAACATCTACGTGCTCTCGTTCGGACTAGCGTCTCTTCTTCTTCAGGTCTTTATTCCATACAAGAGATATGTTGGTTATCTGAAATGGCTGACGGTCGTGCTATTTGCGTATGTGGCGACCGCGTTCGTGGTTCACGTTCCCTGGGAAATGGCGCTTCGGTCGACAATTATCCCGTCCATTTCATGGACCGGCGACTACTGGATGGCGTTGGTCGCCGTTCTGGGCACCACCATCAGTCCGTATTTGTTTTTCTGGCAAACGTCAGAAGAAGCGGAAGACGTTCGAATCAACAAGGGCGAGCATGCTCTCAACAAGAAGCCCGCTGAGGCCTCTGAGCAATTTCGCCGCATCGCCTTTGATACCAAATTAGGTATGGGTTTTTCGAACCTGGTGGCGTTCTTCATTATTCTCACCACTGCGGCGACCTTGCACCCTGCGGGCGCTGGCCAGCGTATTCAGACGTCCGCGGACGCCGCCAAAGCGTTGCAGCCGCTCGCCGGGAACTTCGCTTTCCTGCTTTTTGCCATGGGAATAGTCGGGACGGGGTTGTTGGCGGTGCCAGTCCTGGCCGGTTCTGCCGCCTATGCGGTGGCCGAATCATTTCGATGGCGCGCGAGCCTGGAAAGCACGCCGCGCCAAGCGCCAAAATTCTACGCAGTCCTCGTGGCCGCCACGCTGATCGGAATCGCGCTGAACTTCCTGGGTATGGATCCGATTCGCGCGCTTTTCTGGTCTGCTGTAATCAACGGAGTGGTAGCCGTCCCGCTCATGGCCATGCTGATGATTATGTCGGCGAACAGTGCCATCGTGGGAGAGTTTTCGCTTTCGCCGTACCTCCGCGTGGTGGGCTGGACCGCAACGGCGGTGATGCTGCTCGCATCGCTGGCTTTTATTGTGAGCGGAGTTCGCGGATTACTCTGAGCGACGACGGAACGAAGCAACGAACGGAGAGGGGCCGGAAACCGAAGTTGCGATACTCTTCTCGGTAGATGCGTTCT
>PMAA01000091.1 GCA_003152355.1 Acidobacteriota bacterium | reverse complement strand
CCCCGACGTGCTCTCAACGTACGTCACCGGGTGACGCACTGCACTAACAGGTGCGACCGCCTATTTCTGAAATTCCCCGGTTAGAAAAGTTGGTTCACGTATTCCCACATTTGATGTTTCNNAGGGCCAGTCGTGGCCGCCTTGGGGGCCCCAGTCATCGAGGTGATGGGGGATGCCTTTTCTCGAAAGGATGGAGGCGAGGTAGTAGGAGGAGCCGCTGTGTTCCCAGGGGCCGGTGCCGGTGGCGATGTGAATATCGCAGGAGGCCAGTTGTGCGAGAGTCTCGTGATCGGAAAGATTGGGAATGTAGTCCACGGGATTATTGAAATAGAAATTGTCGTCGTACATGCCGTCCATGAAGCGCTTCATGTCGTAGTGGCCGGAAAGAGCGAAGCAGCGCTTGATGACGTCGGGATGTTTGAGGAGTGAGTTCACGGCGTGGTAGGCGCCGAGTGACGCGCCGAATGTGGAGATGGGAATTCCCGGCGTCTTGCAGCTATCCCAGATAAAGGGAACGACCTCGGATCGGATGTAGGCGTCGTACTGCGCCTGAACGTAGCTGCGATGAAACGGATGCGCGCCTTTGTTATAGAAGCTTTCTCCGCTCACCTGGCCGACCGAGAAGAATTTCATCCGCCCGCCGTCAATAAATTGGCCAAGCGTCTCCACGATGCCCTGATTTTCGTATTCCCATTCGTCGCCGCCGCTTGTTGGAAACGACAAAAGCGGTGCGCCCCAGTGGCCGTAGGAGAGAACGACCATGTCGTGCCCGAGCCGAGATGAATACCAGCGGTGATATTCCCGTTTGATGGCCATGAAGTCACAACATATTAATGAGATTCTGCGTTCGTGCACGGACTTTCTTCGCGGAGCGCGCTGATATTTTCCGTTTCATCTTGCTTAGCTGGCTTTCAAGTTTTATCCTACTCCGTTCTTTATGCCCGGACCGGAGCGCAATCAGTGCGGGTTGGGGGACCCAAGCCTCGAGCTCCACGATGGGGCGGCGCGCATCAGGCGAGGACGCCGCTCATCGATCTTTCCGGTTGCTCGTCAGAGCAGACCTGCTTAGACCTGCCGCCAGGTCAGTAATACTATAAATTTCGATTTTCATTTTTGAATTCAGTTTTTGATTCTAGTTGGGGGACTTTACATTGGAACCTGAAAGTCTCCATAGAGCTTCAGAACCTCCCACGGGGCCTCCGGTCCTCGAGCCGGGGTACACCGTTGGGTCGGTCAGCGACAAAATCAGTTCGATCGTGCTGGGGCAGCGCCGCCGGCCGGGCTGGTTTTTCGGGTTCGCGCTGTCGTTTGCGCTGCTGATGATGCTTTTGTACGCCGTGACTTATTTGTTCGCGATCGGCGTTGGCATCTGGGGCATCAACATCCCGATCGGCTGGGGATTCGCGATCATCAATTTTGTTTGGTGGATCGGAATCGGACACGCCGGCACTCTCATATCCGCGATTCTTCTGTTGCTCCGCCAGAAATGGCGGACATCCATCAACCGATTCGCCGAAGCGATGACGCTGTTTGCCGTGTCGTGCGCCGGCATGTTTCCGATACTGCACATGGGCCGGCCGTGGCTTGCCTACTGGCTCTTTCCGTATCCAAACACGATGGGAACTTGGCCGCAATTTCGCAGTCCGCTGGTGTGGGACGTGTTCGCGGTCTCGACCTACGCGACGGTGTCGTTGTTGTTTTGGTTCGTGGGTTTGATTCCGGACCTGGCCACGCTGCGCGATCGCGCGAAGAGCCGACTGAAGCAGGTGGTTTACGGAATTCTGGCGATGGGCTGGCGCGGGTCCGCCGTGCACTGGCACCGCTATGAAGTGGCTTCGCTGCTCCTCGCGGGGCTTGCGACTCCGCTGGTTGTTTCCGTGCATACGGTGGTGAGCTTCGATTTTTCTGCGGCGATCGTGCCGGGCTGGCACACCACGATTTTTCCGCCGTATTTTGTGGCCGGCGCGATTTATTCGGGATTCGCGATGGTGATGACGCTGGCGATTCCAATTCGCAAGTTCTACCACCTTGAGGATTTCATCACCATGCGGCACCTCGAGAACATGGCGAAGGTGATGTTGGCGACAGGCCTGATCGTTGCGTACGGCTACATGATGGAAACGTTCATGGCGTTTTACAGCGCCGATACATTTGAACGGTACGCCTTCCTGAACCGCATGCGAGGGCCGTACATGATCGCCTACTGGTCGCTAATCCTCTGCAATATTTTGATTCCGCAATCGTTGTGGAGCCGCAAGGTGCGGTCGAGCGTTCCCGCGCTTTTCGTGATTGCCATCATCGTGAACATTGGAATGTGGCTCGAGCGATTCGTGATCGTAGTGATCAGCCTCCATCGCGACTTTTTGCCGTCTTCGTGGGGAATGTACTATCCGACGCGCTGGGACTGGATGACGCTTTTCGGATCGATGGGATTGTTCCTGACGCTGCTTTACCTGTTCATTCGCTATTTGCCGATGATTTCGATATTTGAGATGCGAACGCTGGTGGAAGAAGAAGAGAAGAAATAGCGGGGGCAATAGGATTCGATGCCACAGATATTTCATCACAGCACGAACCTGATCTCGCGCCTGAGCATTTATGGCGCGGCGTTCGTCGCTGTGCTTGCGGGCTACGTAGTCTACGCGCTGAGCGGTTCGCCGTACGTGACGGACGTGAATGAGGCGAAGGATCAGCCGGTGCCGTTCAGCCACAAACACCACGCGGGAGAATTGGGAATCGATTGCCGGTACTGCCATACATCGGTGGAGACATCGTCATTTGCGGGATTGCCGCCGACGCAGACTTGCATGACGTGCCATTCGCAGATTTGGACGAACGCGGCAATGCTCGAGCCGGTGCGCGCGAGCTACCGGGACGACAAATCCATCTCCTGGACGCGGGTGAACGCGCTGCCGGATTTCGTTTATTTCAATCACAGCATTCACGTGGCGAAGGGAATCGGCTGCACGACGTGCCACGGGCCGATCGCTAACATGCCGCTGACCTGGGCGGCGAATACGCTGCAGATGTCGTGGTGCCTGGGATGTCATCGGGAGCCGGAGAAATATGTCAGGCCGAAGGAATATGTGTTCAGCACGACGTACGAGGCGCCGAGCAATCAGTTGGAACTTGGGGCGAAGCTGGTGAAGGAATATAAGATTCGGAGTTTGACGGACTGCGTGACGTGCCACCGATGAGCGACGCATTCAAAATTTTCGGGAATCGTTCCGAGGGCGATCATGACGCAGCCGCGCCGCCAGCGAGCGAACGGCATCACGACGGCGATGCCGCTGTGATTCGATCCGGTGACTATCCGCTCGATCTTGCTGCGGCGCGGGCGGCGCTGGCGCAGGGGGACGGGAAGCGATTTTGGAGGAGCCTCGAAGAACTTGCGGTGACGCCCGAGAGCGAAGCATTTCTTCATCACGAGTTTCCGAACGATCCAGAGAAAGAGCTGCCGCGGAGCAATGGCGTGGCGCGGCGCGACATCCTGAAGCTGATGGCGGCGTCTGCGGCGCTATCGGGCTTGAGCGCGTGCACAAAACTTCCAACGGAGAAGATTGTCCCCTACGTGAGACCGCCGGAAGAAATCATTCCGGGCAAGCCGCTCTTCTATGCCACTTCGATGCCCAGCACGAACGGCGCGATCGGGCTGGTGGTCGAGAGCCACATGGGGCGGCCGACGAAGATAGAAGGGAATTCGGAGCATCCGGGAAGCCTGGGCTCGACGGACATTCTTGCACAAGCATCGGTGCTAGGGCTCTACGATCCGGATCGCTCGCAAGTGGTGGTGCACGAAGGCCGAATCAGCGATTGGGCGGCGTTTTTTACGGCGATCGCGAACGCGCGCGCCGATTGGCAAACCAACAGGGGCGCAGGGCTGCGCATTCTGACGGACGCGACGACTTCGGCGACATTCGCAGCGCAGATGAAGGCGCTGCTCGCGCAATTCCCGGCGGCAAAATGGTATGCGCATGAGCCTTGCGGGCCGTACAACGCACGCGAAGGCGCGAAGCTGGCGTTCGGACGCTATCTGAATTCTGTGTACCGGCTCGATCAGGCCGATGTGGTCGTGGCGCTTGACTCGGATTTTCTCTGCAGCGGCTCGACGAGCGTGCGGTACGCGCGCGACTTTGCGAATCGCCGGCGGGTCGAAAGCCCGAGCGCGGAGATGAACCGGCTTTACGCGGTGGAAACCACGCCGACGAATACGGGAGCGATGGCGGATCACCGGTTGGCGCTTGGTCCCGCGGAGATTGGGGCGTTTGCTCGCGCACTGGCTGCGCTGATCGGTGTTTCAGGTGGTGCGAGCAGTTCGGCGGCGCCCGCTGGCGTTCCGGCAAATTGGATTGCTGCGCTGGCGCGCGACCTGCAGAAGCATCGCGGAACGAGTTTGATCATTGCGGGCGAAGCGCAGCCGCCGGCGGTGCATGCGCTCGCTCACGCGATGAATCAGGCGCTCGGCAATGCCGGCAAGACGGTGGTGTACACCGATCC
>PMAA01000174.1 GCA_003152355.1 Acidobacteriota bacterium | reverse complement strand
GCGATTTCGTCATTCCGATTTGCAGGCCCAGCGATCCTGCTTTTTTATTTTTCGCGATGACGGTGACAAACGGAGGAGTGCCATCCAAAATTCCGGCCGGCTGAGTGCGAAGTCCGGGCTCGATGCGCAGCGCCGCTTGCAAAATGAAATTGGGGACATGTATGCATGTAAAGGGCATGGGGTCTCTCGAACGAATAAAATCCTTCACGGCGCCGGTAAACAGGCGCGGGATCTGTTTCAGACTTCGCTGTTTTTCTTGCGCTTCTTCGTGAGTTCGGTCCAGCCAGGCTTTGATTCGAAAGTGCAGCGCGTGCCTTCGGAAGAGTCACTCGGAGCGGAATCCCCCGCAGCGGAAACGCCCGTCTGCTCATCATCTAATTTCCTGCGCTCGAAGCGGCAGCGCATCACTTCCGCGTTGAATTGCAAGCCGCTGAGAAGAGTTGGCTGCGTATTTTCCTCGCCGCTTTTGTGGATGGAACGCCACTGCGCCATTTTCATTTCCAGGCGCAGCACAAGCGAAGCACATGTTTTTGCGCAAGACTCCTGTTCGAGGAGCACGAAGACTGTCGGTGTGTTTTCAACCATCCTTCGAAAACGAAACCACACGTTCAAGGGCACGCGGCGCACGCTCGCAATCGGCAGATCGCTCAGGTCGAGCGCAACCAGCCCGAATCCGCCGCCGTGCAGCAACAGGTCCGCTGCGCGCAACGCTTGCTCAATATTGTTGCAGCGCACCAGAAGCAATCTTCCGAGAGCGACGCCCGCCTCTTGCGCGCCGCACGGATCAAATGAATCCCGGCCATCCACCAGCGCGCACGATTCTTCCCGTTTGGTGAGTGCGGAGAGCAGGGAAATGAGAAGACTTGTTCGCCCCGAACCGATAGGCCCGGAAATTTCTGTCAGGCATCCGCGCGGCAGGCCGCCCGTGAGATGATCAATTTCCGGAATGCCGGAAGCTACCATCTCCGCAGGCCCGGGTCGCCGAGGAGAAAAAGGCGCAGGGATTCTGCTGCCAAGAGACTTTTCGAGTTGGGCGCGCAGAGCCGAAGTTTTCACAGGAATAATCGCGGCAAAGAAGGGCAGAAAGCGATTTTTAGTTTCGCTTTATCTTCGCCTAGCGCGGATTCTCTCCCTGCCGCCCCTTCTTGTCAATAGCCGGATTTCAATGCATTGCTGCCTGCGTTGCCTGTCAAAGTATTCTTGCAAATGCACTACCCTGCCTCTATCCGGTTTATGGTAGAGTCCGCCACACAGGGGTGTCGTATCGGGCCATTGCTAGGCGTATTACCGTAGTTTTTCGAAGACGAATCGGGGGCAGTTAAGCGTCCCCCTGGATTTTGTTTGTCTGTCCCGTCTCGCTTCGATTCCAGGACGAAACTAAATTGGAGGCAGAAATGAGGAAATTGCTGGGGGGGTTGGGTCTAACGACCCTGATGGCCTTCTCGTTTCTCGCGGCGCCTGTTGAAGCGCAGACTGCCGCGACGGCGAAGAAGAATACTGCACGAAAATATGACGCCCCGAACGAAACCACTTTGAATGGTACGGTGAAGAGCGTTATATCGAATCCCACGTCCGGGATGCTGATCGGCGTGCATCTGATTTTGACCACGTCGTCCGGCACTGTTGATGCAGATCTTGGTCCATTCGCACTGAAAGGCAGCACCCCAGTATCCGTGAGCGCTGGCGCCGCTGTGACCGTTGTGGGTGTGATGATGCCGGTCAGGAACAGCCAGGTATTTATGACTCGAACCGTGCAGGCTGGTGGACAGACGTACACACTGCGCAATGAAAATGGTTTTCCGCACGCTCCCTCAACGGGCACGCCTTCAACCACGCCCGTGAGAGGAGGACTGCGATGATCCGCAAAAATCTTCTCTTTGTCTTCGCAGCAATTGTGGTGATGGTAATCTCAGGCTGCCGCTCAACCTTTCCGCCCCCGTCAATCGTCGTTTCTCTGATTCCGGCGCCGCCGGCTTCCCTCGAAGTCGGATTGACAACCACGCTCAGCGCCACGGTTACCGGCGACACTCAAAACGCCGGCGTCGACTGGACTGTGACTTGCGGCAGNNCCCACAACGCCGCCCACCGGCGGCACCGTGACAATCACTGCGGCGAGCACGGCCAGCACCAGCGGCGCGAACGCCAGTGCCACGATCACCATCACTCCCGTAGCCACTGCTGGTAGCTTGACAGGCCAGTATGCGTTTTACGTAAGCGGCTATGACACCGCTGGTTCTTTGTATGTCGCAGCCGGCAGCGTGACGCTCGACGGCATGGGCAACGTAACGGCCGGTGAAGAGGACTTCAATTCCTCCTCATTAGGCACACCTTCGGTCGCTGACACCTTGACCGGAACATANNATCGGTTGCTGACACGTTGACCGGAACATACACCGTCGGAAATGATGGCCGCGGTTCGATGGTACTGGCCGCTGATTCCGGCGGAGTGCCTGATCCAAACGTCGGTGTTGGCGGCACTCAAACTCTGAGCTTCACAGTCGTGAATAACAGTCACGTGTTAATCGAAGAGTTTGATGCGAACTTCACGTCGGCCGGCAGTCTCGATTTGCAGACGACTACCGCCGCGACGGCCATCACCGGAGGATATTCGTTCTACTTTGGCGGCTCCCTTGGCTCCGATGCATTTGTGGCGGCCGGTGTCATGACGGCAGACGGTGCCGGAAACTTCACGTCGACGGCTGACGTGGACACAGATGATGGCGGTTCGTTATCCTTTGGCAACTCGTTAACCGGAACTCTCACCGGTCCCACCCTGGATGCTTCGGGACGCGGTGTTCTCACTTACGGCGGTGACGCGTTTGCGATTTACGTGATCGGTCCAGAAGTCTTCCGCATCGTGGATATTGATTCCACGGCTTTTGCTGTCGTGGGCTCGGCGTTTGGGCAAGGTGCTGGCGCCGGTAGCTTCTCTCCGGCATCGCTCACGGGCTCATTCGTGTTCAACAATCAGGGCTTCAGCGTGTTCGGCTTTAGCGAGCAGGTAGGTCTCTTAACCACGGACGGTGCCGGCACGATTTCAACCGGTATCATCGACTACAACCAGGGCGGAGTGATTCCGCCGATGCCTCCCGCGCCGGATACGATTACTGCCGGAACGTACGCCATGGCAAGTAATGGCTACGGCTCCGCAACCGGCACGGTCACGGGCAACTCAGCGATCACCACTTTCGGGGTTTACATGACTGATCCCGCGCTGAACCTGTCCGATCCGAACAACACGACCAGCGGCACCGGCTCGGCACTGTTCGTCGAGCTCGATTCCGAGGCTCTGGGCCACGGTGTCCTCGTGTCTCAGGCAGCCACGTCCGCAACCGCCGGCAACAATGCCATCAATCTCGATGGCGATGTCATCGTCGGCCCTGTGGATGTGGTCGGCCAGGTTTCCTCGAATGGTTCTTCGGCATTCAGTGGTTCGGCGGATGCCAATGAACTCTTCGTCCCCAGCCAGCTTTCCTCAGTCCCACTGGCGGGAACGTTCACGGCAGACACGACGAACGCCGGGCGCTATACAGGCA
>PMAA01000038.1 GCA_003152355.1 Acidobacteriota bacterium | reverse complement strand
CTGCCCTCAAATTCTTCACCCCCAAATGAAAAGCAGCGTCTCCCGCCCCACGCAAGAGACGCCGCCTTTGAACGCTCGATAAATGAACGTTTTTTACTTGTCGTACTGCAAGCAGATTTCCAGTTGGCGAATCGCTTCGTCCGTCGCACGAAGAGCTTCGACCTTATGGCCGCCGAAATCGTGGGCTGCATGATCCATATGAGCCCTCGCCCGGCGCAAGGCTTCGAGCGCGTCATGTATTTCGGGATGGCGTTCCGGCACCGCCGGTTGAGCTGTGGCCGGCACTGGCTTGGCATTCGGAGGCGCCGCAGGTGCAGAGGCCGGGAACGTCAACGCGAGTATCAAGACCGCAGTCGCGAAAATGCTTACGATTTTCATCTTCATGAATGATCCTCCTCGTCCGAATCACGGCTCGGACTGCCGAAATTGAAATAAGTCCCGTGCTATCGAACACTCTCTATTGCGGAAAGTTACTCGCAAAGATCGCTGGCGGACTCGCCGCCGCGCAACCTCTCAAATTCTATTCCGCGCAGCAGCGACTTCAACGAACATCTTGCCTTGTGTGAACGACAGGTAACGGGCCGAGGTGCGTGTTGACCGCGGCATCGCGCTTCATTTAGTCTCAAGCACCAAATTGCAGGAGGCACACCCATGGACCGCCGAGCAGACGATAGAACGGTGTTGCTGTCGCGCCGTGATTTCGCGCGAAAAGCAGCTCTCGCCGCGGCGAGCGCTGCGATTGCACCGGCTGCGTTGCGAGCTGCGCCAGGAATATCGGGGGATATCGCAAATGTGGAAGGGCAAGCGCCGCCTTCGACTCCACTTTCGGTGGAAGATCAAGCTCAAGGGGATGCGCGAGTGTCCGCAATTCTCCGAAAGTATGGCGAGCGATTGTCGCCGGAGCAGAAAGACGAGATTCGCAGACTCTCGACTGAGCTCCAAAAGCCCATGATTCGTCTACGCGATTATCCGCTGGTCAACAGCAGCCAGCCGGCCACAGTTTTGAAACTCGTGGCCGAAGCCAAACCTGCTCTGGCGAAACCGCGCCGCTAAGGGATCCTACAAATGATGCTCAGCGACGACATCCTGTATCTGCCGGTCAGCGAACTCAGCCGGCGGATTCATGCCCGAAAGCTCTCTCCCGTGATACTGGCCGAGAGTTATCTCGCGCGAAGCGAGCGGCTAAATCCGCAGCTTAACGCTTACGCCACGTTGACGCGCGATCTCGCGCTCGAACAAGCTCATGCCGCCGAAAAAGAAATCGGTGCTGGCCATTATCGCGGGCCGTTGCATGGAGTTCCCTACGCTGCGAAAGACCTGCTCGCGGCGAAGGGCTATCCCACCACATGGGGCGCGCAACCCTACGCGAACCAGACGTTTGATTACGACGCGGCAGTGATTGAACGGCTAAACCGCGCGGGCGCGGTCTTGATCGGCAAGGCGGCGATGATCGAGTTGGCGGGTGGTATGGGCTATCGGTTCGCGTCCGCGTCGCTCACCGGCCCGGCGAAAAATCCGTGGAATGAAGGCTGCTGGACGTGCGGCTCGTCGAGCGGATCGGGCGCGATCGTATCTGCGGCGCTTGCCGCGTTTGCGATCGGCACGGAAACCTGGGGCTCGATTATTTGCCCGTCGGGATTTTGCGGAATCAGCGGGTTGCGGCCGACGTTTGGACGAGTGAGCCGCTACGGTGCCATGGCGCTTGCCTATTCGCTCGATAAAATCGGGCCGATGGCGCGTGCGGCGGAGGATTGCGGACTCATCCTCTCGGCGATTGCCGGACATGATTCGCGCGATCGCAGTTCCCTTCCAGATTCTGAGGCTAAGTTTGAAATGGTGCCGTCGGCGCCATCGCCGCGGCTGCGCGTGGGCCGTCTTACGAACGCGTGGAAAAAATGCGATCCCGAAATCGCGAGCGCGGCGGACGACGTGTTTGAAGCTCTCAAGAAGCACGTGGCGGCGATTGAGGACGCTGAACTGCCCGCTGGGCCATTCGACGAAGTGGCCGGAGTGATTATCAGCGTTGAAGGCGCTGCGGCCTTTCGCGATCTGATCGAGAGCGGCAAAGTCGCTGAGCTGGCGGATCCGCTGGGGCGAGTGGCCGGTTACGTGAACGAACAGATTCCCGCGAGCGACTACATGCGCGCGCAACAAGTCCGCGAAATCTGCCAGGAAAGTATCAACGCGCTCTTCGACACATTTGACGTGATAGCCGCGCCCACGCTTCCAGTTGCGGCCAGCGCGCTCGACACGAACCTGGAGAAAGGCCTCAGCTTCCCCGATCCGGTTGGAGCTATCGGAAATCTGTGCGGACTGCCAGCGATTAGCGTGCCGTGCGGATTCACATCGCAGAAATTGCCGATTGGCATCCAGTTCGTCGCACGATGCGGAAACGAGCGCGCTGTTCTTGCGGCGGCAAGTCTGTATCAGCATTTCACGGACTGGCACACGAGACGCCCGCCGATTTCATAAACCTCCGGATCATCGGAATTCTGGAGATTCTCTGCGCGACTTCGCCTGGAATGGTAGGTAGTCCTATCCCACCAGTAATACCGAAGTACCAGTAATTCGTTACCTAAAGCGGATTGTGCGCTCCGGTTGGGCCCCCTAAGCTCTAACTATCAGCGGAGGGTGGACTATGGAATTGGCGAACAAGGCGGCTTCAGTCTCAACCGCGCAAGATACTGCAAATACAGCTGTTACAGCGACGGACGTGCACGCAGCCAGCGCGTTAGGCGCGCAGGTAAAGCCTGCCGATAGTCGAGTGTTCGTTCAAGTGCATAGCACAGATGTTGAAGCCATACGAGCGGTACTGGCCCTGACGCCGACGAAGCGGAAGGGTTTCCCGACCTTACTTTGGATCGGCGTGGCGCTGGCGCTTTTGGTCGCAGCATTCGCGGGCTGGCAGTGGACGGTCTCAACTGCACAAGCTGCCGAAAACGCTGCACCGCCGCAGATCGAGGCGCCCAAACCACCTGATTTCGCGTTCAGTGTATCCGCGCCAGCTCCCCCGACGCAGTCGGATCGGTCCAGATCGCATTCTCGACGCGGACGCGCGCGGACTGGCGCCGGAAACTAAGCTCACCGAATCAAAAACTATGCAGCCGCCCCTTTGTGGGCGGAGCCTGCCCGGCGCTAAATCCGATCTGTCCACTCGTGCGTACTCTCTCTGGGAAACGAAATCGTTCCAAAGAGGACGACACCAATAGTGGACACGCAAACGACTGTTGCCGGGTTTGATCTCGAGCGATATCTGCGGAATTCGAAGAAGGTGGATATCAGCGATCTCGACCTCGGTGAGGCCTCTAAATATCCGCTCACCGCGGAAGAGATTCGTAGCCTGACGTACATGATGGACATCGAGTCGCACACCATTGTCTATCTGCGAAGCATTCTCTCCACCTGCGCAATTGAAGATCCCGACACGACTGCATTTCTGAGCTGCTGGGCCTATGAAGAACATTTTCACGGGCGCACGATCGGGCAATTTCTTACCGCCTGCGGCATCGAACATTCGCGCGATCGTATCGCGGAAGTGCAACGCGCGACTTCATACAAAGAATGGATGAAAGATATGGGAGCGTCGCTCATTTGCCAGCTATCGCGGCATTTCCACGGCGCCTATTTGACGTACGGCGCAATTTCGGAACTTTCGACGCTGGAAGGATATGGCGTCATAGCGCGCCGCACGCAAAATCCGATCCTCGCGGAAATCATGCGGCGGCTCGCGAAAGACGAACGCCGGCATTTTTCGTTTTACTACAACAAAGCCAAGANNTGGCTGCCCGTGGGCGGCGGCGTGAAGCCTGATGGAGAAGTCGAATGGATTTTGAGCTTCATTCTGGGCGATTCGATGGGCGCGCAAATCGCCGCCCGAATCGATCAGACGATCGCCAAGCTGCCGGGACTCGAATGGTTCGACCGTCTGACGCGCAGCCGCGAAGAAGCCTTGCACAAAATAGGTCGCGCTCCGATGAACCTGCCTGCAATCGCGAGCGGAGATTGAAGAGCTTCATCTCGCGATAACAACCCACCGCCATTTCCACAACAACTACCAGTTGACAGCGTAGCCCTATCTGTATGAATATTCATACGACTGCATATTCAGTCAGGGAGACGCTTGAGCACTCACAAACGATATCGCCAAGGGCAGATTCTGAACCTGCTGGCGCAAGTGCCGGTGGCGAATCAGGACGCGCTTCGAAGGCAACTCGTCCGGCGTGGATTACGAGTCACGCAGGCGACGCTCTCCCGGGATCTTCGCGAGCTGAAGCTGGTGAAAACCTCGGAAGGATACCGTCCGCTGAATGCTGTTGCGGAAGAACCGCCTGCGCTTGCTTCGATCACACGCGCTGTCGGCGAATTTCTTGTCGATGTTCGCCCAGCTCAGAATCTTCTCGTGCTGAAGACTCCGCCCGGCGGAGCGCAGCCATTGGCCGCAGCCGTTGACGCGGAGCATTGGAGCGAAATTGCCGGCACGCTAGCTGGCGACGATACGGTTCTCATCATCACGCCTTCACGCTCGGCGCGCGCCGCTCTCGAAAAGCGGCTCAGGGGGCTCCTGCGATGACCGGCCCATTAAGGGTCGCCGTCGTCGGAGCAACGGGCTACGCGGGATACGAGCTGGCCCGGCTTCTTCTTCGGCACCCGAACATAGAAAAACCGGCGTTCTATCTTCGTGAGGGCTATGCGAACGTGCGTTGCCTGAGCGAACTTTTTCCGCAATTGCGGGGATGGGGCGACGCGCCGTGCCGAACTTTCTCCGTGCAGGCGATCAAGGACAGTGGCGCTAGTGTGGCGTTTCTCGCGACTCCGCACGAAGCGTCGATCGAAATTGTTCCGGAACTGCTCGAAGCGGGGCTGAAAGTTGTGGATTTAAGCGGAGCCTTCCGCTTCTCCGATCCCGAAACTTTCACTTATTGGTACAAGCTGGCTGCTCCGTCGCGAGACGTCCTGAAGCAGGCAGTCTATGGTCTGCCCGAACTTTATTCGGAGAAATTGGCAGGTGCACGACTCGTTGCGAATCCCGGCTGCTTCCCGACTTCGGTGATCCTCGGCCTGCGCCCTCTCGTCGAGACTGGTTGGATAGACACGACGCGCGGCGTGGTCTGCGATTGCAAGTCAGGCGCGAGCGGCGCGGGGAAAGAGCCGAAGCGTGAAACCCAGTTCGTCGAAGTAAACGAGAATTTTCGCGCGTATGGGCTGTTCAAGCACCGCCATACGCCGGAAGTGGTCGAGCACACGGGCCTCGATGCGGCGAACGTGATCTTCACCACTCATCTGCTGCCGGTCGAACGCGGAATTCTTTCCACGCTATACGTCTGGCTGAGCGAGCCGCGCAAGGCCGAAGAGATCGAAGCTGTTTACCGGCGCTTCTATGCGAACCGGCCGCTGGTGCGGATTTCGCCCGCGGGGGCAATTCCTGAGTTGCAGGATGTGAGGCGGACAAATTTCTGCGACATCGGGTTCGTGCTCGATGATTCGGGAACGCGGCTAATCGTGGTCTCCTGCCTCGACAATCTTGGCAAGGGCGCTGCGGGACAGGCCGTACAAAATCTGAATGGGATGCAAGGTTATCCGGAAACAGCGGGGTTGCTATGAGGCTGGTCGTAAAAATTGCAGGCGCGTTGCTGGAAAGCGAAAAGACGGTCCAGACGATCGCGCAGCAAATCTCCCAACTGGCGGCGAAAGGCCACGAAGTTTTGGTGGTTCACGGCGGGGGAAAGATTTTCACGTCCACGCTGAAGCGAATGGGAATCGAAAGTCAATTCGTAGGCGGGCTGCGCGTGACGGATCGCGAGACGCGCGAAATCGCGGTGATGGTTTTTGCCGGATTGCTCAATAAGAAATTGGCCGCTGCAGTTTCGCTCGCGGGCCAACCTGCAATTGGAATCTGCGCCACGGATTCTGCATGTTTCACGGCTGAGCCGCTTGTGCATAACGAAGTCGAAGGCGGGCTTGGCTTCGTCGGATATTTAACCGGCGTCAACGTCGAGTTTTTAGAATCGCTCTGGCGGGTGAATCTCGTTCCGGTCGCGTCATGCCTCGGCCTTGGTTCGGACGGCGAGCTCTACAACATCAATGCCGATCACATGGCCGCTGCGTGCGCCGAATATTGCCACGCTGACCGGCTCATTTTCCTCACGGATGTCGCGGGCGTGCTCAATGACGGCGAAGTCTTGCAGGCCGTAAATGGCGGCGAGGTCGAAGAGTTGATTCGCCAGAATAAAGTCTCTGGCGGCATGGTATTGAAGCTCGAGGCGTCGAAGCGCGCGCTAGCAGGGGGCGTGAAGCAGGTCCGCATTGTGGGCGGCACGAGCCCGAATGCGTTATTGCACGCCGCGAATGGCGCGAATGGACACGGAACTCTCGTAACGCCGATGTTCGAGACTGCGGCTGATGAGGCGGCGGCACGATGACCAAGCGTGCGGCAAAACGTGGCGCTGCAAATCGTGATGTTGCATATCGTGGTGTGTCGAGGGCAACAATTCGCCGCGATGAAGCGCGCTATCTCATGAATACGTACAAGCGCCCTGCGGTCGTGTTCACGCATGGGAAAGGCTCCTATCTCTACGACGATCGCGGCGGGAAGTATCTCGATTTTCTCGGCGGCATCGCCGTGAACTCGCTCGGCTATTCGCACCCCCGCATCGTGAAAGTAGTTCGGCGCGAAGCGGGTCGTGCGATCCACCTATCAAACTTATTCCACAATCAGTTTCAAGGCCTGCTGGCGCGCAAGCTCGCTGCGTGGTCTGGCCTCGATCGCGTGTTCTTTACCAACAGCGGCACCGAAGCAATTGAAGGTGCGCTCAAAATTGCCAGGGCTTATGCTCGCGCGCAAGCGGCGAACGGTTCCGCACCGAAGACGCGCATTCTTGCGCTGACAGGGTCCTTTCATGGACGCACGTTTGGCTCCCTAACGATCACCTATCCAGCGAAATACCGCGAGCCGTTCATGCCACTCGTGCCCGGCGCAGACTTTGTGAAATTCAACGACATCGCCGATCTCGAGGCGCGCTTTGACTCGGGCGTGTGCGCGCTGGTCATGGAAACGATTCAAGGTGAAGGCGGTATTTTCCCCGTCAGTGAAGCATTTTGGAATCGCGCGCGCGAACTCGCTACCGAGAGAGGCGCGGCGCTGATCGCCGACGAAATCCAATGCGGGCTTGGCCGGACGGGCCGCGCATTCGCATATCAAAAGTTCAAGGTCCTGCCGGATATCGTAACAATTGCAAAACCGATCGCTGCGGGGCTTCCGTTGGGCGCCATTCTCGCGAATGAGGTATTTTCGAGCGCGCTTTCGCCGGGGATGCACGGAACTACATTTGGCGGCGGTCCGCTTGTCTGCGCAACAGCACTCGAAGTCTTGAAGACGATCGAAGACGAAAAGTTGATGAAAAATGCTCGCGAGCGCGGCGCCGAACTGGTTCGCGGCCTCAAAGAATTGACGGGGCGATTTGATTTCGTGCGTGAAGTGCGCGGAGAGGGCTTGATGCTCGGGCTCGATCTGAGCGTAGAAGGCACGCCTTTTGTCGAAGCGGCTCTCGAGCGCGGGCTGATCATGAACTGCACGCACGATCACATTCTGCGCTTCCTGCCGCCGCTCAATATTCGGTCCGCGCACGTGAAAGAGTTCTTGTCAAAGCTCGAATCAGTTTTCGTGGAAACGCCCCGGCCCAAATCCATCGGCGCAGAGTCGGCGAAGGGAGCAGCGAAAGTTGCTACGCCGCCGAAGTGGACCCCGGCAGAAAGCCGCGAGACGGCGATGCCGCTCGCAGCTCGTTGATCGAGGAGAATATGGCAAGCGCCACAACATCACCAACGATTCCACTGCAGCACGATCTGCTAACCGGCATGGAATGGGGCGCCGCGCAAGTTCGCGACGTCCTTCAGCTCGCCGCGGATGTCAAGGCTCGCCCCGACCGCTACCGCGGTGCGCTTGCCGGGCGATTCCTCGCGCTGATTTTCGAGAAACCGTCCCTGCGAACGCGCGTGACATTCGAAGTCGGCATCGCAAGCCTCGGCGGCTCGGCCACATTCCTGGATCACACTGCGTCGCACCTCGGAGAACGCGAAGCGGTTGCCGATGTGGCGCGGAGTCTCGAACGCTGGACGAATGGGATTGTCGCGCGGCTTTTTAAGCAATCGGTGCTTGAAGAGCTCGCCCAAAATGCGCGCATTCCCGTGATCAACGCGCTAACTGACCGTTTTCATCCCTGCCAGGCGATCTCGGATTTCTTTACGCTCGAAGAACATTTTGGCGCGCTACGCGGGCTTAAAATCGCGTACGTTGGCGACGGAAACAACGTCTGCCATTCCCTGCTGAGCGTCGGCGCGCGGCTCGGGGCGCACATTCGAATCGCCGTGCCTGCAGGTTACGAACCGGATTCTGGCGTCGTGGCCGAAGCGAGACGCGCGGCGCGCGAAACCCGCGGCAAGATTGAAATCGTCAACTCACCTGAGGAAGCCATCGCAGGCGTGCAGGCCATTTACACGGACGTCTGGACCAGCATGGGTCAGGAGTCAGAAGCGTTGTCACGCACCGCGGCATTCAAAGGGTTTCAGGTCAACAACGAGCTTTTTGCGCACGCCGCGCCCGAAGCGGTTTTCATGCATTGTCTGCCGGCGCACCGCGGCATGGAAGTTTCGGACGCGGTGATGGACTCGCCACGCTCCATTGTTTTTGATCAGGCGGAAAACCGCCTCCACGTGCAGAAGGCAATTCTGCTCACATTGCTTTCCTAAAAGGATCTAGATGCCCACGAAGCAGGCGACACACAAAGCGAAGTCAAAGCACACGAGAACGAACGGGCACGCAGGCGCGCACGGCAAGAACGGGCACGCCGTGGCGACCCCGCATGCTGCAGCGAAAGCGCGGGAACAAGGAGCGGCACCGAAGAAAGTCGTGCTGGCATATTCAGGAGGGCTCGATACGTCGGTCATTGTCTCGTGGCTAATTGAAACATACGGCTGCGAAGTGATCGCGATGATCGGGGACCTCGGACAAGAGGAAGATCTCGATGCGGCGCGGCGAAAAGCTTTGGCCACCGGCGCGAGCACGGCGTACATCGAGGATCTTCGCAAGGAATTCATCACCGATTTCATCTGGCCGACGCTCCGAGCCGGAGCCGTTTACGAGCACAAATACCTGCTCGGGACATCGTTTGCGCGCCCGCTACTGGCACAGCGGCAGGTGGAACTTGCGAGGAAGCTCGGCGCGGACGCTGTGGCACATGGCTGCACGGGCAAAGGCAACGATCAAGTGCGTTTCGAATTAGCGGCAAAAGCTCTGGCGCCGGAGCTCCGCATCATCGCGCCGTGGCGTGAGTGGGACATCGTTTCGCGCGAGGACGCGATTGCTTACGCCGAAGCCCACAACATTCCCGTTGAGCAAACAAAGGCCAATATCTACAGCCGCGATCGGAATATCTGGCACTTGAGCCACGAAGGCGGCCGGCTCGAGGATCCAGCGAACGCGCCGGAAGAAGGCATGTGGCAATGGATTGTGGCGCCCTCTGCCGCGCCCGACAAACCGACGCGCGTCGAAATCGGATTCGAAGCGGGAATTCCGGTGTCGGTGAACGGTAAGAATCTCGGGCCGGTAGAGCTTGTCGAAAAATTGAATGAAATAGCGGCGGCAAATGGTGTCGGACGCACGGACATCGTCGAAAACAGGCTGGTGGGAATCAAGTCGCGCGGCGCGTATGAAACTCCTGGCGGTACATTGCTCGTGACGGCGCACCGCGAACTCGAAACGCTAAGCCTCGACCGCGAAACGGCGCATTATCAGCAGCTCCTTTCGCTACGTTACGCGGAGATGGTTTATTACGGGATGTGGTTTACACCGCTGCGCGAAGCGCTCGACGCGTTTTTTGCAAGCTCGCAGAGCCGCGTAACCGGCACAGTTGGCCTCGAACTCTACAAAGGTAACGTCAACGTGATCACGCGCAGCTCGCCCAATTCGCTCTATCGAACGAATCTCGCGAGTTTTACGATGACCGGCTACAATCCGAAAGACGCCGAAGGATTTATCAATCTTTTCGCATTGCCGATTACCGTGCCTCAGGGAGATTCGCGGCGTTGAGCGATTCCAGCGACAATAAAATGTGGGGCGGCCGATTCGAGAGCAGTCCCGACTCGTCGTTCTACGAATTTCAGCGCTCGTGGCGATTCGACCGGAGATTGCTGCCTTACGAACTCGCTCTCGATCGTGCGTGGGCCAAGGGACTTGAACGCGCCTGCCTTCTTTCCGCCGATGAATGCTCGCAAATACTCCGCGCTCTCGATGGAATCGAGCGTCGCGCAAAATCGGATGGCGCCTGGCTCGATAATTCCAAGGCTGAGGACGTGCATCATTTCGTGGAAGTTGCGCTGATCGATGTTCTGGGTCCCGTCGGAGCGAAACTCCACACGGGACGCAGCCGCAACGAGATGGTGGCGACGGAATTCCGGATGTTTGTGAAGGATGCCGCGCGCTCGATGGCCAGCGGCGTCGCCGCGCTCGTCGAAGCGATCGCACAGCAGGCTGACCGCAATTTGGGCATTCCAATGGCCGGCATGACGCACATGCAGCATGCCCAGCCGATCCTGCTGTCGCATTTCCTGCTCGCTCATGCTGAAGCATTCCTTCGTGATGGAGAGCGCATCTTGGACGCAGCGGCACGGGCCGATGTGTGCCCGCTGGGATCGGGCGCGCTCGCCGGTTGCGCGTTCCCGATTGACCGCGCGGCGCTCGCGCGTGAGCTCGGCTTTTCCGGCATCACCGCCAATAGCCTCGACGCTGTGAGCGATCGCGACTTCGCTCTCGAATATCTGTTTGCCCTCTCGGTGCTGGCAACGCACCTCTCTCGATTAAGCGAAGACTTCGTTCTTTTTGCATCCACTGAATTCGGCTACTTGTTATTGCCAGATGAATTCTCAACTGGCAGCAGCCTGATGCCGCAGAAAAAGAATCCCGACGCGTGGGAGTTGATTCGCGGCAAGTCGGGGCGAATTTCTAGCGCGCTCGTCTCGTTGCTGATGACGATGAAGGGATTGCCGGCGAGTTATCAGCGCGACCTTCAAGAAGACAAAGAGCCGCTGTTCGACGCTCACGACGAGGCGCTGGGGATGGTCCGCGTGGCAGCGGGCGCGCTCGCGGCGACAAAGTTCAACGACGCGAAATTACGGGCTGGTGCGACGAATCCAGCGTTGCTGGCAACGGAAGCGGCCGATTATCTCGTCGCGCGCGGCGTGCCCTTCCGCGAAGCGCACGAAATCGTGGGGCGCGTCGTTCGCGAGGCGGAACGGGGCTCTACTTCCATCATTGAGTTGCCGCTCGACGCGCTGAAAAAGCATTCGCCGGCCTTTGGCGCGGACTATTTCAAGGAAGTAACTCTTGCTGCCTCGCTCGCGCGCAAGAGCGTACCCGGCGGAACTTCCATATCGTCGGTAAGATCTGCACTCGATCAATTGCACACGCGCGTTGGTGCGCTCGAGGCAGTACGATGAGAACGCGAATGGCTCGGAGTGCGGATATCCCTGCGATTCAAAATCTTATCGAGCACTACGCCTCGCAAGGAACCTTGCTGCCACGCAGCGAAGAGGACATTCGTAAGCACCAGAATGGCTTTCTCGTCGCTATTGAAGACGAAGCAATCATCGGATGCGTTTCGCTTGAATGGTACAGTTCCGCTCTCGCGGAAATTCGCTCGCTGGCGGTGAGTCCGGCGATTCGCGGGCGCGGAATCGGAACGCGGTTGATGAAAGCGGCGCTCGATCTGGCCGAAAAACGAAAAATCGGAAGAATCATCGCGCTGACCAGTTCGCCGGAGTTTTTTATCCGCCAGGGCTTCGCCCTCTCAAACCGTTTCGCGCTGCATGAAAAGATCGATCGCGATTGCGTTCATTGTTGGAAGTCGCAGACTTGCCGGCTATCGGCGGTTGTGATGAACATGTCGGAAGCGCAAGCCGCGCTCGCCATCCTCTCCGTGACCTCCGAATCCGTCCAAACCGAATAATGCCCCGCCCCGGTCCGCAGGATCTGCCGAAAGGATTTACGTTCGCAGCTGCTTCGTGTGGCCTGAAGAAGTCCGCGCTCGATCTCGGGGCGATCGTCAGCGAAACGCCCAGCGCGGCGGCGGCGATGTTTACTAAAAACCTCGTTCAAGCTGCTCCGGTGGTTCTTTCGAAAGATCACCTCCGCCGAAGCCGAACGCGGATGAGGGCGATTGTAGTGAATTCAGGAAACGCAAATTGCGCGACAGGGCCAAGCGGGTACGCTGCGTCGAAGCAAACGGCCCGTGAAACTGCGCAGCAGTTAGGATGTTCACCCGATCAAGTTCTGGTGTGTTCGACCGGAGTTATCGGTGTGCCTCTTAAGGTCGGAAAGATACTCGGTGCGCTTCCGGCTTTGTTGCGCGTTCGACAGGCGACGGCGCCTGCATTTGCAAAGGTAACGCGCGCCATCATGACAACGGACACGCGACCGAAGTGGGCGGCTGAGCACTTTCGAATCGGCGGAAAATCGGTCCGAATCCTCGGCTGCACAAAGGGCGCGGGTATGATTCAGCCGAATATGGCCACGATGCTCGCATTCATCGTCACTGACGCCGCGATCACGCCCAAGTTGCTCGCGTCGGCTCTGCGCGACGCCGTAGATGGAACTTTCAACGCTATCACGGTGGATGGCGATACCTCCACGAACGACACCGTTGCCATCCTCGCCAACGGCGCCTCGAAGGCGCGCGCAATTCGCGGAACGGCCACGGACTATGCATCCTTCGCTGAAGCGCTTGCCGAAGTGTGCCGGCGCCTGGCTTTGGCGATCGTCGCCGATGGCGAGGGCGCAACGCGTGTGATTGAAATCGAAGTGCGCGGGGCAAAGACCGAGCGCGATGCAAAAACAATTGCGCGGACGATTGCGAATTCTCCGCTCGTCAAAACGGCGCTCGCTGGCGGCGATCCGAATTGGGGTCGAATATTAGCGGCCGCCGGCCGCGCGGGAGTGCAATTCGAACCATCTCGCGTCGGCATTGATCTCGCCGGCGCGCGCGTATGCCGCAACGGGTTGGAAGTATCTTTCAACGAGCGAAAGTTACATCGCAGGATGTTGTCGAAGTACGTTCCGATCCGAATGGATTTGCGCTCCGGCCGCGCCACCGCTCGAATTTGGACGTGCGATTTCACGGGCGATTACATTCGAATCAACGCGAGCTACCGCACTTAGTTCTTTGCAGCGCACGCTACCCCGCTTTACTGAAACATCGTCTGAATTCCGCAGACTTCGAGAATGTTGAGCCGCCCGTCCGCGCCAACCTTGCTACACATCCGATGAATGTGGTTCTTTATGGTCTGCTCGGAAAGATTGAAATGGGCCGCGATTTCTTTGTTCGTCAGGCCGCGTGCGATCAGAGGTACCAGTTGCCGCTCTCGCCGTGTCAGCGGGAACGGTAATTCTTCGGGCACCGCCCCGCCGGTCGCGGAATGTTGCGCCACGAAATCGAAGAGCACCCGCGAGAACTGTGGCGGACAAACGGCCGCGCTCTGCGCGACGGCTCGGACTGCTGCGACGACATCCGATGCTGCGGCATCGCGCAGAACATATCCGGTCACACCGTGCTTTACGGCTTCGAGGAACAACCGGTCGTTGTCCTCCATCGCCATCAGCACAATTTTCAATGTTGGAAGGTCCGCGCGCATTTGCCGGACGTGCTCGGCCTGCTCGAAAAGCGGTGAAGGAGTGTCGAGAAGCAATACATCTGCGTTCGCAGACACCATTTGCTCCGCGGTTTCAGGCGTCAGGTGCTCCGCAGTGCTTACCGAGATGCGCACGCGTGCCTTGAATAGCCGGGCAAGAACCTCTCGAAGAAGACGATTGCCGGAAACAATGAAGAGACGAATCTCGTGGGAACTCACGGGATACCTCTGCAAAAGATTTGTATTCAGGCAAAACAGGGAAGGGGGTGACGCAAACTATATTGCCAGAAAAAAGTATAGAGGCTTTCAGGCGATTTGGCGATAAATTTTCGGTGGTATTCCGAGTTAGTAATCCGGGCTCGCGCCGCCGGGCATCCAGTCACGAAATTCCGGCACGATGTTTCTCAGGCGGGCCCGAATCTCATCTGGCGCCCCTTGGGTCAGACTTACCCGCAACGCTTCAAGTTGCCGCTGCAGTTCCCGCCAGCTTCCGTAAGTCCCGCGGACGCGCTTAATTTCCCGGCATGATGTCGATGTCACTGTTTCGTTCGCATAGAACAACTCTTCCTGAAGCTTTTCACCGGGCCGCAAACCGGTGAATTCGATTTTCACCGGCGTTTCGGATAGACCGGAGAGCCGAATCAAGGTTCGTGCCATCTCTAAAATATTTACGGGCTCGCCCATTTCAAGGACGAGGATGTCTCCGGGGGTTCCAATCGTGAACGCCTGCAGCAACAGAGAAACTGCTTCGCGAGCCGTCATGAACAATCGTCGCGCTTCGGCGTGAGTGATCGTCAGCGGCTGGCCTCGACGCAATTGGTCTTGAAGTATCGGAACGACGCTTCCGCTCGACCCCAAAACGTTTCCAAAGCGGACCGACACGCATCGCATCGTTTTCAGAGGCCGTGAAGCGAGGATCAGTTCACCGGTGCGCTTTGTGGCTCCCATAACGCTCGCGGGATTTACAGCTTTGTCGGATGAAATCAGCACGAAAGCGCGGCAGGAGTGTTCTTCGGCCACGTCGAGCAGACTGGCAAGCGCAAAAATGTTATTCGTTACGGCTTCGACTTCCTTCGACTCCATCTCCGGCACATGTTTGCGCGCGGCGGCGTGAAAAGCAAACTCGATTTGATGGGTGCTGAAGCATTGCTTCATTGCATCAACGTCGCCAACATCGGCAACGACAGCTACGATGCCGGTTTGGATGCCTCGATCCATCAGCTCTCGCTGAAATAACTCGAGGCCTTGTTCGCTCTGATCCACGCAAACAAGTTTTCTCGGCCCGTACTCGATAATTTGGCGGCACAGAGCTGAGCCGATCGAGCCCGCCGCTCCGGTTACAAGAACGACCCGGCCGTTAAGATTTTGCCGGACGGTATCAAGGTCAACGTATAGCGGCTTTCGACCGAGCAAATCTTCCATCGAGACTTCGCGGAACGGCATCCGGTCAGGCACGCGCGGCAATTGAGCGAGGGACGTAGAGTTCGGCAACGGTCTGTTTCACGCTTTCAATGATGTACTCAACTTCTTCGCCGGAAAGATCCGGATAAATCGGAAGCGAGACGCAACGCCGGAATTCAGTCTCGGCCCAACGAAAATCGCCTGGGCGGTAACCATAAGCTCGCTGGTAGAAATCATGGAGATGCAGGGGAATAAAGTGAACGCTGCAGGCGACGCCTTTCCGCGACATTCGTTCGAGAAACGTGTCGCGGCCGGCGCTCAGGCGATCCAGGTGCAGCCGCAAGATGTACAAGTGCCAGGAGGATTCGCAATTCTCAATCACGGAAGGTGTTTCCAACGAGTCAATCGCGCCGAAGGCGCTGGTATACCGGTGAGCGATGCGGCTACGCGCGTCTCGCATCGCGTCGCATTTGGCGAGCTGAACGATTCCGAGAGCAGCCTGGATATCTGTGAAATTGTATTTGAAACCGGCTTCGCGAATTGAGTACCTCCACGAATCATCGCTCCCCGGTTGCTTGCCGTCAGATCGCTCGATTCCGTGAAGGCGCATCAAGCGCATGCGAGCTGCCGCTTCGTCATTGTCTGTCGTAATCATCCCGCCTTCCCCGGTGGTGAGCGTCTTCGTGGCGTAAAAGCTGAAGCAAGTGAATTCGCTGATTGAGCCGATTAGTTTCCCGAAATATCGCGAGGGCAACGCATGCGCTGCATCTTCGATGATGCGCAAATTTCTCTGCCGCGCAATCTCTAGAATTTCACGCATCTTGCAAGGATTGCCGCCCAAATGAACAGGTATGATGGCACGCGTCGCGGTAGTTATCCGCCGTCGAACGTCGTCCGGGTCCAAATTCAACGTTGCGGGATCGACATCGCACAAGATCGGCCTGGCGCCCACACGTATCACCGCCTGCGCCGTGGCAGTAAACGTCGTAGTTGGCACAATCACTTCGTCACCTGGCCCGACTCCGGCAGCGTCAAGCGAAAGATGAAGCGCGGCCGTGCCACTAGAAACCGCGACGCCATGCCGTGCGCCGACATAGCCTGCGAATCGTCTTTCGAATTCGAATGTCCGCTGGCCCATCGTTAGTGTGCCGCTTCGGATCACATCGGCGACGGCCTCCACTTCGTCTTCACCGAGCGACGGCCGGTGGAATGGTATTGTCGCAATTCGCAGGTGAGACTTGATCATTTCGCGACCACTCCAAAGTAATGCGTGCGTAGGAACCGTGCACTCGAAAGCGCGTTTAGGAGCGCGTTGCTCGAGGCAAAGAGCCGCGCGAGCGGAGGCGCAAGGGTGATGCGTTCAAGTTCGACGCGGCGACCGGAAAACAGCGTCTCGACTTCCCTTTTCGTGATTCCACTTACATCGGGATTTCGAGGATTGTTCACGCGAAAGTCGTACCAGAGAACAAAACCGCGATCGCGAAGCACGCGAAGCATCTCCGCAGCCAAAGAGGCTTTCAATGCAGGATCCCGGATCGAACTGAATAGGGTGAACGATAACAAGATATCGAAGCTCAAATCGGCAAACGGCAGGCGCGATGCGTCGCCGCAAACCAATGTCGTAAGCGGCGAGCACAACTGCCGCGCGAGATCGATTCGTTCCGGCAGAAGATCGATTCCGGTCAAGTTCTGTGGCTTCGCGCCGAATTCGCCAAGCACTCGCAACCATCGCGCATCTCCGCAACCAACATCAAGTATGTGTCCCTCCGCCGGAGAAGCGGCGTTTCTGCGCCGGAGCAATCGGACGAGACTCCTTTTGAGTTCATCCGTTTGGAAAACGTGAGCGCGATCGAAAGGTGAATAACGCGAGGCCGGTATCGAACGCTGACGACGTGCATAAGCTTCGCGAATCCGTTGCAATTCCGAGACGCTTGGGGCGCCCGGCGAACAGGATGAGTCTGCCGGTTGCGGAGGCACGACTCTTACGTTCCCGCTTGCGACAGTCATTGACCCACCGCAGCCTGGGCGGCGCGCTCGCGATTGCTGGGCGCGACCGGCGCAGACTGCCGAAGCGCGAGAACTTGTGTGAGCCAATCCCCAACCAGTGACCTCCACGTTAAATGCTGTTCAACGAAGGCCCGCCCGTTTCGGCCCATTTGAGCCGCGCTCACAGGGTTCGACATGACGTTGCGGATCGCGTTCGCCAGCGCCAAAGAATCCTCCGGCTGGACAACGACGCCGCCACGCGCGTCCTCAACCAGCCGGGCGCCCTCGCCCCTCCCGGCAAACACCACGGGCTTGCCGCAAGCCATGATCGAAGTGATCTTGGCCGGGCGATTTCCTTCGAGAAGCGCGACATCCCGCTGGCACGCCATACCGCAATCCGCAATCGAAAAGTAGCGTGCAACGTCATTAGGATCCACCGGAGGCAGGAATGTGACGTTTCGCAAATGCCATTGGCTGGCCAATTGGATGAGACTCGCTTTCGCAGAACCGTCGCCGATAAATAAGAAGTGTATGGACTCGTTCTGCAAGAGCTTGGCAGCAGCCAACGCATGTTCAAGGCCTTGCGCAAGGCCGTGCGTTCCCGCAAACAATACAATCCTCTGATCCTGAATTCCCAACGTATACTTCAATTCTTCATCGGGAGATTGCGGCCGGAATATATCTGGATCAACGCCATTCTCGAGCAACAAGATCTTTGACGCCGGCACGCCTTTCTCTCGTACCAAACTCTGTTGGACGCCATCGCTGACGGCGCTGATCATGTCCGATTGCGCGTAAGCGAATCGTTCCAGTGTCTCGAGGGCTTTCATAACAATCGAGCTCCGGGTAAGCCCCAGCGCGCGAATTGAATCCGGCCACAAATCCGCGACGTTCATGATCACGGGCACTCGCCAGAACCGCGCCGCAAGTATCGCCGGCAATACTAATGTGAGAGGCGGCGACTCCACAAAAATCCGATCGGGGCGAGCGCATTTCCTTAGGCCGAGAAGCGAGGTGATAGCAAACGACGCGAAGCTAACCCCGCGCTTCCATCCTGCGCCAAGAGAGGCATAGACCCAGGTTCGATGTACGCGCACTCCGTCAATCGTTTCGCAAACATTCCAGCGATTGCGGTACCCGTCAAAGACTTTCCCCCGCGGATAATTCGGGAGCGCCGTCACGACTTCAACGGAATGACCCTGGCGGATCAATTCGCGTGCGAACGCGGAGAGGCGAGTCTGCGGAGCGCCCACCTCGGGAGGAAAATACTGCGTGAGAATCAAAAATCGCATCGCTTGCAACTCTCCAAGCATTCGCTGCCTTTTCGCCACCCTTTCGAAGGGTGCCCCACATTTTACGACGAGCTAGTGCAAACGTGTGTTGGGATTCTTCTGTACGAGGCGACGCGTGCGGACAGAGTTAGAAGAGGAAGGACAGCGGGGACATTTCGTCAGGTGAGGCGGAAGATAACTAGCGGGCGCAGTTAACGGCGCATGCGTCAGGCAGTCGTTCTGATGGCGCCGGACGACGCGTGCGATTTCGAGTGGGCATGCGTGCGGCTGTCCGATGGAAGCGCTCGAATCGCCTGATCCAGGATTTCGGACACGGACGCTCGAAACTCACCGCTCAAGAGGTTCATGTCCAGCCATAGCGGTCCGGCGGTTCCTTCTCGAAGCAGAACAGAATCACCGAAATGTTTTCCCGAGTGCGAAACCAGCTGAAGTCGAAGCTCCCAATCGGGTGATGACGAATGAATTTCTCTCCACATGACCGCAAGCCTGCCGCTCGCGTCGATGCGGATTGGAAAAAGCAGGCCCGGATCAATTGGATCGGGCTCGGTGAAACTGAAGGCGACGCCCGAGAAGTTCAGTGGTTCGAGCGTCGAACGAAGAATTTCACAGATTTCAGTGAAGTCTGGAGACGCCTTATCAATTGATTCGATGGCGCGCCGAAGATTTACGTCGTTCGCGATGACCAGTCTCCTCTGTCGAATGCGGCGCGCCACGGCCGCGAGCTCAGAAAACTCCAAGTACTTCAACTCCCGAACTCCTCGCCAAACTCCAAGCCCAATAGCGGCAACCGCAAATCCGAACATCCATTTTCCGCGCACCAGCATTAACCCGACAACTGAAAATCCGGCGGCTACTCCGTACAGAATCAAAACGGCGTCGCGATGAGAAACCCCGCGTTTGATCAATTTGTGATGGATATGCTCATCATCGCCGCCAAAAAGAGGCTTGCTTCCGAGAAAGCGGCGGAAAACAGATAAGCTTACGTCCAGGATCGGCAAACCCAGACACACGATGGGCACGGCGACTGCCACCGAGACTCCGGCGTTCGAACCCACTGCGAATGACAATCCACTCAGTAGGAAACCAAGCAGCAAGCTTCCGGAATCACCGAGGAAAATGGTCGCGGGATGAAAGTTATACCGGAGAAATCCAAGCGCCGCTCCAGCTAGAGCCGTTGCCAGTAGCGAAGTAAACGGAGCATGTCCCCAAAGGGAAGTAAGACAAACCACGATAGCCGCGATGAACGCGGAGCCGCAAGCAAGTCCATCGAGCCCGTCGATTAGGTTGAACGCATTTGTAATCAGCAAAACCCAGAAAATCGTCGCGAAAAGCCCGATTGGGATTCGCAGTTTGCTTCCCACGAAATAAGAACCGACGAAATGGATTCCCAAGCCGCCGATGTAGAGCCAAATTGCCGCTAGCGTTTCTATTCCAAGCTTCCAATACGGACCTAGTGAGATCAAGTCATCGCAGAGCCCCAGCAGAAGAACGAGAAGCGCCGGCAAGAGAATCGAAAGTAACATGTGAGCCGAGATCGCTCCCTGCCTGCCGGCATGCCTGGACGCCGCCACGCCGATGACTGCCGCCGCCGTGAAACCAAGAAAGAGCGCAATACCTCCGATTCGCGGCACAGACCTCACGTGAAGATGACGGCCTAGATTCGCGGGGTCAACCAAGCGGCGACGGACTGCAATATCTCGCACCACGCGGGTCAGAATCGCAGAGAGCAGCACGCTACCGAAAAAAACGGAAATGTAGAAAAGTGCCACTAAATTAGTCTGCAGCTTTTTAAAACTTGCCCGGCGCTGCGGCCCCGCTCGAAGAGCGGGAGATTCGAGAGCGTCATGATGTAACCGGCTCCTTTACGGCTGGCAGCAATACACGAGGTACCAGCGACAAGACCGGACGAGGAAGGTGCTGCATAATTTGTTGTGCCGCTGATTCGACGGTGAACTTCTCTTCCAGAAGCAAACGGCCGTTTCGGCCCATCCGTTGCCGCAGATCGCGGTCACTTGCAAGTTGAAGCGCGGCAGCGCGAAGCCCTTCGTCGTCACCGTTCGCAACGCAGATGCCTGCCTGATTTCCTTCAAGAAGCGCAAAAAGATCGGAACCGGCGTTAATGCTGGCGAGAACTGGTATCTCAGAATAGAAATAACTCAGCAGTTTTCCGGGAATATTGTGATTCTTGAGCCGCCGATCGAGAGAAATAAGTCCGACATCAAATTCCGATACCATAGAAATGTATTCGCGCTGCTCGATCGGCGGTAGCCTCCGGATGTTTGGCAGACGTCGCTCCGCAATTGTCGCCTCCAGGCGGCGCGCTTCGCTGCCTTCGCCGACGATGAGAAAGAAAATGCGCGAATCGCCGGCGAGACTTGCCGCGAGCCGGATGAGATTGTCGATGTCCTGCGCGATGCCAATGTTTCCGCCGAAGAAGAACACGATTCTGTTGACCAGCCCGAGCCGCAAACGAAATTCTGTTTTTGGCGGATTTGACTCGTCAAGCTTCGTCCAGTTAAGCAGAACTTCCAGTCGAAACCGTCCGAGACCAAAATTGCGGCCGAAATACTCCAAATCACCTTCCGATTGCACTCCGATGATGTCAGCCGCTCCATACTGCTCGATCTCCTTCTTGCGAAAGAACCGGTAGGTCAAACCACGCTTGAGGACACCTGCATTCAATGCCCATTCCGGGAAAATATCGCGCAGAATCAAATACGATCGGCAATGCCACATCGCTTTCAGCCGGCTTACCAACGCGCCCAAAAAAATTGTTGGGGAATAGAAAACGATCAGATCCGCCGGATGTTTCGAGAGAAACCCGCCAGCCTTCCGCCACACGAGCGCCGAAATGCGAATCTCATTGAAACCCCGGCGCAGATTTGACGCACCCTTGATTTGAGGAGTCCTTACGCGTGCGACGCACACGCCTCTCTGCATGGAAACTTCGAGATCGTGCGAGATTTCGTGCGTCGTCGTTAAGACCGTGACCTCATGCCCGTGTCGCAGAAATTCGGCGCCGAGATCATGGATTTGCTTTGCGCCGGATTTATAGATTGGAAAATAGCAATCGACAAGGATCAGGATGCGCATGGAAAACCTTTACGTGGTGAGATCCGAAGGTCAGCGTAACGCGCCCATTGGCGCAGCGTTCGCGAGTGGAGCCGTCGCCGCCTCAGCGGCCGTGCGATAACCAAGGACTATTCCAGCCACAGTATCGGCCACGTGCGGCGCAAGATATTCGGCCGGAGGCTGCCAGCGCCGCGTATTCTGAGTGACCATGCTCACCATGTTGACGATAGTTTGCGCGTCGGTACCAGCGAGCACGTTCGAGCCGCACTCGATTGTCTCTGGCCTTTCCGTCACATCTCGAATGGTGACATTCGGTACTCCCATTATGCAGGCTTCTTCTTGCACGGTTCCGCTATCGGAAAGCACGCAGAATGCACTCCGCTCCAGCCGGATAAAATCGAAAAACCCAAACGGTTCGCAAAAGGCCAGACCTGGACGAATGAGACTGATGCCGAACTGTTCGGCCTTGGACTTAGTTCGCGGATGCAAGGAAGCGACAATCGGTAAACGATGTCTTTCATGTAGCAGTTCGAGCGCATCGATCAAGCTACGAAGTCGATCCTCGAAATCGACATTCTCGGCGCGATGCATGGTCAGTAGAAAAAAACCTTTCTCTTTGACGCCGAGGCGGGAAAGGACAGTGCTCGCGGCGATCTGATCGGCGAAGGTCTGCAGAACCTCGTAGATCGGATTGCCCACTACGAAGATATCCTGCCCCGCAATGCCCTCGCGCAGGAGGTTCTCCCGGCTGCGATTCGTATAGGGCATCAGAACGGAACTGAGGTGGTCGATGATGCGGCGATTGCTCTCCTCTGGAACGCGAAAGTCGTAGCAGCGATTTCCAGCCTCCATGTGATAAACAGGAATGCCAAATCGGCGCGCCACGATCGCCATCAATCCACTGTTGGTGTCGCCGAGAACGAGAACTCGGTCGGGACGTCTTTCCGAAAGTACTTCTTCGCCGCGGGATAAAATCTGCGCGACCTGATCTCCGAATCCGGAGCCGCGCACTCCCATGGAGACGTCCGGTGGCCGCACCTTCAACTCGCCAAAAAACAGCTCGCTCAAACGAGCGTCATAGTTTTGGCCTGTATCCACCAAGATGTGTTCGGAATGCCGGTCCAATAGGGGAATAATTCGGCTGAGACGAATGATCTCGGGCCGGGTCCCGAGAATCGTCATGATCTTCAACGCAACACCTCGGCAATTTCGTCATGCACGTTTTCCAGCATCAGGCCTTGTTTTCGAAGCATGCCGGCAGTTTCTTCAAGAGTCATCAGATTGTCGGCGGAGCTATACTCTCGAGAGAGGCATGGCGTACCGCTGTGCTCGTTGCACAGCTCGGGCAACATCGGGAGTATCACGTAGTAGGCGTCCCGTGCGACCGAACGATGCGCCTCCTCCTCGCTAATCAGAATCTCGTGGACTTTCTCCCCCGGCCGGATTCCCGTGTTTCTCACCTCGATCGCTCGGCCGTCGATGAGAGCCTTCGCAAGATTGACAACCAGTGCGGAGGGCACGCGAGGGACGTATGTTTCGCCCGGCAGACCTTCTCGAACAGCGGCAAAGATGGTATCAACGGCGTTGTCTAGGCTGAGCAAGAAGCGAGTCATTTCAGGGGTGGTAATGGTCACGGGTCCACCATGGCGGATTTGATCGTGAAATAGCGGAATCACCGAACCTCGCGAGGCGAGAACGTTTCCGTATCGCACGCAGACGAAACGCGTGTCCGGGCATCGTATGTTTGCTTGAATAAGAACTCGCTCTTGGAGAGCTTTCGTCATTCCCATCGCGTTCACTGGTTTGCAGGCTTTGTCGGTAGAAACGCCGACGACAATTTCGATACGCAAATGGTGTTCTTGGATCGCCCGGATGATGTTTTCCGGTCCACCGACATTCGTCCGCACGGCTTCGTAGGGAAAATACTCGCAGGTAGGCACCTGCTTGAGCGCGGCAGCGTTGAATACGATATCCACGCTGCGCAGGGCTTGCGCTATGGTATGCGGATCCCGAACGTCACCGATGCGAAATTCCAATTTTTCCTGNNCGGCGGACTAACGTCTTGCCGAGCGAACCTGTCCCTCCAGTTATGAGGACTCGTTTCCCCTCAAAATGCCGCAGCCTGGGCCTGCTTCCATCTATCGTAAGGCGTGTCATCATTTGCAAGTTCGGCAACTAGGTCCGGCCACGCCGGACAAACCTGGCCAGTGGCTTTCGCGAACTTGTCTCCTTTCATACTTCGGTCGCAGAAGAATGTCGGATCCGGACTGATTGCGACGTCTAGTCCGTAGGCTTCCTTTATCAAACATAGGAGGTCAAACTTGGAAATCGTATCGCTTGCAACTTGAAACAGGCCGGAAGGACTTGAAGGAGCTTCGATCAAGTTCGCAACCACCCGAGCCATGTAGCTCGTGGTGACCCCCGAGTACATCGCGCGTGTATAGCCGGAGATATGCTTGTGGTCTTGCCTCAGGACCCACTCGAGGAGAGAGTCAGAGTGCGTCAATTCTCTGCCGATAATTGACGTGCGAACAGTCAAAGTTGTGCCGTCAATAATTTCTCCGAGTGCTTTTGTCCGGCCATACAGATCCTCAGCGTCGGTAATGTCGCTCTCCTGGTAGCTGCCGCATTTGCCGCTGAATACGCAGTCAGTGCTGAAATGAATCAGCTTGCCGCCCCAACGATCGCAAAGACCGGCCAGTAGGTGTGGGAGCAGTGCGTTCACCGCGATACTCGGAACAGCCTTCTTTGCCTCGGCCCTCTGCTTGACGATGCCAATGCAGTTGATGACCACCCTTGGCCTGTGTTTCAGGAGCAGTTTCTCCAGCATCCGGGAATCCCCGGCGTCGCAGCGCTCGATCACACCGCCCGCGTGAAACAGGTCTATCGAACGAAGGAGAGGCTGATCAATGGAGCCGCGAATCGTGCAGTATGTTTCGGAAAATCGCTCCCGCAAATGCTGAAAGAGCTTGTGCCCCAGCATTCCTGTGCCGCCCAAGATCAAGATGTGCATGGATTGAATCCCACACTCCATTGAAGCCTGGCATCTGGGGCGCATTCCGTCGATCGACGATTTGTATCACCTAAAGATTCGTTCAACCGCTGCACCGATCTCGCGTTCACTGCCTGCATTGCTCGCTGATCGCCAGCCAAGTCGCTTTGGCAGTTGCGTGCCAGTCGAAATCTCGAGAGCGCTCAACTGCCCGGCGTGCCATCTCCGACATGAGCGCAGGATCGTCAAGAGTTGCAGCCAATGCTTCTGCCAACTGAATCGGCGCCCTCGGATCAAAGTACACGGCAGCGGTGCCCGCAAATTCAGGCATTGGCGGATAACTTGAGGAAAGAACAGGCCGGCCGGCCGCCAAGGCCTCCAGCAAAATGTTTGGACAATTCTCGCACTCCGACGCGAAGATGTTCACGAGCGCATTCTGATATATCGCCGGCATCATCGAATACGGAATCATCCCGGTAATCAGTACCTCATTTTGGAGTCCCAATCGTTCTATCTCCGCGCGAACTTTACGGCCGTACGGCGGGTACTCGGCGCCCACCAGTAACAACTTCTCCTTGGTTTTTCGTTTCTGCCTCAGCAGTGCGTAGCCTTGAATCACTTCTATTTGAGCTTTGTAGTGATCGACAGTAGACGCATATAGAAGATAGCCATCGGCTGGTAGCCAATCCGGCGCTGCGAATGAGTCAATTCCCGGCTTCCGAAACGACGCCGGCACACCATGCGGGATGATTGCAGCGTTCTTCAGACGAACGCGGGCTTGTTCCTCGATAACCGTTCTTGCATATTCTGAGAGGCAAATGACAAAGTCGGCGCGCAACATGCTTCCGAGCAGTACTCTTCGCAAGATCCAGTTACGCGCGCGCATGTAGCCGAGCGGGTACTTGCGCCGGTGCATGGGACTAAACGGAACCATGTTTCGAAACATAGTTACGCTCTTGCAAGGTGTGGGCACTCTCCCCCCAATGATTCCGCCAGGGCAAAACAGAACGTCCGCGTCGAGTTGTTTCACTAAGCGCGGTAAGTAAAGGCGTTCCCACACAGCGCGTGTGAAGGGATTTTTGGCCATCCAGTTCGCCGAAATTCTCCGGATTCCCGCTTTCTGCGGTAAGGACAAACAATCTGGTGCCAGCACAAACACTTCGAGCTCGAACTCGTCGGGCAGAAAGTTAAGCAGGTTCAACAAATATGTTTGGCCGCCACCCATCCGAGCCGACAGCGCGTTAAGAAGAACTCTCGTAGCAGGTCTCAGATGCTCCCGGCGAGAACGGGAGACAATCTCTTTGCGGAACCATGGAGAGCGCCGGCAAATTCCAGGAGACGTTGGTCGCGATCGCTAAATTTAGTTCTCATTTACGTCTGCCACGACCATCAATCCCTCTGAAACCTGAGGGAACGTATGCATCAACGTCGCATTCATCGTGCGTTTCAATAATCTTTTGAATCCCGAGGAACCTTGCCCCACATTGCTGAAAATATATGACTCGCTGACTCGCAGATCGTGCCGTCTCAACAATTCTCTGAGCGTACTGAACGAGTAGTAAGCTGTGTGGTCATCCATCACCCGTTCTGTCTGTCTCAGCATGACGGGGACGAAGTGTCGTATGGAGAAGGCATTTGGTACCGAGATCACCAGCTTGGATTTCTCCCGCTTCATGAGCCGCGAAATTCCCCGCAGAAATAGTCCAGGATTGGACAGATGTTCCAAAATTTCCCCTGACACAATGACATCAACGGGCTCCTCGACTCGAAGTTCGTCGAGTTTCTCGACGTCCCATCGGATCAGATCTTTGAATCCGCGTTTCCGAAGAAACGAAAGCCCCTCTTCACTTAGGTCAATGCCATAAATACGCCGGGAAACTTTAGATAGACCGAGGTGCAAGAGCGAGCCGTCTTCTAACTGTTGCGCGGTAAGCGGCCACGCAGCGCATCCCAGGTGCATCACACAACGTCCCTTGCACAGACTCGCAATGAAATTCGCGCGATCGACGAGCGGAACGGCATGTTCGATTTTGTACTTCATCAAAGAGTTTGTACTCATCAAATGATCCGTCGAAGATGTCCAATTTCTAGGGTGCAATAAGTCCGCCTTACGCTTACAAAACAAGCTGTGACATGCTTCGATTTTCGTATGTCTGTGGGCGTTTCCTGTGTTACGCGGCGTCCATTGGGACTGAATGTCTTGACGACTTGATTTGCTGCACGATATCGAGGAATCGGGATGTCTTCGCCCTGAGCGAGTGGTTTTCCTCCACGTATTTCCTTGCCTGCCGTCCCAGGCGCTCTCGCTCGCCACCATTTTGCAGCAGAGAAAGACAACGTTTGAGCCATTCGCCGGTGCTTTCCGCTAGCAGCACCTGCACGCCGTCGGTGACGGCGATCCCTTCTATCGTCAGTGGACTTGCAATGATGGCTTTCCCCATCGCCATGGCCTGCAAAATTCTATTCTTGACGCCTGTTCCCATCCGTAGAGGCGAAACAAAGACAGTGGCATTCCAAATCGGTGGCCGGATATCTTCCAGGAATCCTGTGACAATTACGTTCGAATCCTTCGCGGCAAGGGCTCTCACTCGATCGCTTGGGTCATTGCCGGCGACGTAGAGCTTCAGTTTCGGGAGCTGTTTTTTTAGCCCGCCCCATACTTCACGAAAGAACCAGAGAATTGCGTCTTCGTTGATGTAGTTGAACATGTTGCCGGCAAAGACCAATGAAAGCCCGCATTCGGTATTTCGCTCGCGCGGTACAAAGTAGTCAGCATCAACTGCAAGAGGCAACAAGAACACGCTGGACTTGTTCAGTTGGCGATTCTCGAGGACGTAATTTGCGTCTGCGTCAGATACAAGCATGACACCGTCAAATTCTGCGTATACGCGCGTCTCGTATCGCTTACACATTAAGTAATCTACCCACAATGCGAGCTTTCGAACTGGATTTAAACTCGCGCGACATCTCTGCCACTTGAGCCGGCTCACCGCGTCAACAGGAAACAATAGCTTGGGCACGTCGTTGGTTAAGCGTCCATACTGTGCGGTCACTAACTGCTCGAAGATGATCACGTCATACTTTGCGTCGCGAGTAGCTTCGCAAACAGCATCCCGCATGGCGGCAGAGCGATAGCCCTCCACGGCCACGGGCGCACGCGACCACAGGCTGCGAAGTCCTTTCGAAAGCAGGCTCCTTCTCGGGCAGGGAACACACCTTAGGTCTGCAATCTTCCGTAAGCCGTCTTTGGCATCCGCCTCGGCAGAAGTCCCCAAATCGCAACACACCACAGAAACTTGGTGAAACTTCGACAATGCGATTAGCAAATCCAGCACATGACACTGCCCGATGCGCGACGGAACGCCACCGGCGACGAAGAGGATCTTCATGAGTTGCGCACACGAGAATGAGCAGAAGCGGCGTGGCTTGTCCGGATGAAAAGCGACTGTGACCGCACACTCCGTGTCGCAGCTCTATCGGATAAAATCAAATGCGTCATAGTGCAGCCGTGGCCCCTCGGCGGGCGTTTCCGCTCGAGATAGAATGGATGTACAAAGAACGAAGCGCGAGCACCGGCAGAATTAACTGAATAAGCACCAACATAGATTCGTCCATTCCTACAGGTATTCGGAAATGGGTCATCATGCAAAAGACAACCAAGAGATACAAACCCACAATCCCGCCTCGCACGGCAATGGTGGATAGGGCGCGAAAGATGGCTGCACCCGTTATGGCCGTTACGACAACTCCCAACCATCCAAATTGCCAGTAGGCAACGCCAGCGACGCTCACGCTCCCATTGTTCCAAGGTTCATCCCGATACGACATAACCAGGTACCACGGCAAACCCGCAACTGTGCCATCTATGCTTAACGGTAAGGGCTTTTGCGGCCAGAAGTACCTTGGTGCCCACGCCAAAAGGCTGCCAACAAAGGGCCGGTACGTGGCAAACTTGCCAGACTTAAAAGTTTGATCGGCAAGTATCCCCGCGTTTTGGACCGAATCCAGACGTATAAGGAATGTCGTCAGCCAAAGTGACGCCCCGTAGTTCGGAGTGTCCTGGCTCCAGACTTGAAAGATCGATTCGGACTTCGCCATTACGGATTCGTCCGCGTGCTGCTCCGCGTTGGCTCTAAACGTCAGGAATGCCGCGCTGAATAGGACGAGGAACGCAACCGAAACCGTGAGATAAATCAGCGCCTTTCGACGGTAACCTGCAATGAGCAGGCAATTTGAGATCGCAAAGAACACTTCTACAACTCTACCCCGTGCCCCTGAAGCAACTGAGTCTGCTACGGCATACACGAGACCAACGGCACCCAGGTAATACAGCCACTTTGGGACGCGTGACCTCGCCACATAGAAAAGCAGCACGCAGAGCGCCGGCACCAAGATGCACCGGTAGATGGTCAATTGCACTCCGCCAACAGTAACGTCGGCACTTGACAGGTCGTCCTGAATGTATCGCCCCGCACCCTCGTACCCAACCCCCGTCCATGGACCCTCCGTAAGCAGGTAGAAGCATGCTGCCAACAAAAGGATCCAAGTAAGGAACCCGACTGGTGAGGGCGTGCTTCGCAAGCGAGAAGCCCATTTTTCAAAAATCGCTCGTTTGCGCATGTACTTGAGCATGATCAGGAAGACAGAAAAAAACACAGTGTCCAACAAAAGCCCTCGGGACCACACACTCAAGGGATAACCAAACGTAAAGACATCGAGTTCTCGTATGGCGTCTGCCGCTATCGCCGGAAATAGAGACCACACGAAATGTGCGTAGATTACGATGATGAGGATGCTGTCGGCCCGATCGCCGCGCCACGACCTCCAGCATTGTCGCGAAAGATAAAAACCTAGCAACGCAATCCAGCCAATGAGAATTAAGAATTCTGTTTCTGACATTTGAATTTATCAGTGAGGCGTGTGAACGCTTTCCGGGACTCTAGATATGCTCGTGAGCCCGAAATCGCCTCAGCAAGGGTCCCGCCGCTGACATCATCTGTCGAACCGAAACTGGATCGAATGCCCAAAAGAGACGCGCTGGCATCTTCAACCTGATGAAGCAGAATGAGATCAGGACGGACAAGTTGACGAACTGCGCCACGAGTAATGCCGCCGCCATGCCATTGATTCCGAAGCGAAGACACGCGGGAATTCCCAGTGCGAACACCGCGATGGCCCCCAGCAAGTTTGAGAAAATCCCCGGCCGTGAATGCGATGCGGCCCTCAGGCCTTGATCCAACACCTGCGCCATCCCCCACAGCGCCGTCGCGGCGATCAGCAGAAACGTGGCCGTAGTTGCGCCCATGAACTTGGCTCCGAAAAACACACGAATGCCCCAGGGCGTAGCCACGGCCGCGGCCAATCCGGCGCTGACCGCGACCATCGCCGCAAAGCGGAAGTGCCGCGCGAGCGTGTTCAAGGCTTGTTCCGGCCGAGCGCTTCCAGCCACCGCTGCAAATCCAACCTGAACGAACGGGGTGACAGCTCCGATTTGCCCCATGGAAATTGCCTGCGCGACGGCATAGAGCCCGATTGCTTCGGTTGGCACCATGCGCACGATTAAAAACATGTCGCATCGTGAAAGCAGAAAACTGGCGATCGCCGGAAGATAGTAATTGAAGCCGCGCTCTAAAAGCCTGCGAGTCGTAGTCCAGTCCGGCATGGTGCGTCTGAGCACGTTCCAATCGAGTGCTGTGCGGACTGCCGCGGTCAGCAAAGCGCCCACCAGGACTCCCACCGCGAAAGTTGTCGGAGAAATGCTGCCGCTCGCCCACGCGATCAGAATGGCCACGAGATATAAACCTGTAGGTAGCGTCATGAAAAAACTGAATCTGTCGAACCGGCCGCGGCCCTGATCTATGCCCGTTAGAGCAAACGTAATGTAGGTCGCCGGCAGATAAGCCATAAACCACCGCGAAGCGAAAAGAAGATGCAGCTTGTCGGCGGGCAAGTAGATCGGCAGTGCCGCAGCCAATACGATGGATTGAATCGAGCCTAGCGCGACCGCTAGCCAAAAGCCGGAAGCGATCACTTGCGGCGGAACTTCGCTCTGCTTGCTCACCTCGTAAGCAAGGCTGCGGGGAAGCTCCAGTTCCCCAACGGAAATCAGTACCAACGGCAAAAATATGATGACTGCCAGTTCACCCCGGCCGGCAGGTCCAAGAAGCCGCGCCGCAAGTACGCCCGAGACCACTCCGAAACAGCGCACGGCGAACGTCGCGGCGAACGTTTGCGCGTACGCCCGCTTGATCGAGAAACGCGCAACAGTAGCGACGCCAGATGGAAAGGAATCAGGTGCCAGAACCTGCGAGCTTTCAGACAATGGCACTTACGCCTGATCGAGGCAACGTCGCAATTGCCTCATAAACTCGCCCGATATTACGCTCCCAGCAGCGAGCGGAATCGTTGCCGCTGCCACAGGTGTCAGCCACATCGCGCGCCTCTATAAATTCTAGCTTTCCCGAGTAGCCCCGTAGGTTGGATGGGTTCCACGTCGCTCGAATCGATTTCGACGGCGACCGAGCGCATGATCAGCCCTACCGAAAGCACCAGCCGGAACATTCCCTTCTTGCGAACTACAATGCCTTCAGCTCCTTCAAGCGCGCCATGTGAGACGCGCACCCGCTGCCCGGTTTTCAAAAATGGATATGGTTCCATCCGCCACTTCTTCTCAAGGCACAGCCGAATCGTCGCGATATCTTCTTCGGGCACGACGACAGGGCCTTGGCCAAAACCTACCAGGCGCACCACACTCGGAAGCTGCAAAATCCTCAAACGGTCGCGCAAGCACATCTGAACAAACACATACCCGGGAAAGAGCGGCCGTTCGATTCTTTTTTTCCGATCTTTCCATCGCCGCACGGTTTCGTAGAGAGGCAAGTAGCATGGAATCGCCCTGTCGGCGAGTTGGCCGGCGACGCGTTTCTCGTGATTTGCGCACGTGTAGGCGGCAAACCATTGCGGTTCCTGGCCGTTGCAGAACGGCACGGCCGTCACCTGCTCAATCGAATTCACCTCGTCAAGAATTGTGCTCATGCTTCGCGCTCACTCGCGTACCGTTTTGCCAAACCCTGAGAATCCCCGCTTTCGTTACCGTAACGATCTCCTGCATAAAAATCTTGCGCTCGTCCTGCGGGTCAATCTCTTGCCAATGGACACCCCCAATGATCGAAATCGCTGATAGCGCAAACGCAATCGCCGTGCCGATAATCACAACGACGGTGCGCGGCGGGTACGACTTTTTTAGAGGAACTTCGGCCGGATCGAGCACTTTGACGCTCGGCGTTTCCTTGGCCTCTTCCACTTTCGCGAGTTCGTACTGCTCGGTCAGCAGTTCGGAAACGGTCTCCTCGATTTTCGCCCGGCGGTAATAATCCGCGTACTTCGCACCTAGCAGCGGCAATTCACGGATTGACGGGTAGGGCATAACAGACGAAGTGTCACCGGCGGTCAAGCCATTGCTCGAGTTCGCCCCAAACACATCGGCACCCGTTGCCCCGGAATTCACTTTCGGCCCGTTGCTTCCGCCTAGCTTTTCAAGCTCCTTGCGAAGCGTTCCCACCCGTGCATTCAATTCGCGGACGCGCCCATTGCTATCGGTATAGATCTGCCGCAACCCCTCAAGTTCCGATTGCGCCACAATAAACTGGCCGGAGAGAGCCGCAGCCGCCTCTAACATCGCTTTTCCCTGCTGCTGCATATCTAGCGTTTTGTTTTTGCTCGAGAATTGGGCCAGCTGCTCCTCCGAGTCATCGAGTTCCAGCTTCACCGATTGCAGCCGGCCCTCTAAAAAAACTCGTTCGCGGTGCGCCGACGAGGTTGAGAGCTGCGAAACCATCGTGTTCAGCTCGTTGACGTAGGCGTTGGCTAGCCCGGCGGCTCGCTCGGGATTTTCGTCGGTGACCGCGACGGAGATGATGCCGCTCTTACGATCCTCCTGAATGGAAGTGTTGTCGTTCAGTTCCCGTCGTGCGTCTTCCTGCAGCTTCTTGCCATAGATTTTTTTCAGGTTGAACTGCTCAACCAAACGATTTTGATTCGTCTGGCTCTGCAACATACCGACAAACAGCGCGCCCGAACTCTTCAGCCCAAGTAAATCCCCAGCCACGGCTCCGAGGCCGCTCCCGGCCTTCGCCGCCAATCCGGCCAGCATCATCGCGTTGGAAGTAGACTGCGTATCGGGCGGCATTAGCTGCGCCATGCTGGTGTAGCGATTTGGAATCAAGAACGCAATGAGAGTCGCCACAATCAACCCTGCTCCGGTACTTCGGAAAAGCAATTGGCGGTGATCCCAAAGCAGGCGGAGTTGTTCAAGCCGCCACTTGCGATCCAATTCCGGATCTTGCGGGTTTCCGAGCTCTCCTGAAGCGCCCGAGAAATCATTCACTTTCTCCTCTTGTTCGGCGGCAATATCAGTCATTGCCGCACAGGACCAACAGAGGCAGCTTCGCCCCGCCGCTCACAGGAGCGTTTGTTCTCTAACGTTTTCATAATCAGTCTGTTACAGCCTAATCGGCCCGCGTCGTTGCCAGCGGACGCCCGAACGCCAATACGTCTATCGGCTATCTCGCCTCTTCCCCAAGTTGGGCGAAAATCCCACTGCGAGAATCGCCGAAACATTTTCCCGGCTGCCATTGAACAAGATCGGATAGCTCGAAATGTGTTCGTACTGCAGCTCGCTCCGCAGATAAAAGCCGGAACGCAGGTACACATCATCGAGAACGCCGTAGTCCTGCCAGTAGCCTCCCTGCGGAATAAAAGCAGGGCTGACGGAATTGTGTTTGTACGTGAATTGCAGAGAATTCCGGGCGTTAACCTGATACGTGAGCCAACTTTGGATCGCCCGGCCCATCCGGCCAACCGTGTTTCCGATCAAAAATCCGTTATACGTCGAGCCATCGCGATAGGTGTAATTCCAGTAATTGAGATTGCCGTGATTGCCCTCATTCCAACCCGACGATTCTGTTGAAGCAGCTTCGATATACAGGTCAAGTTTGGGAAGCTTCGGAAAATGCGTGATGTAAATGCCGGGCCGGAAGGGATTCTTGGGCGGATTCTGCCACGGAATGAAATCGTCGGCAGCATACACGTCCCCATAAAACACGATGTAGTTGCGTACCCTGGGAACGTAAAACGTCCAATCCATTTCCGACTGCGTGTGGCCAGGGATGTGGTCATAAACGGAGCGAACCTGGCCAAAAAAACCATAAAGCACGTTCGTGGATGTGATCGGGTCTGCGCCCGGCCCTTTCCCGCCTATCTCCAGAGTTCGCCCAAATCCAATTTCTATTGAGGGCAGCGGCTTGAAATTGATTTTCTGTCCCATCATGAATGGACGGGTAATGTAATGATGTCCTTCGAGGCGTCCGAAAAACTGATCGAGCCGCGCGGCTCCTAGAAATCGCAAAAAGCCGGGCAGTTCGAACGGTTCCGGGTTTACGAAGCGCACCATATCGGCCGGCTCGATGTTGTTGCTCCACAGCAGCGAGCCGCCCGGACCCGGCCCCCATTCTAGACTTTGCCTTCCGAGTGATATCTCCCAGTTGCCGAGATTCACGGCTAGGTAGGTGTCAAGCAGTTCAAGACGGTTGATTGCGGCAACCGGCACGTCGGGCGGAGCCGCTACCAGGTCGCTCTGCGCGATCAGGTTAATCACTGCGGGAGAGGGCGCCGGAGCTGACGGCGCGTGCTGATATTCTGCGCGCATGTAGAACGTCACCGGCCCCGCCGATGCGCTGAACGAGCCCCCATCTTGAACGTTGGTTCCGCGCTCGAACGGCCGGCCGAAGTCGTACGAAATTGTTTGCCCGAAATGAAAACTGTCCGTCAGTGGCGGGCCGCTGATTGAGACAGCACGCGTATAGATCGATTCAATGTTTGCGGTGAGATTGCGGTTTCCTGCAAGCAACGTGATCTCGTAGGAAAATTCCTGCTCGAGACGAGATTTCAGATCAGACACCATTCTATTCGGGCTCTCGCCGCCGTCGAATGTGTCGTTCGACTCATTCACAATCCGCGCGCACTCAATTCGCGTCCACGGGCGAAGGCCTTCCATCGCCGTGCTGGCATAACCGAGCGCGGCGAGTTTTTCGAGGGCGGGATATACCCAGCTATCCAGCGGAACAAATGGCGAGCCCATGTTGCGCGTGTCGCGTGGCTGCTCGCCTTCCTCGTCACCCGACAAACTTTCCCAGCCGCCACCGCTGTCAATTTCCCTCGAATGATGCTTGCGATAGACTTCCCGGCCAATCAACCATCCCATCGCGCTGCCAACGAAGACATCCGAAGGAAAATGCTCTTTGCCGAGCACCCGCGACGCGCTGATCGCCGTCGCCGTTCCATACGCAAGAAATTCTGTCAACGGCCCTGGATATTCATGTGCCAGAACACTGGCGGCGGACCACGCGACCGCAGCATGGTTTGATGGGAACGACGTGCCGCCGCCAAAAAATTTACCACTCGCCGCGTCTTCGTACGGGCGTTCCCGGCCAAGCGAGTACTCGCCGGCTGTGCTCACCGCGAGGCTGTCCAACATGGCTTCCGCGCTGAGGACGCCCGCTTCTCGCATCTGCGCATCACGAGCAACATAACCCCAGAGGTAAACGCCGCCACCGGCGGCAATCAGCGCCGCGAGGCCATCATTCGACAAATTGCGATACCGATTGAGCCTTGCCGGTGCGCTTGAGATGGCTCGTTCGGAAGCTCGATCCGTCGCGAAAAACCCTCCCGTCACTGCCGCAAACGGAACGAGCCACTGGCCGTCCTCCTCCCAGTGAAGCCGGCTTGGGCTTGTCCAGATATCGATTTGATCCGACCAAAGATGTTTCACGAATTGAGTTCCCAACGCGTTGCTGTACTCGTCGTTGCGGGCTTTCGAATCTTGCGCGACCAACTGTTGCGTCTCCGCCGTTGCTTCTCTTGGCTCCGTCTGCGAGTCAGCCACTGGCACCGTTTCCGTTGATCGTTCCTGAGCTTTCAAGCCGCCGGGCACGCAGGACAGTGCGATGGCCAAAAGTAACGGCCTGCTCAGTCCCCGCACTCGCCACGGCATGCGCGCGTCCATCACTAATGCGCGGCAATGAAAGCCGCGGACACGACCGATGAAGCCACTTGCCCTGCCAGAAAAACGGTCTGCCACGCGATGCTTCTCCCTACCGCTTTCTCCGGGACGACCACGGTGTCCCCGGGCTGAAGCGATGTTCGAAGCGCATCACCCTTCCAAAGAGAATCAGACCCTTGCGAACCCAAGACCGCACCGTCGGCGCGAATCACAAAAATGGCCTTCTTGTCGGCGATATGCGTCGGACCTCCTCCTTGGTTGAGATACCATCTCGCGCTTCTGCCGGGGCGGTATGCGATGGCTGTAGGGTTGTAGACCTGGCCGGACACCAGGACGAAGTTTGGCGCTTTCGGAACGATCAGGACATCGCCGGCGCGCACCGTGATGTCTTCGGTTGTGTTGCGCCACGCACCAATATTCGAATTGATGTGGATCACCAGGCGTCCGATGGGAGGATTGCTCTCGAGATTATCGAGAACGTGCTGCCATTGCGCGATGGCCGCCAGTTTTGCCGTTTTCTGATTGGTGTCGCCGTCTGGAAGCTGATTGAGCGACTGCTGCTCTTCCTGCACCCGCTGGATGAGCGACCGCTGGCTGCGTTCCTCCTGATCGCGCACTTCAAACCGCTGAAATACAGCGCCATAGGGATAAGCACTCGAACTAAATCCCCCGGCGCGCTCGATGACCGAGCTCAATCTCTCGCCGGGTTCGATCCCAAATGTGCCCGGATGGCGCACTTCGCCGCGAACGCTGATGGAAGCGCCGCGATCGTCCCAGCCGCTGATCTTGCGGATTGTCAGCGTATCGCCATCCCGCAATGCGAGGTCGCGATCGAAATCTCCCGCAAGCACCGCCGCGATGTGTACCGAACGCTCGTCGCCAACAACCTCTGCCGCACCGGCTGCACGAAATTCAGTCAGGCTCGCGATTTCTGGATCCGCGCTGCGGCGCAGGCCTCCGCCAACGCGAATTAAGTCCGAGACTCGCATTCCCGTTGTGAGCGGATAGCGCCCCGGCGAGGAGATTTCACCCTTCACGTAAACCACCGGAGGGTCAACCTTCGCGGGATTGCGATGCACCACGATTCGGTCGCGAGGCTGAAGCGCGATGTTTGCTTTGGCATCTCCTGAGAGCGCCTGTTGCAGATCCGCGCTAAAAACCTTGAGCGTGCTGTCAGCCTGCGTGCGAAAAATTTGCGCCGTGCTCATGAGTGCGTCCGGCGTGGTTCCGCCCGCGACGTGCAGCGCATCGCTCAAATGAATTTCGCCCGAAGTGCGGTACGACCCTGGCCGGCGTACTTCGCCCCACACCGAAACCGTCGGCGCGCTCTCAAAATCGTATTTGCCAAAGATTCGAATTGTATCCATTGGTTTAAGAACAGGCGCTGCCGCGCGATTCGCCAAAATGTCGCCGAGACTGAAGCTCTCGACGCTCGGCCGGTAATCAGGAGGGTTTAAGCGGATGATCTCCGCGTATTTCTCGGCGGGTTCAGGCATCAGGTCGGAATAGGCCGTCACTACGTCTGAGAATTTCATGCCGTCGCGGTAGGCGTAGCGGCCCGGGCGCAGCACGTGGCCTTCGAGATAGACAGCTTCCTGATTGTAGGAAGCAATGGGAAACAATCGAATGATGTCCTTGTCTTGAACCGCAAACGACTCGAGTTGTTTTTGTGCGCCATTCGCGCCCTCGACCTCCGAGACGGACAGGCTCACCATCGTTCGCTTCGCATGATCCACGAGGCGTTCGATTTCGATGTGGTCGAGCGTTGCGGCCGGCAAGATTCCCCCCGCGAGTTGCAGGACGTCCGCAAGGTTCTTCTCCGCTCTTAATTCGTAAATCGCCGGGCGGCGTACCATGCCTTCGACAGTCACTCCCGCGCCGATGGGTGGCACCAGAACGGTGTCCCCGTTCTCCAGCCGCGCCAAATCGGATTTCATGCCGTGCAAGAGCAACGCGTAGAGATCAACGTCCTCGACGAGTTCTTGTCCGCGATAATGTTTGACAATTCGAAGCGAGCCGCGCTCGGTTGGCCCGCCGGCAAGAAAAAGCGCATTGAGGGGCGTTGAAAGCGAGCTGACGTCGTAGGCGCCGGGATGCTCGACGTCGCCCACAACGTATACGCGCACCGTACGCAGCCGCGCCAGCGATACGTCGGCTGAAACCTCGCGGAATTGTGTGCGCAGCACTTGCTGCACGGTCTGCTGCACTTCCCCAAGCGATTTCCCGCTCACCAGCACAGGGCCCACTTCCGGCAAACTGATACGGCCTTCGCGGTCCACTGCGCGATAGAGTCGTTGCGAGACGCCGCCCCACAGATCAATCGACAGGCTGTCGCCAGGACCGACCACGTATTCCGGCCCCACAGGAAGATCCATCGGAATGTTTTGAGAGTCCTGCGAACGATGTTGGAAGACATCAATTCCAAATCGTCTAACCGTGCCCAGTTCCGGCGACGCCTGCATATACATTTCGCGAAGCGAAGGAATATCAGAATAGGGATCGCGCGTTGCCACCATCCCGTGTGCATTGAAATCAACGCCCCGCTTCATCTCCACGGCGCGATATCGCGGTGAATCGTATTCTGCCGATTCCTCTGGGATCTGCGCTGTCTTCCCTCCCGCGGACGGCTCCGCGTCTGAACGCTCCGGTTGCAATTCCGGTGGAACATCACTCGGCGACTCTGCCCGACGGGCGGGAAGATTAGTCCCGCTCGGCAGAAGACTTCCGCCGCGAGCGTCTTCGGGAAGCGGCATCGATGCCGACTGCAGCGTGGGCGAACTCGAACTCGACCCGGTTCCCGGCCAAAATTCCCGCGCCGATTCATCATCCACCGGAGAATGGTTCGACGTAGTTTCAACTGAGCCAGCGTTTGGCCTTTGAGAACCTTCTGAACTCCTTGGCTTTACAGGAAGCGAATCAGGCGGAAGCGCCGGCGTCTCGTCCGTACGCTCGCCCGAGTCGCGCGTGCTTTCAACCACGAACAACTTGCTCCGCTCTTCGAGAATCAGCTCGTCTTCGCGGGCCAATTGCGAATTGGGATCAACTTTAGGCGTAAGGTACCCGTAGCTTTGCAAAAGTTCAGTTGCCACCGAGCGAAACTTCGCGTCCTCGTGCAGACGCACCCGAATCGTCAGATCGGATAGGTCGGATTCGCTGATGAGCTGTCCCTGCTCGGTGGCCTCGCGAGCCACCCAATGCTTCAACTCGATCATCAGACCCGGATTGGTCCGCAGAATGTTTTCAATGTCCTCCTCTCCTGCGGCGACAAGGCTCTGATTTTCCTTCGACAAATCGGAGGCACTCGCAGTCCTCGTGCCACGAGGTGGCGCTCCCTGCGCAAACGAAAGGCTTGGAAACAACGCCGCCACAAACAACGCCAACACCGCGACATCGCGGGATACGGCAAAACGGCAAATGGAATTGAGAGACAAATGTAACGCGAGGTATCCGGCAATCGAATTTTCAGGAGCACGCGTCACGGCTAATCTCCTACGAATTGCGTTCGACCGCACAGCGCATTGCGGATTCCGTTCTCGGAAACTTCGATGTGCGTCGAGTGAATGTTGAGAGAGGCCCAGCAGTAGAGCGAACTCTCGCGATCCGCGGCAATCGCAATAATTCGCAGGTCGGGATGCTTTTGGAAAATTGTGTAGCACTCCATCGGCAAGCGGTCAGCCTCCTCAAGCGCCACGATCAAAACGTCGGGATCCATGTCATCAACGAGCGCTTCGATTTCTCCGCCATCTTGAATCTCGCCAACGATTTCGATATTTGGTTCGTCCGCAATCGTAGCCATAACAAGGTCGCGCATCAGGCGCGGACGATTGGCAACCAATACTCGAATCGTCTTCATCAAACTTGATAAGTCCGTCAGAGAGTATTGGCCAGAGATCGAAGGACGGTAAGGTTCAATTAGGTTCTAGTTTTTGACTGTAAGAAGTACCCATTCAGGTACCAACTCTTGTCGGCGTTCGTCCCTGCGAAAGCGCCGGTTGAAATGCACTCAGGCGAATTGGCCATTTCGAGTAAACTTAATTGGCGCTCAAACGCGCGAACGCCCTAGGCCACAGAACTGCCGGCGGAGGAATTTTGATTTCTAGAACCATTCGAAAGATGATTTGTGCGATTGCTATCCTGGGGTTCGTGGCGATTGCCGCGAACGCCCAGACGTCGCCACAAAACCCGCCTCCGGCAACGACCGATGCCGCACCGCAAGGCCAGGCTCCGCCGGCGATTCAGCCACCGCCGCAGAACCAAGCTCCCGCGGCGCCCCCGGCGCAGACCCAAAATCAAGCACCTAAAAAAGATGATCGGATGTTCTACGTGATGCCAAATTACCTGACGGTCCAGAACGAGACTCAGGTCAAGCCGCTCACGCCGGGACAGAAATTCAAAATCACCGCCGAAGGCACGTTTGACCCCTATGAATTTGTCATTGTCGGCGTATTAGCCGGCATTCGACAGGCGGATAACTCGAGCCCAGCCTTTGGACAGGGTGCGGCGGGTTTTGGAAAGAGATACGCGGCAGGATTCGCTGACCAGGCGATTGGCAACATAATGGTCGGCGGGGTTTTTCCATCTCTCTTGCGAACCGATCCCCGGTATTTCCAGCTAGGCAAGGGGAGATTTGCTCATCGCTTCGGTTACGCTTTAAGCCGCATTGTCGTCGCTCGCAAGGATTCCGGCGGTCACACATTTAACTTTTCCGAATTCCTCGGCAATGGGGCAGCTACCGGAATTTCGACGCTTTACTATCCGGCCCAAGACCGGAGCGTCTCAAGCAGCCTTTCGAATTGGAGTACCCAGCTGGCTGTGGATGCCCTGGGCAATGAACTAAAGGAATTCTGGCCCGACATACACCGAAAGATCCAGAAGAAGTAAGGAAAGCGCGACGCGTTTGCCGCACCCTGCCTTAGCGATCATTCTCACCTCGGCAAGTCAGCGGAGTCTGGCCAGACTATTCGTGGAGTCGCCAAACTATGGCGCGACAGGTCAACGTGAGCAAAGGGCTCTTTCCCGGCTCACGAATTACGCGCCGACCCAAATCCTTCGCAGAAGACCCCGAAAGCCGAGCTTATTTCGACCCTTTCACCAGCGAATCGGTGATGTTGCCCTTGACCAGGTCCGTCTTGACCTCAAACTTCTGTTTCGGTTGAAGGTCAACTTCGGTTTCAAACGGCTGAAACCCGGTTAGAGCGATCTTGATGTGGTGCTTCCCCGGGCTGAGGAGCATCGCCCGGCCAACGCCCTGGAATTCGCTGACGTGACCGACGTAGGCATCATCAACGAACACAGCAGCGCGATCGGGCGCGACCGACAGCTTCACTTCCGCGGTGACGGACGAATACTGCACGCGAGGATCGCGGTCCAACTTGACGTGCAAAATCTGAATTTGTCCCGGCTCGACAACGATCTTGGCTTCGGATTCCTGGTAGCCTGACGCGCGCGCGGCGACGGTATGCTCACCCGGCAGCAGAAGGACTTTCTTGTCGCCCTTCAGCTCGTTCAGATATCCAACGTATTGACCGTCAATCCAGACGCCGGAAGTTTTCTCCACCTTCGATGCCGCTTCAAAGCGAACCTCGCCCATCACTTGATTCTGTGCGTGGGAAGCTTGCGCGAAAACTGCCAGCAAGGCGAAAGAAATCACCAAAACGCGAACTACACCACTCAATTTCTTGGCCACACAACCCCCCTTGGCCGGGCGAAGTCAGTATCGCACGATTCCGGCCGGCACTGTCTAGCCCCGCCGTTTCAAATAGTTAACGGCTCCGCATCAGCGTACAAGAGTTGGATAGAGCCGCGACGCAATGGTTGCAAGAATAACGAATATTACTGCCATGACTCCGAAGTCGGCAGGCAGGCTATGTATGCTCTCGCCGCCTTGAATCATCAGCCCGCGAAGCGCATCAACCAAATATGTGAGCGGATTGATGAGCGCGATTACTCGCAGCCATCTCGGCATCAGCGACAACGGATAAATCGCGTTACTTGCAAAGAACAGCGGCATGGTCATAAGCTGCCCGATGCCCATGAACCGTTCGCGCGATTTCACGACGCAGGCAATGATCAGAGAAAACGTGGCGAAGATCGCCGAGCCCAGCGCCACGCCGAAAAATACGCCCACGATATTCAATGGGCTCCAGCGAATGCCGATTCCGAGCGCAAGCGCGATCAAGTAAATAATCACGGTCTGGATGCCTCCGCGGAATCCCGAAGAGATCGCCTTCCCCAACACAAACGACGCGCGATTCGCCGGGCTTACGAGCAGCTTATGCACGATTCCTAGATCGCGCTCCCAGATAATCGCAATGCCGTAAAAAATCGCCGCGAACAAGACGCTCTGCGCCAAAATTCCGGGCGTCATGAATGCGAGGTAGCTTACGTTGCCCGTCGGAATCCCGCGAACGCGGCTGAATACCTGACCGAACACAACGAGCCAGAGAACGGGCTGCACTGCCCGCGTGAACAATTCGGTGGGATCGCGCAAGACTTTCTTGAGCTCCACTTCCGCGATCGCGGCGGTCTGCGTGAACAAACCCGCAAGCGCGGATGATTCAGCCCAAGCGGCTGGCTGTGCGTCGAGCCTGGCGGACGTCACGGTAACTGCCTCCTTCCTGAATCGAGCCTCCGCTGAAATGCGCGAAGACATCATCGAGCGTGGCATCAGGACCTAACTTTGCTTTCAGCGCGTCTGGTTCTCCGACGGCCGCGACCTTCCCCTGATGCAGGATCGCCAACTCATCGCAAAGCTCATCCGCTTCGTCCATGTCATGCGTTGTAATCAGGACCGTCATTTGCGATTCGCGTTGCAAATCTTTCAGGCGGTCCCACACCGCGTGTCTCGCCACAGGATCGAGTCCAATCGTTGGCTCGTCGAGAAACATCACCGTGGGACGGTGCAGCATGGCCTGCGCCAGTTCGAGCCGCCGAATCATTCCGCCCGAGTAAGTCTTCACTAGCCGCTTGCCGGATTCGGTCAGGCCCATGAATTCCAGCGCTTCGGCAATTCGGCCTTTTCGCTCGGATCGATTCATGCCGTAGAGCTTCGCGGACAGCATCAAATTCTCAAATCCAGTCAGCCCGCCATCGGCGGAGAGCAGTTGCGGCACGTAGCCGATATGTCTGCGCACCTGTGCCGGCGCTTCCACGATGTCGAAGCCTGCGACGCTCGCCGTGCCCGAGGTTGGCTCGAGCAGCGTCGTGAGCATTTTGATCGTGGTGCTCTTCCCCGCGCCGTTTGGTCCGAGAAGGCCGAAAATCTTTCCACTCGAAATACGCAGGTTCAGCGCATCCACAGCGGTCATCTCGCCAAATTTTCGCGTCAATTCATCAGTTTTTATCGCGTACGCTTCGCCGGTTTGAAGTGTAGTTTCCATTGGCTCCATAGAATCGGTAGCACGTGAGTACGCACGGTGCGGCGCTTTCGCGAGAATCTCATATCTCGCGAGGCTGACCAACATCGCCGCGCAACAGAGTGACGAGACGAGTGCTATCAGGGTTTCATGCGCCAGTGAGCGCTGGCGTGCGATTTGCGATCTAAATCGCATCCGGGGGACCCCCGATTTTGTGTCGAGATATTGGCGGATCGATTGTTTGTTTTGTTGGATTTAGCATTGTTTCTAATAATTTGGTGTGTCGAGAAATATTGAGGCGAATTCGGCGATCGTTGTACATCCACGCGATTCGGTTTGGCTCAAGCGTAGCGCGAATTTCGCTTGGCGCCTCGATGCCGGACGAAACCCGGTCCGGCACTACATACTGCACAATGTTGCAGACGAATTTTTGAAGCGGCGGCGGGACGGAAAATCACCGGCAAGATGCCGGCGCTACGAGTGCATCGTTGCCTTGAGTCCGCGGGGGTAGTGTTGTTGTAGCGATTAGAAATGGGCTCCGAGTTTTGTTTTCTGTGGATTACGGGCATTTCTAATCGTTTTAGTGTATCGATTAGAAAAACAACAGCGGGTGACTTGTTCGGCTGCTTAAGCGGCTTCGGGGGAAAAAGTTGACTGATGACGAACGAGCGCGGGCATGGACACACTGCCGCGTCTAGTCGTATTACTGCTTCGTAACTACATTCTGAAGTCATAGTTGGCAACCACCGTAGCAGGCGGTTGGCGGGTCGTCAAACGAGAAAGTTGTAAGGATTTTGGCGCGAGCGCATGCAAGACGGGCATAAATCTTCTTGCGTAGTTTTGGAATTCGAATCGAGGCAAAGCGAGGCCCACCCTTGCTTCGCAAGGATGGGGCACCCTCAACCCGCCATCGTTGACGCAACATCGTGCGCGGCATATCATGGGCCACTTTTTTTAGGCGGCAACTGGAGCGAATGATTGCTCGAACGGATCTTCAAGCTCACTGAAAATCAGACCACCATCCGCCGCGAGTTGCTCGCCGGATTGACCACGTTCATGACGATGGCCTACATCATCGTCGTCAATCCGCGCATGTTGGCCGACGCCGGGATGCCGATCGAAGGAGTTCTGTTCGCGACGTGCATTTCGGCGGCTGTCGCCACGCTGGTGATGGGCGTCTGGGCGAATTACCCAATTGCGCTCGCGCCCGGAATGTCCCTTAATGCTTATTTCACCTATACGATCGTGCTCGGCCGTGGGGTTCCCTGGCAGACGGCGCTGGGCGTCGTATTCATTTCCGGATGCCTCTTTCTGATCCTGACGCTGACCAACGTTCGCGAGCAAATCGTGAACGGGATTCCAGACTGTTTGAAGCACGGGACAGCAGCGGGGATCGGTTTATTCATCGCATTCGTCGGAATGCGAAACGCAAAGATAATCGTCGCAAGCCCCGCCACGTTCGTCACGCTGGGCAATTTCGGAGACCCTGCAGTTCAGATTGCAGCGTTTGGATTGATTCTCACCGCGATTCTGATGGCGCGCCGAATCGGGGGCGCAATTCTAATCGGCATCGTCGTCACGACTCTGGCCGGTCTTCTGCGCGGGCTCAGCCAATGCCCGTCGCACATCTTCTCGCTTCCGCACCCCGGAGGCACGCTGCTCAAGCTCAATCTCGGCGGAGCGGCGCGCATTGGATTGGTCGAGCTGATTTTCGTTTTCTTTTTTGTGGATCTCTTTGACAACGTCGGAACGCTTGTGGGCGTGTGCGAGCAAGGAAAATTTCTGCGCGATGGCAAGCTGCCGCGCGCGAGCCGCGCGTTGCTCGCGGATGCCATCGGCACAATTTTCGGCGCGGCGACGGGAACGTCCACCGTCACAAGTTACATCGAAAGCGCCGCGGGCGTCGCGGCGGGAGCACGCACGGGCTTGGGAAATCTGCTCATCGCCGCTCTTTTTTGCGCGGCGCTCTTCTGCGCGCCTCTGCTTACGGCGATTCCCAGCTACGCGACCGCCCCCGCGCTCATACTCGTCGGCTCGCTCATGTGCGAATCCATCGCCAAGGTACATTGGGACGATTTCAGCGACGCATTTCCAGCGTTTCTCACCGTGTTAGCCACGCCACTTACATTTAGCGTAGCCACTGGCTTGAGCCTCGGCTTGATTTCCTTCACATTCTTGAAAATCGGCGCGGGAAAGCATCGCGAAATCAGTCCACTGATCTGGATTCTGACCGTGCTGTTTCTGCTACGATATGCCTACCTGGCGGTCGAATAATTCATCGCCGCCGCGATTCGCATTGTGAAAGTTGGGAACGTGCCTCGCTACGTGATTGGTGTGGATATCGGCGGTACGAAGGTCGCCGCCGGACTTGTGAACGAACAAGGCGAGATCGTGTTCCAGTTGCGTAAGCCCATGGCCGCGAAAGGCACGGCCGCCGACGGGTTCGCCGCCGTGAAATCGGCGATTGATGCTGTTTTCGAAGCAAGACCGGACGCGCGTCCGGATATTTCCCGCATCGGCCTTTGCGCTCCCGGCCCGCTCGATCCTATCAAAGGCATCATTATTAATCCGCCGAACGTCCCTT
>PMAA01000031.1:9166-9917 GCA_003152355.1 Acidobacteriota bacterium | reverse complement strand
GCGCAAACTCCGTCACCACCAGTACGCGCCGCGTGCGCGTCTGCTCCGTGGAACCCTTCGACCCACGCCCCTCCACCCTCAGCGTACTTGTCAGATTCAACCGCCCTGCCTGCTTCGCGGGCGCCAGCCCGAAAATTACCCCGGCTGCGATCGAAGCCGCCAGCGCGATCAGCATCACGGTCCAGTTGATCGACAGGTCGTTCAGCCGAGGCAGGCTCTCCGGAATCAGCCGCAGCAAGAATCCCTTCATGCAGAACAGAATCACCAACCCCGCCACTCCGCCCAGCAGCGAAAGCAGCAGGCTCTCTGTCAGCAATTGCCGCACCAGCCGCTTGCGTGCCGCTCCCAGCGCCTGGCGCACCGCCATCTCCCGTGATCGCGCGCTGGCCCGCGCCAGCAGCAGATTCGCTACATTCACGCAGCCGATCAGTAGCACCAGCGCCACTGCGCCCAACAGCAGGATCAGCGACTGCCGAACGTTGCCCACCACGTTTTCCTTCAGAGGCACCAACCGCACCGTCCACTTGCTGTCGGCCGGATAATCGTCCGGAAATTGCTTCCGCAACGAAGCAACCAACGCGTCCAGCTGGCTCTGCGCCGCTGCAACCGTCAGCCCCGGCTTCAGGCGCCCGACCGTTTCCAGGGGCAACCGCAAACTGCGGTTCGGGGACTGAGCCGGATCATCCGAAAAACCCAACGCCGCCCACTGTTCCGTATTCCTCTCGCCCACGGTTCGCCCCGGGTCGCGAAA
>PMAA01000031.1:0-9152 GCA_003152355.1 Acidobacteriota bacterium | reverse complement strand
AAGCCCGCTTCCACAACCCGTCGCTGATCACCACATCCAGCGTGAACCCCGGCGTTTGATCCTGAGGATCGAACGTCTGCCCCAGCTCCGGTTTTACCCCCAGCATCGCAAAATACGCCGGCGACACCCCCTCATACTGCATCCGCGATGGCTGCGATACACCCGTCAGGTTCGCCGACCCGAAAATCTCCAGCACAACATACTGAAAAATTCCCGAACGCTGCATATCCTTCCACTCCGGAATCGAGATGCCGGCGTCCGAAGCGCCCGCACCAGGCAGATCGTCCTCGATGCGTACCAGTTCCTCCGGGTGCGGATAGGGCAGCGGATGCAACAGCGTCGCATCGACCAGGCTGAAAATCGCCGTCGTGGCCCCGATGCCCAAGGCAATCGTCAAGACAGCGATAACTGTGAATCCCGGAGACGCTCGCAGCATTCGAAAACCGTAGCTGACGTCTTGCCAGAGATGATCCCACCCGAGCCAGCGGCCGGATTCGTAATAGCGCTCCCGAGATAGCGTCACGTTGCCGAAGCTGCGGTGAGCAGCGGCTCGTGCTTCGTCGGCACTCAGACCTTGCTCCTGCAAGCGCTCTATTTCGAGCTGTAAATGGGCCTCGATTTCGGAGGTGAAGTCGTCCAATTTTCGCTTCCGTCCAAACATGGCTCTTAACCTTTCGCTGCCTCTGATCCCAGGATCCGCGCGATGGCCCCTGCCAATCGCTTCCACTTGGTGGTTTCTTTGACCAGTTGTTTGCGCCCGGCCGTCGTCAGCGAATAGAACCGGGCCTTACGGTTGTTTGACGAGACTCCCCACTTCGCTGAGATCCAGCCTCGCTCTTCCAGGCGCTGAAGTGCGGGATAAAGAGCGCCATGCTCGACGAGGAGCTCCTCATCCGACGTCTGCTGGATGGCGCGTGCAATTCCCTGCCCGTGCTGCGAACCAAAGATGAGCGTGCGGAGGATCAGCAGATCCAGAGTGCCCTGCAGCAATTCCAATCGTTCTTTTGCGTCTTGGGTAAACATGTCACCTGAGGTTTACGCGCGTCCGGGTAAGATGTCAACCTGAAAACATCTGGCTTCGCATGATTCCGCAGCCCAACGGAAGATATTACGGATTTGGCGGGAATTCGAGTCATCACTTTCTTCCCGAGCACGGTTCATGAGGTTTGCCACTTGGTCCAGGAGGAATTCGAGGTCATAGAACGAGTAGACCACACCGCAAGCGCTGAACGTGAACAGCGTCTTGGTTACCTAAGCGTTCATTACTTAATGCGTTTAGGAAACAATCGGACAAAGCTGCCTGAGTACAAGAAATTCGATGTATTACGGAGCGCAACCCGACCCGCTAGCTGACACTGCAACTGACATCATCCAGCACATGAATACCGATCATGGGGATGCGCTCGTCTTGCTTGCGCGGGCATTTGCTGGCATCGAGTCTCCCGAAGTTGCGATGAGTTCGGTCGACCGTCTCGGGTTTCACGTACGCTTCAGAACCCAAGATGGCACGCGTAGCGCGCGCATCGCATTCTTGCGTGAGGTGAGTAGTCCGGAGCAAGCCAGAGAAGTTCTGGTGGAAATGGTAGGGCGAGCACGGCGGATGTGAGCTGCCGTATGACGCTCTATTGCCTGACAAACGCAAAAGATGGACAAGCGAGATCTCGTCGACTCCCCTGAAGTCCCGCTGAGGGCGGATGGCTCACTCCCGACACGTTCGGTTTACCGAGAGAACCAAGTCGTGACTAATCGCAGCGCCTGACGGGAGCCCGTATCAAGAAGTGCCTCGCAAATGCCATCGGAGAGAGAGGGACCTGGTCATTTTGGCGAATTGGGGATTGTGACGCGTATTTTGAATTAACCGCAACACTCTATGCTTGTAGACAAGCGTTAGAGGTAACGTCGGCCACCACATCTTCCGATTTGTCGTTACGGTCTTCATCAGCCGCAACCTAGCCGAATGTTACGGATCGGCATCTCGAGAATCGGTTTTGATCAAGGAGTATCGACAGTGGTTACAGAAAACTCCTCTTCAACTAGAGGTGGAGAATCTGTAGCCGGATTTGGTGACGACACCTACAGGCCAGCATGGCGCCTTTCCTGCAATCTGGACAGGCGGTTTCCAACCAACTGGGAAACTGACTCCTAGCAAGTTGAATATGACATCCAGAAGGAACCGGATTGGAAAACATCGATCTCTCATGTAGATTAATTGCGGAGGATTCATGAGCATATTGGCAGCAATTAGGCGCGAAGAGAAAAAGGTTAAAAAGCAATTGGGTAAGTTACAGAATCATTTGATTGGCTTGCAATCTGCAGCGAAGGCTCTGGGTAGGTCGGCGAGCCGAGACATTACTAATGTTAAGAAGCGTGTGATGTCGGCCGCAGCGAGAGCAAAGATATCAAAGGCCGCGAAGAAGCGCTGGGCTAAGGTCAAAGCGCAAACGAAGAAGGTAGTCGCCTAGATCACAGCAACTCTGTGGAAGGGCTCGTGGTGGCCAACGAATCAAAATGTCCGGTCAGCGGGAAGCGGAAGTACGCAAGCGAAGGTGAAGCGCTGGCAACAGCCGCGCACCAGTTTGCAACCGCCAATGCACCGAAGGAACTTCGAGCCTATCTATGCTCCTGGTGTGACGCTTGGCATCTAACGAAAAATGCAGGAAAAGCCAGGAAGGATCATAGATGATCGATAAAACTGTCCCGCGAAGTGGACGTGGAGAGGGACCCCTGGCCATCATCTCGTCGTCTCCTAGACGCTCTCATGCCTCGGTATTCTTCTCCTTCCAGCAAACGCAGATGTTCCGATAAGAAGTTCCATCATAGCGGGATTGTAGCGCACGAGCAGAGAAGGACGGGAAGCAACGTTTTCCGTTCGAGTGTGCGCCGCTTCCCGTTTGACGTGAGTACCTACAACTTAGATACGAGCTGTTGAAAAAGGTTTCGCGCCGAGGAGTGCGTGTCCATCTACTACTGTCTTGGTTGTACAGCTCCTTGAAGCTTGATATAAGATGCCGCGTCGTCGGAGGCACTTTCGAGAAAGGAGAATTCGATATGAACCCGGAGGCCGCTAATTCCGAAGAAGAAAAGCCGTCGGTGACGTTGCCAGGAACCGTCGAGAAAATCATTCCTGCGTTGGGACCAAACTACCCTGAGAAGGCACAAATTACCGTCAAAGGCGCAGACGACCTTTACAAAGAAGTTCGTATAGAAAATGCTTTGGAGGATGAGAACGGCAACAGCGTAAAGCCGAAGCGTGGCGCTGAAGTGGAAGTCACAATCGAGGCGAATAAAGCCGATACAACCCCCCAGAGATTCCTCCGAACCGTAACCTTCCGAGAAACTCGTTAATCGATATCGAAACAGGTCGGTGTTTGTTAGAAGCGTTATCGCAACTTAGTTGAATGAGAATGAGTGACCTGGCTCCAACACTGTTGTCTTCCATCTCCTGTCCGACATGCGGTGTCGGCCCTGGGGCGCGCTGCGTGTTGCAATCAGGCGGGCCGCGATCCGAACCGCACGTAGACCGGAAACTTATTGCGGCTGAGTCGATTAAGACGAAGAGTCATGCCCGTAGTGTTCAAAACGGCACAGACGGCCCGCGCCGATGTCGCCTAACATGACGGCGTGCGATGTTGGATTATCGCGTTTAAGGCGGTGAAACTCCGGAGACCGCAGGAGCTGAAATTTGAGCAATTCAGTGAAGATCGACCCGAAAGGGAGGTTGCGAATTCCTGCGCATGCTCTTTCCGCACTGGGGGGCTGCACTGAGTTCTTCATCACAAGCGAAGATGGCAAGTCCGCACGCGTCTATCCCCTGAGGATCTGGAACGAAGTCGAGAAACGGCTGGCAGATACGGCCCCGCGCAACGGTAACTCGCAGAAACTTCTTATCCGGGCGAAGTATTTCGGCCAGACCGTTACGATAGATAAACATGGACGAGTCTTTGATCCCTGTTGTTCTGAGGGAGACTGCGCACATCAAAGGAGAAGTCGATGTGCTTGGTTACTCAAAATACTTAGACGTTTGGAATCACACCTCACTCCTCAAGAGCATGAAGCGCAATTCGATTACAGTGCGTGATGGGGAGACGTTGAACAACATGTTGGATAACTAAGCTAATTGCGCGTTCCAGCAAAACACATATATTTGGGTTGCTGACAACCGCTAAACCGCATCGCCCCCCACCTTAAGGGAGAATCTCCAATGGAAGAGCGAAACAATCACAAAATATTACTCACGAGAATGGATGACGCTTTTAGTGACTATTCCCATGAAGCTGAGAAGCTCAGCGTGTTGTTGAGCAAACCCAGAGACCTGTTCAGTTGGACTGGGTACCACGACCTGCTTAGACAACGGAATACGGAAGTCGTCGCCTACGAAAAATATCGCAACATAAAGGATGAACTATTCACGCTAATCAATCCGCCTACTGCTGTCGATAGACCAGAATCGAACGTCAACTGACGCTCTTTGCGACGCCGACTGTGCTGCTGCGTAACACCGGTTCGATACTGAATTATTTCGGGCGCGCCGTTTCGAAATAATATTACTCCAATCGTACGGCGGTTTACGAAGCTGTGCCTTTCCCCAAACAACGAGGAAGCGCAAAATTTGGTGTTGCACCTGTCAAACAATGATTGTAAACACTGGCACTATGATGATTGGCGAAAGGCTTCGATTACTCCGAGAAGAACAAAAGCTTTCACAAGGCGACATCGAGAAACGCACCGGCCTGCTCCGTTGTTACATTTCGCGCGTTGAGAACGGTCACACGGTTCCGGCGATCGAGACGCTGGAGAAACTGGCGCGTGCTATGGGGCTTCCCTCTACCAGCTTTTCTATGATGGAGAGGAACCACCAAAGTTGCCGAAACGAAGCTTGTCAAACCCTTCACTACTTTGTGGGCGAAAAATCGGCCGGACGCATGAAGGTCGAGTTCACTTTTTCCACCAGCTTGTCGCCCTGCTCGAATTTGACCATCTCGAGAAACACCGGGTCGGCCATCAGCGCATCCCAGTTCTGTTTCGCTTCCTCGCGGCTGGGATGAGCCAAGATGTAGACAAACGTGTTGTCCCAAGGGGGAGCATCCTCCGGTATCCAGTAGCCCACAGCGTTCAGGCCGTGTTTGGCGAGCAGCTTCGAAGCCGTATCGCGAAATCGTGTCTCGAGTGCCGGCAATTTGCCGGGGACAGCATGATAAATGCGAAGCTCGAAAACGCGATTGCTATCAGCCCTGACTTGGCTCAAGTGCGCCAGGCGAGCACTAGTGAAGGATCCAGCGGCGAAGGAAAGCAGGGCGACGCCGCCAATCGTCCATCCTTTGAATATCCGGCGAATCAAAGTCATGGCCACCTCATCCGTCCCGAAGCGCAACGATGGGGTCCACCTTCGTCGCCCGCCAGGCCGGAACGTAGCTGGCCAGAAGAGCGACAACGAGCAAAATCAAAGGCACCACCAGAAATACAGCCGGATCATGAGGGCGCACGCCGTAAAGCAGACTAGCCATCATCGAGGTGGCACACGCAGAAAAGACCACACCGGCGGCAGTTCCGGCACTCGCGAGAACGACACCCTTCCGCAAGACGAGTTTCAGGATTACCGCTCGCGGCGCGCCCAATACCATCCGGAGACCAATCTCGCGGGACCTTTGGCCAACCATATAGGCGAGCAAGCCATAAATTCCAATGGAAGCCAGAAGCAGCGCCACGGCAGCAAATCCGACGACAAGTTCGGCAGAAAAACGGCGTGAAGCCAGCGAACGATCGACCACGTCATTCATAGAAGAAACGTCGAATGTGGGCAGGCCGGGATCGATGCTCTGGATTTCATGGCGAATCTGCGGCTCCAAAACCTTCGCTGGCAGAGATGTCCGCAATACGATGCTTAGGTCCCTATTGGGGCTTTGATAGATCGGGACATAAATGTGAGGAATGCCATCGATGTCGAGGCCGTCACTTTTAATGTCTTTAACAATACCCACGACGGTTATCCATGGTTGGGTAGGGTCTGCTCCGAACCGGACACGCTGGCCCAGCGGATCCCGGGTTGGCCAATATTTACGGGCGGTGGTTTCATCAATGATGACCACCGGCTGTTTGCCGTCTCCATCGCCCTCGGTAAAGAAGCGGCCGCGGAGGAGTGGAGCCTGCATCACCTTGAAATAATCAGGGCTTATCCTAATTCTTTCGGCGCGCAGATCCAGCGAGGACTCGACCGGGCGATCTTCGATCGCCAGGGCATCGATCGCTTGGGCACCATTGACGCTTAGATTGGTGGTCGGCAGATCTGAAGTGATGGCTGCGAGCTCGATTCCTGGAATCGCGCTCATGCGCCGCAACAACTCACGGTCAAAAGAGGTTTCCTGGGCAACACTGAGATACGGGTCCGCTTTCGGATCGTTAGGTTCTGGTAGCGAAAGGTTTGCCGCGACGACTTGGGTTGGATTAAAGCCGGGATTTTCCTGCAGCAGGTCTCGTAGGGTACGCAAGAGCAAGCCGGCTCCCACCATCAGAACAACCGCGAATGCTAGTTCAGAGACGATTAGAACGTCGCGGAGGCGGCTAGTCTTGGTGCTGTAGCCGGACCCGCGAGACCCTTCTCGGATTGCCGAAGACATCGCGGCCCTTGTCGAGTGAATGGCTGGGGCAAGACCAAACAGCAGGCCCGTAAGAAGCGAAATCAAAAGAGCAAACACCAGGACAGCCCCGTCGATTCTTACTTCACTGAGCCGCGGAATATTCGGCGGTACAAAGCGCAGGATGAAACTCAAGGTGCAGACTGCCGTGGCAATTCCGGCGAGCCCTCCCATGAAGGAGAGAAGGATCGACTCGGTCAACATCTGGCGCGCCAAGCGGCTGCGGGTTGCCCCCAACGCCGACCGCACTGCCATTTCCTGTTGCCTTCCCGAGGCGCGCGCCAAAAGGAGATTGGCAATGTTCAACGAAACAATGAAAACGATTAGAATCACAGCACCCGACAGGACGAGCAGCATGGGCCGAACGTTGCCTACAAGAGCCTCCTGCAACGGCTGAATCTCAATCGTCCACCGGGCCTGCGCCGGAAAATCCGTCGCATAGTCTTGGCGTATCTGGATGGCCATTGCGGTAAGCCGTGTCTGAGCTTGCTCTAGCGATATACCTGGCTTGAGACGTCCAATAGCAGCGGGCATGAACCTGGTGCCACGCGCGGGCGGGGGAGCAGGATCGGCGCTGAATCCGGCTGTCTGAAATACTTCCACGTTCCCGGAAATTGTCGGTCCAGGATGGCGAAATCCGGGGGGAAGAACGCCGACGATTGTGTACGGATCGTTATCGAGCCGGACGCTGCGGCCGATCACATTTGGATCGGCGCCATAGGAGCGGCGCCACAGGCCATCGCTTATCACCGCAACCGGCGCGAAACCGAGCGCAAAGTCCTGGGGTCCAAACAATCTTCCGATCTGAGGGGTCGCGCCCAACATAGAAAAGTAGTTGGGATGCGTGACCATGAACTCGAGACGCTCAGGATGGCCGGCGCCAGTCAAATTCTCGCTAGCGCTAGCGATCGTGCTCACATCTTTAAATACCCCCGCTCGATTTCTGAGATCCTCCAGTTCGGGCACGGAGAATGGCACGTCCCGCAATCCCAGGCCGGGCTCGTTGAAGGCGATTCTCACCAAGCGGTCGGGTTCGGGAAACGGCAGAGGGCGCAGCAAAACCGCATTCACGATGCTGAACATCGCGGTGTTGGCGCCGACCCCCAAGGCCACGGTCACGACCGCCGCGGCGGTGAAAGCGGGCTTCTTGCGCAGCATGCGTAAGCTGTATCGAAAATCCTGGACGACGGACTCGAGAAAGGTCATACCGCGCGCTTCACGGCATTCTTCTTTGGCCCGGTCGATTCCGCCGAACTCGATTCGAGCCCGCCGCATTGCTTCCTGGAGCGGCACGCCGCCGCGGACCAAATCCTCGGCGAACGCCTCGATGTGAAACCTAAGCTCCACATCCATTTCGCTCTCCATCCGAGAGCGCCGGAGAGTCACGCGTAGCCAGGATCGAACTCGGCTCCAGAGGGTCATACTTCCTCAGGTTTGGTACCCAGGATTCCGGCGATGACGCCGGCCATGCGATTCCACTTTTCGGCTTCCGCCTGGAATCTGCGCTTCCCTGCCGCGGTGAGGCGGTAATACCTGGCTTTGCGCTTATTTTCCGATTCGCCCCATTCGCTGATGATCCAGCCCTGATGTTCGAGGCGGTATAGCGCGGGATAGAGCGAGCCCTGCTGAATTTCGAGGCGGTCCTTCGAAATTTGCTGGATGCGCAGAAGAATGCCGTAGCCGTGCAACGGGCCGAGGGAGACGGCTTTGAGGATGAGCATGTCGAGGGTGCCTTGAAGCAGATCAATCTGTTTTGCCACGGGCTCTCCTTGTGCGTCTAGGAGAGACAATAGCAAGGCTCTCCTCGACTGTCAAGGAGAGAGTTGCGGCGCTTCGCTTGCGGTGGCGGGGCATATCTGGGCGAGGACGTGAAGGATCAGGACATGCCGCGGGAGGATTTACTCGTTTGTGAAAATCAACCGGCCACGCTGATTTTTTGCCGGGTAAATGGTCAATCGGAGATTGGCTGGCGGGGCGCATTTGAATGTTGACGAGGGGAGTGGATTCATCACCAACAGATACATCAAGATCGCGAAAGACACGAAGTTCCGTGCGGATGTTGTGGAGCGAATCGGACTCGGTTTCGAATTGCCGAAGGCCGAAACGATCGAAGTTGTTCCATGTGTTCCAAATGTTCCAAGCTCTCAAGAAACGGAGGTCACTGTAAGCATTTGAAAAAACGGGAGAAGTTGGCTCCCCGGGCTAGATTCNNCTACCGTTGAGCTACCGGGGAATTGGATGGCTATCTCCTCTAATTGTAGCAGATTACGCGGCGTGCTGTTCAATCGAGACGACTGTCGATTGGGGCACACGGGGCACAACAAACCCCAATCCTACTTTCTCGGCCCACTCGCGCCGATATTCAACATCCTCCTTCAATTGCTCCGCGTACTTGTCCGCGACATCTCTGTTCGCGTGGCCGATCCAGAACTTTTCCAAGTCCCACGGCACACGATTCTTTCGAAGATGAGTGACCGGCCCGATTTGTTAGTCCAGGAGAAGTGAGAGTTTTTATATCAC
>PMAA01000121.1 GCA_003152355.1 Acidobacteriota bacterium | reverse complement strand
GGCAGCGACCCGGCTGTTTTCAATTATCTTCAGAATCCCGCGCAGGGGTTCGCGGGCACGGCGCTTGGAGCCTTCGGCTCGGCGCAGGATGGAATTCCGAGCTCGATCGTCGCACCTTCGCTGCTGCTCGAAGAAATGGAAGTTCGCGGCTTCCATGGCGAACCGCGCCGGCTGCCGCTNNAGCCGCTCGTCACCGCCCCGCCGCTCCAGTAACCGCGCTGCGTCGGCGAGCGATCAGTTCCGTTTCGTTTCCGGGCGAATCGTCAGGATTGTGACTTCAGGCCGGCAATCAAATCGAATCGGAAGCATGGACATTCCCACGCCTCGGCTGACATACATCTCTGTGTTTCCGGATTGGTACCATCCCGAGACGTAAGGCCAGCAGCCCTTCGGCATCCAAAGCGGCGCCATGAACGGCACGCGTACTTGGCCGCCGTGCGTATGGCCTGCGAGGCAGAGGTTCACACGGCCGGCAACCTCGTCAAAGTATGCCGGAGCGTGGAACATCAAGATTTTGAACGCGTCGGGCGGCGCACCGGCGAGCGCGGCGTCTGCATTCGGCTTACCCGTAAACGGATCATCCAATCCCGCGAGCCACAGGTCCGGCCTCACAAGCTCACCGGAATTCAACAATAAGTGCACGCCGGCATTTGCGTAGAAGGTGCGCTCGTGTGGAACTGGCTTCCAATTCTCGAAATTCCCTCGCACAAACCAAACGCCCAGTGGTGCGTGCAGCCGCTCGTACACGTCTTGCACCATCGCGTAGGAAGGATTCCAGGCGGAGAGCGAATCGCCTGTAATCAGGATGATGTCGGGTTTTTCCTCGTCCAGAATGCTTAACACATGCTGTTCGCGGCGTCCGAGACCGTTCGTGTGGAGATCGGTCAAATGCGCAATTTTAATCGGCGACGTGATGTTGCCCGGAACGTCGTAGTGAGTGACCTCGATCCAATTCGGCTCAATCCACAGCGCATCGGCCAATATTCCGATTCCGATAGCTAGGATGACCAGAACGGCCAAGAGCAGCCCGCGCCGTTTCGTCAGCGGCGGAGCGGCCCGGGGCGGATATGTATAAACTACCGTCATTAACCCTCAATTCAGTCTAAACCACGAATCCCGTATACAAAGCCTTTACCCGTGTTTGTGCTACATGTCCGATGCGCCGCATGCTCCGCTCGTTTTTGGGGCTTGTTTCTACGGTGCCTTTTCCGTTGCCCCTTTTCCGTGGTCATGGACGCGCCCATGTATAATCGGCCAACGCTCGATGTAGATGCTGTGAAGACGCTATGAAGATCACGGATGATGCCGTTCGCCAGAAGAAACTCGCCGCCCTGGGGTCGGTCGGGTCGGCGGTAGTTCTCGTCTGCCTGAAGGCGTTCCTGGTGATCGCAACCGGCAGCCTTGGAATTCTCTCTGAAATGTTGCATTCGATTCTCGATCTCATCGCGGCAGTCATCACGTATCTTTCCGTGCGAGTAGCCGATAAGCCCGCGGATGCCGAACATCTCTACGGCCATGGAAAGGTGGAAAGTTTTTCGGCGTTCGTCGAAACCGGCTTGCTGCTCGTCACGGCCGTCTACATCATTTGGGAAGCGATCGATCGTCTCGTCCATCAATCGGTGCACATCCGCCCGAGCGTTACCGCGATTGTTGTGCTCGTTATCGCCATGGGAATTGATCTCGCGCGTTCGCGGACGCTCAATCGCGTAGCGCAGAAGTATCCGAGCGAGGCTTTAGAAGCCGACGCGCTCCATTTTTCAACGGACGTCTGGAGCACATTCGTCGTCATTTTGGGTATTTCGGGCGCTTGGGTCGGCATGAAGTTCGGCATCCCGTGGCTGGCCTACGCGGACGCGATCGCGGCGCTCGGTGTTGCGAGCGTGATTCTTTGGATCGGCGGGCGTCTCGGCAAGCGAACTCTGGATGGGCTTCTCGATGTTGCGCCCTCAGGCCTTCGCGAGCGAATCGAGACCTCGGTCAGCGGAATGGAAGGCGTGTTGAACACAAGCCGCGTGCGCGTCCGGCGCTCGGGCCAGCGCCATTTCGTGGACATAACGATCAGCGTGCCGCGCACGGCCAGTCTGGAGGAGGCGCACGCTACGAGCGACGCCGTCGAGCGCCGCATCGAGCAGATCGTCCCGTCGGATGTCGTCGTTCACATGGAGCCGCGCGCCCGCTCGAACGAAAATCTCTTTGAAACCATCCGCGCTATCGCTCAGCGCCACGGCTTCCCCGTTCACGAGCTTTCCGCTCACATGTTTGATGGCAAGCTTTTTATCGAACTGCATCTTGAAGTGGACGAGACCGCAAGCTTGCACGAGGCGCATAAGTGCGCGACGCTTCTCGAAGATGAAATTCGCAGCGCCACTGACCGGAACGCGCTCATCAATATCCACATCGAACCGCTCGGCGCCCAGATCACGAGCGCGGAAGAAATGCGAGAGCTTGGCCGTTCCGTGCAGATGTTTTTGGGTTCATTACAGTCCGAATACGGTGAGATCGCCGATTGCCATGAAGTCCACGTGCGAAGCGTAGACCACAAGATTCTCGTTTCATGCCACTGCGCCATGCGCGGCAGTCTTCCCGTCCTGACGGTCCACGACATCACGGCCGGCCTCGAAGACCGCGTGAAAGAAAAATTCCCCCAGATTTTCCGCGTGACGATTCACCCCGAGCCTGTCGAGGAGAGCTAGTCCGCGATGTGCAGCGAGAGTTTTTCGGCGGTGCGGTGCCGCACGAACACTTGCGCCGCGAGTGCGATTACCGCGGGAAAGCACTCGAGCACGTAGCGTGGCTCGGGCGTTTCGTAATGAAGAAAAAAAAGCGTTCGGACAACGCAAAACGTAACTAAAAACAACGTGAGAGGCGATTTTCGCGCGAGCCACGCGCCGGCCAACCCCGTTGCTGCAAGCAGAATCGCCAGTGCTCCGAAACCCACCGTCACGCAGAAATCCACTGGATCTTCCTGCCACGCCGCTCGAATCGGCCAAAGTTGGCCGGAGAATGGAAGCAGCTCGATTCGCGGCGTGAACCACAACGTGAACGCGCGCTTGATCGGAACTGTCAAATACGTTCGCAGCGGGTGCCGCTCAGTCCGCTCACGCGCAACTTCGGCGAAGAAAGCGTCTTCCTCGGGCGATATCGTGAGCGAATCATTATATTCATCGAAGACGGCCGCTACGCGATCGCGCTCCTCCTGCGAGTCGAACGCATACGGCGGAATATCGTCCATGTAGATTTCTTCGTCGTCGAGCTTCCACGGCACAAGGTAAACATCGCGGAAGCGCCAAAGCCACGTGTTCGTCCAAGAATAAAAACCGCGCGGCACGAATTCGCCGGGCAACTGCGTGTAACGCGGCGCAAGAAACTGCAACTCGCCCACGGCCCGTAAGTTTCGCCCCGCCCACGGCACGAGCGGAAGCAGCATTCCGACAAACATCAGGAGACCCGCACGCACGAGCTTTGGCCAGTTCGCAGGCCGCCACCAGCGTGCAAGCAGCGCGAGCCCTGCGGCACACAGCAGCAGCGGGGTCTCAGGCCGCACCAGCGTGCCGAATCCAACGATCAGGCCTCCGAGAAACCAGCGTTCTTGCACCCATTCCGCCCACTTCGGCCGGTCAGCATCCGCCTCGACGATCTCGGTTGGCTCGAAGCCTTCGCCCAGGACCAGCAGCGCCACGGCCGCAAAAAATGTTGCCAGCACCTCTGTGAGGATGCCTGTCGTATAATTAGCAATGAACGGGCAAAGCGCCGCGATCCACAGCCCAGCCAGTGCCGCGCGCTTTCGTCCAGCAACAGGAGAAACTCGCGCCGCGAGCAACGCCACGACGCAGCAGGTCGCCAGATCTACAAGAGCCTGTGCCAGCAAGACGGCCAGGTGCGACCGGCCCAGCGCCACAGTCACGGCGACGAGGAACGCAGGGTAGCCAGGGGGACGCACGTCCACCGGCAGGATCTGCCCTTGAATGTTTACGCCGTAGATTCCGTGTTCGAGCCAGTTCTGCGCGAGGTCCATGTACGTCGCTGAATCGCTCGCGGCGTTCATCGGAAACCTCAAGATGAGATACAAACGCAACACGAGCCCTGCGCAGAGAGCCATAACTGCACTTGCGCGTACTTTAATCGAACTCGTCATTGTCACGGTTCCAGTGGGTGGCTAGCTTGGATTGTTCTGATGGCTGATGGCAAGCCCATTTTCTACGATGAAGAGCGCCGGCGATGGAAGCGGACGCGCCGCGTGCTGGAAATTTCGGGCGCTCTGTTCGCGTTTATCGTCGTAGTTTTCGTTATCAACGTTCTTCGCAAGCCCGACTTGCCTGAACTCTTGCTTCCTTACACGCGGCCGTTGCTGCGTGGCATTCGCGGAGCCAAGAATTCCAAATTGCCCGTCCTTCGCCACGGGCGCAAGAAGCGCATATCCACGCTCGGCCAGGAACCGGATCACTACGATCCGCTCCGCGCCGCGTTTTATGAAAATGGCGACCCGAGCGGCTTCGCGTCGCTCCAGCAGCACTATCACGACCTCGATTTGCTGATTCCCGAAGGCTTGAAGTCTATTACCGCCGATGGCCGCCTCGACGTTGACCTCGATCCCAAAATCCCGGACTGGATGCACACCACGGGCGTCGAGCTGCCGCTCATGCCGCTGCTGCAAAATTCGGACGGTGTTGTCTGGCACATCAAAGAAATGTCAGAAATGCTCTCGCACCAGCCCGCGCGTTCCGCGTTGATCGGTTCTATTGTTCGTTACGAAGTGGCCCAGCATTTCGCCGGGGTCGCCCTCGATTTCGAGCAAGTTCCGGATGCGAGCCAGAACGATTTCAAGAAATTTGTGGAGGAACTCGCCACTGCGCTTCACGCGCAAAATCTGAAGCTGATGGTCGCGCTACCCGCTGCCGATTGGGCCTACGACTACAAGGGCATCGCCCAGGCCTCCGACGCCGTCATTCTGATGAACTACGACCAGCACTGGCTCTCGTCGCCGCCGGGTCCCATCGCTGCTCAGGATTGGTACCTCACGAACCTTACCAAGATTTTGCTTCTGGTGCCGCGCGAAAAACTTATTATGGGCATCGCCAATTACGCATACGACTGGCCCGAAAAATCAAAGAGTGTCCCGCATCCCTTTGGATCAGCCTTGACGTACCAAGGCGCGGTGGTTCGCGCGGTCGAATCGGAAGCCGACATTACTTTCGATTCCGATGCGCTCAATCCGCACTACTCTTACGAAGACGAAGACAACATTGTCCATCAGGTCTGGATGCTCGATGGCGTCACCGCCTACAACGAATTGCGCGCTGCCGAGCACGAAGGCGTTCGCGGAACAGTCGTCTGGCGTCTTGGCTCCGAAGATCCCTCGATGTGGTTCATCTGGGACACAATTCATCCAACCGACGCGGACCGCAGCAAGCTCACCGAACTTCCGCCGGGCTACGATCTGGTTCTTGAAGGCAGCGGAGACATTTGGCGCATCACGAACACGCCGATCAGCGGAAAGCGCAGTTTCGATTACGACGCGTCGTCGGACGATTTCGATGACGAAAGCTTTGAAGTTTTTCCGATGCCGTGGCGCATCGAGCAGATGGGTGCCTCGCCGAACAAAGTGGCGCTTACGTTCGACGATGGCCCCGATCCTGCCTGGACGCCGAAAATCCTCGACATCCTGAAGGAAAAGAACGCGCCCGCGACATTCTTTGCCATCGGAACCGATGCCGATATCTCGCCCGAGTTGATTCGCCGTGAATATGCTGAGGGTAACGAAATCGGAAATCACACTTACACGCATCCTGATTTCGAGGCGGCTTCCAAGGCACAGATTCAGTTCGAACTGAATCTCACCGAGCGATTGCTCGAATCCACGCTGGGTGTGAAAACGATTCTCTTCCGCCCGCCCTACGGTATTGATCATCAGCCGGAGACGGCGAGCGAGATTGCGCTTCTGCCGATTCCGCAATCCATGGGCTACGTCATCGTTGGCGCGCGCATTGACCCGCACGATTGGGGAGAAGTCGGCGATCAGCCGCCGCCCCCGACTGAAGAAATCGTAAAGCGCGTCCTCGCCGATGCCGATAAGCAGGTCCGCAGCGGACAGGGCAACATCATTCTCATGCACGATGGCGGCGGCGACCGCAGTCATACCGTCGAGGCGTTGCCGCAAGTGATCGACGGGTTGCGCGCGAAGGGTTTCGAATTCGTCCAGGTTTCGGATTTGCTCGGCCAGACACGCGCGCAAGTGATGCCGCCACTCAGCGAAAAGGAATGGATCTTCGCGCGCATTGACTGGTTCATGTTCGAGATCGCGCACTGGTTCCGAATGGGTATCGCGTTTATCTTCATGGCGGGAATTCTTCTCGTCAGTTTTCGGGCGTTGATCGTCGGCCTACTCGCGCTCATCGAGAAAGCGCGCCCGGCGCCCGGCGACCATCCGGAGTATCAGCCAACCGTGAGCGTTCTCATTCCGGCGTACAACGAAGAAGCCGTCATCGTGGCCACAGTTCGTTCCGCGCTCGCTTCGGATTATCCGAAGCTCGAAATCCTTGTCGTGGATGACGGCTCGACCGATCGTACGAATGAGCGCCTCCGCGCCGAATTCGACTCGGATCCTCGCGTCCGCCTCATCACGCAACCCAATCGCGGCAAGCCCGCGGCGCTGAATCATGCGCTTGCCTCGGCCACCGGCGAAATCATGGTCACGATTGACGCGGATACGTGCGTGAATCGCGACGCCGTCAGAAAGCTCGTTCGCAATTTCGCCGATGCCCGCGTTGCCGCCGTGGCCGGCAATGTGAAAGTGATGAACCGCAATCGCTGGCTCACGCGCTGGCAGGCGCTCGAATACATCACCAGCCAAAATCTCGAGAAGCGCGCGTTCGATTTGCTGAATTGCATACCCGTCGTGCCCGGCGCCGTCGGCGCGTGGCGCTCAGACGTAGTCCGTAGTTGCGGCGGTTTCTCGCGCGACACTGTCGCTGAAGACACCGATCTAACGATGACGATTCGCCGCCAGGGATGGAAGATTCTCTACGACGAAGACGCCATCGGATACACCGAAGCGCCCGAAACTGTAAGCGCGCTCATCCGGCAGCGATTCCGATGGACGTTCGGCACGATCCAGGCCGTCTGGAAGCATCACGACACGCTTGGTCGCAAAAAATATGGCTCGCTTGGCTGGATCGCGCTGCCGAACATTTTTCTATTTCAAATTCTTTTGCCGCTCGTCTCGCCGGTCATCGACCTGCTTTTCCTGATGTCGCTCCTTCTCTGGGGCCTCGCGCAATTTCGCATCACGCGGCTGCCGCAGCTCTGGACCGCGCAGGATGTAGAGCGCTCCCTGATTTTTTTCGCGGTTTTTATGGTGATTGATCTGCTGACCTGCGTGATTGCGTTCGCGCTTGAGAAGCACGAAGACTGGACGCTCCTTGCCCCTCTGTTGATCCAGCGCTTCTATTACCGCCAGATGATGTACGTCGTGCTGTTCCGCGCGCTCAAAGAAGCTGTGCGCGGCCGCCCGGTCGGCTGGCGCGGCGTCGAGCCGCAAATGCCCGCGCCCGTCCCCAGCGACTAGGCCGTGCCGCCGCTTGCAGCCGTTTCCCGAAATCTTTTTGCCTGCCAAATTGATCGCTTGCGAGTGCGCTTAGACGCCGGAATGACCGCGCAATCAGGAAAGTAAATTGGTAGATTCATCGTAGGACTCTGCCATGGATGCACACGCCGACCGCCCAACCTGGAAGACTCTGTTGGCCTTCGCGATCATCTATTTTGTCTGGGGATCCACCTTTTTCGCAATTCGCGTTGGCGTCCGCGAAGTTCCGCCTTTCCTCCTCGCGGCGGTGCGCTTCTCGGTTGCCGGACTCATTCTTTATGCCTGGATGATCGCCCGGGGAGAACGCTCACCGACCGGCCGCCAATGGAGGTCGGCATTCTTACTCGCGATTCTGATCTTCGTTTTCGACTACGGATTGTTGTTCTGGGCCGAACAGCGTGTCCCTTCGGGCATGGCTGCGGTCATGCTGGCCACGATCCCCGTATATATGGCGCTCTCGGAAATCATCTTTCTTCGAACACAGAAACTCACGGTTCGTTTGGCTGTGGCACTATTAATCGGCGTTGGAGGAGTGGCAGTACTGGTGAGCCGCTCGCTAAACGTGGGCGGGGCGCCAATCGACAGGCTCGGCGCGTTGGCGCTGCTTGTAGCAGGAATCAGCTGGTCGGCAGCTGCAACGCTCACGCGCAAACTGCCGCTCCCGCCGTCCAAAGTCATGAGCTCGGGCGTTCAGATGCTCGCCGGAGGAGTTATGCTCGCGCTCACGGCGGCTACGCTCGGCGAATTTCGTAATTTTCATCCGTCGGACATTTCACGCGCAGCCTGGCTCTCGTTGGTCTATCTGATTATTTTCGGCTCCATCGTCGCGTTCACGGCTTATGTGTGGCTGATCCATCATGAGTCCCCGACAAAAGTGGGAACCTATGCGTACGTCAATCCCGTCGTCGCGGTGGTGATTGGATATTTCCTGGGCGGCGAACCGCTTGGCCTTCGAACGATTCTCGGAACCGCGTTTGTTCTTATCAGCGTAGTAGTGATCACGGCTACTGGAGCAAAAAAATCGGCGAATAACCCGACGACGATACTCTCAGTAGAAGATGCCAGTTAGCTCCAGCACTGCCTGTCGGTTTCCGCATACCCCGTGATACATTCCGCCTACACTCTTTTGTTGGGATAGACTTAGCCGGCTCACCCACATGCCGCTCTCTGTAGGCGATAAACTCGGCCCGTATGAAATCCTCGCGCCGATTGGCGCCGGTGGAATGGGAGAAGTGTATCGCGCCAGAGACGCGCGTTTGAGTCGGGATGTCGCCATCAAAGTTTATGCCGGCCTGGGAGAAAAAGATCAGGTCTTTGATTGGCTCGATCGGGCCTACAAAGATCGGTCCTACTATCTGGCCGTTTATCTGACCACGGACGCACGCCTGGACAGCCTTCGCTCCGACCCGCGCTTTGCTGAGCTTCGCAAGAAAATCGGATTTCCGAACTAGTGTAATCCGTTCCCTGCGCCTCTCGGGGTAGTGTCCTAATTTCGAAAACGCATCCTCCGATGGAACAGAGTTCCAAAGCGTGAGAGCATTCTGAAGGTGTTGACAATGAGTCCCCTGAGCGACCTCCAAATTGATGAGGCTATTCTCTCCGTTACTGAAGCATCTTGGACGAAAGTGGCTTTTGTGATTACCAAAGTCGCAGGCACGATGGGCAGCGACCTTCCGGAAGGTGATGCTGCATACAATCTTATCGCCAAACGTATCGAGATACTTGTCCGAGGTGGCCGCTTGTTGGCGCAAGGCGATATCAAGAAATGGCGGCACAGCGAAGTAAGGGAGCCAAATTAGGACAATACCGCCTCTCGGTCCGAGTGGCGCTGGACCGCGCGTTTTGCTAGAATCCCGCTTGAAGGGCTGCATCCTGTGTTCACGGAGCGGCACCGGAGGCTGTTATGAGCGCTGCACCTCGTGCGGGCAACGGCAAGATCACCGTGCCTGACATCGTCGAACGCAAGTCCCGCCGTTTTTCCGACTCGACTTCTACCACCGAAAAAATCACCTGCTTGACGGCGTACGATTATCCGACCGCGCGAATTCTTGACGACGCGAATGTGGACATTCTCCTCGTCGGCGATTCGCTCGCCATGGTCGTTCTCGGTTACGACAGCACTCTTCCCGTGACCGTTGACGAGATGTTGCACCACGTCAAGGCAGTGCGCCGCGGCACGCATCACGCGCTTGTAGTGGCCGACATGCCTTACGGCAGTTACCACGCTTCCATTGACGATTCCATCCGCTCCGCTTTGCGTTTTATCAAGGAAGGTGGCGCGGAAGCCGTGAAAGTCGAGGGCGGCGAGCGCCGCATCGAGCTGATCGCGCGCCTGGTCGAAGCCGAAATTCCCGTGATGGGCCACGTTGGCCTCACGCCGCAATCCGTCAACGCGCTCGGCGGCTTCAAAGTGCAGGGCCGCAGCGCCGATGCAGCTCAGCAACTTCTCCGCGATGCTCGCGCCGTCGAGGCTGCCGGCGCATTTTCGATCGTTCTCGAATCGATTCCGCGCGAAATTGCGGGGCGAATTACGGAAGAGCTCCACATTCCGACGATCGGTATCGGTGCTGGGCCGGATTGCGACGGCCAGGTGCTCGTTATCAACGACGCGCTCGGCTTGACCACTGGCCACACGCCGAAGTTCGCGCGCCGCTACGCGAATCTTTCTGAGATCATCGCGCGCGCCGCCGCCGAATATTGCGACGATGTCCGCAATGGCCGATTTCCCTCGGACGACGAGTCGTATCATCTGCCGGCCGAGTTGCGCAGCCGCTTCCTCGCGCGCGAACGCGCTTAAACTCTTGAGTCTCTTCGGCCGCTGACGTACGCTTCAAACCCCCAACGGGGGCCGCGAGGGGACCATCATGAACGCAGAGGATTTCCGCACTCTCTATGAATACAACGCGTGGGCGAATCGCCGTGCGATGGAATCTTGCGAACAATTGAACTCCGATCAATTTACGCGCGATCTCGTTTCGAGTTTCCATTCCGTCCGCGACACGCTTGCGCACATTCTCGGTGCCGAATGGCTTTGGCTTGAACGCTGGCACGGCCGCTCGCATTCGACTCTGCCCTTCGCCAAAGATTTTTCCGATCTCGACGCCATCCGCGCGCGCTGGGCTGAAGTCGAGCGCGACCTCACGGATTTCGTCGCGTCGCTCACGGACGAGAATCTTGCCCGCGTTTACGAATACAAGACGACGGCAGGCGTTCCCCACGCATCGCCCGCCTGGCAGATGCTTCAGCATCTCGTCAATCACGGGACGTATCACCGCGGCCAGATCGCAACCATGCTTCGCCAGCTCGGCAACAAGTCCCAAAGTACCGATTTGATCTTGTTTTATCGCGAGCGTGCCGCTCAGGCCAAAGCGTGATCGCCCTGCAAACATCCACCTTCCTCGCTGATACTTTTTCCTAAATTCCACCTCATGGAAATAATTCGCACGGTCGAATGGATGAAGCAGGTTGCGCGCGCCGCGCAAGCGAAAGAGCGCCTCGTCGGCCTCGTTCCCACGATGGGCGCCCTTCACGAAGGCCATCTCTCCCTCGTCCGCGCCGCCAAGAAAGAATGCTCGCCCGTAGTGGTCTCCATTTTTGTAAATCCAAAACAGTTTGGCCCCGCAGAAGATTTTCAGAAGTATCCGCGGCACATGGAACAGGACACAGCCGCTCTCGAAGTTCTCGGCGTGGATTATGTATTCGCGCCTTCCGTTGCCGACATGTATCCGGATGGTTTTCGCACGGCCGTTAACGTCGAAGGTTTGGGCGATCGCCTCGAAGGCCGCTCGCGGCCCGGCCATTTTCACGGCGTCGCGACTGTCGTCCTAAAGCTATTCGAAATCATCCAGCCGCGCTTCGCCTACTTCGGCCGCAAAGACGCGCAGCAGGTGAGAATCATCCAACAAATGGCGGGAGATCTGAATCTCGATACGCAGGTGATCGCCTGCCCGATTGTGCGCGAGCCCGATGGCCTGGCGATGTCATCGCGCAACGCATACCTAAACGGCGGCGACCGGCAAGCCGCAACAGTTCTCTACCGTGCTCTCGGCGCGATGAAAAAGGAAATCGAAGCAGGCGAGCTCGACGCCGCGCGGCTCACTGCAACGATCCGTCGCATTTTTGAAACCGAACCCGGCGCGGCTCCCGATTATGCCGAAATCGTTGACGCGGATTCTCTCGAGCCTGTAATCCGTCTGCGTAAGACGTGTTACACGCTCGTCGCCGCCTTCGTCGGCAAAACACGCCTCATTGACAACGCCCTAATCGAAGAATCCGGCGATTCCTTCTCCGTCAATCTCTAACGCTTTCTCACAAGCAAGCTAGCGTTGTCACTCTCTAATGCTCTCTGGCGCGAATTTAAACGTTGTCATTCCGACGACGACCCGACGAGGGTCGGAGGAGGAATCTGCATTTTCTTTCTCACGCCGAAAAATCGCACCGGAAGCAAACTTCCTGCACATCCTCCGTCGCGCGGATCACCGCGAAATTTGTCACATTCAGCTCCCACCGGAAATTCTTCTCGCCGAATCGCCGCACGATTTCCGGCAGCACCGGCAAATCAACGTCGCCTTCCGCAATCGTGATGTGCGGAATCCAAATATCCTCTGCGTAATATTCGTTTATGCCGGTCGCGAGCGAAGAAACGGCCGCAGCAATCTGCTTGTGCACCACAGCAAGCTCCCACGTTTTCACCACCGGCAAATAAATCACGGGCTCTTTGCGCGTGAAGATACCGATTCCGCTCGTCTGTGCCGGGAAACATCGTGTTTGCGAAGCGAGCGCGCCAAGAATCACCTGCGCGCGCCCCAAATCGTATTCTTCGGCTACGTGGTACGAAAAATGAGGAAAGCGCTTCGAATGAATTCCGCGAACGCCGAAATCCCGCCGCAATTCGTCCCACAATTGCTCGACGCGTTCGCCGTCCGCGCCCCCGAGTAATGAGACGATGCCCTGCAATTATTCCGCCGAGCCTTGCTCCAATTTCTTCAAGACATCCGCGGCGTGGCCCTTCACGGAAACGTTGTCCCAGATCTTGTGGAGTTTTCCGTCCTTGCCGATCCAAAACGTCATGCGCACGATCCCGAGAAACGATTTTCCAAGAAATCGTTTCATCCGCCGCGCCCCGTACGCTTCAATCGCCGTAAACTCCGGGTCTGAAAGCAGCGGAAAATTCAGCTTGTGCCGTTCTTTGAATTTTGCCTGCGTAGCCACGCTATCCGCGCTGCATCCGATAACAACCGCGTCCAGCGCGTCCAATTTCCTTTTTGCGTCCCGAAACTCGGTCGCTTCGTTGGTTCAGCCCGGCGTCAGCGCCTTCGGAAAAAAATAAAAAATCACGTTCTTGCCGCGATAGTCGGCGAGCGCGACCTCACTGCCGTCGTCCGCGGGCAGCCGGAACGCCGGCGCCTTATCCCCTTCTTTCAGTGCCGCCATTCGCTTATGCCTCACCCAGAATGCGCTTGAGAATCTCGTTCACCGCTTGCGGATTCGCCTGCCCGCGCATTTCGCGCATCACCTGGCCGACGAAAAACTTGAAAACACCTTCATTGCCGGCCTTGTACTTCGCCAAGTTCTCGGAATTCTTCGCAACGATCGCGCGCGCAACGCTTTCAATGGCGCCCGTATCGCTAATTTGCGAATATCCCTCAGCCGCAATAATTTCAGCAGGCGCTTTGCCGCTCTCAAACATCCGCGCGAACACTTTCTTGCCCGTCGAAGCAGTTATTTCTCCCGATTCGATCTTCGCCAAAAGTTCCGCCAGCCCCGTCGGCGACACGTTCGAGTCGCCAATCTCTTTTCCGGTATCGTTGAGCCGTCCCAAAAGCTCCGTCGAAATCCAGTTCGCTGCAGCCTTCGCCGGCGCACCCGCGCGAACCGCCGCCTCGAAATACTCTGCAAGCGCGCGCGCCGCCGTCAGCACTCCGGCATCGTACCCAGTCAATCCATACGCGCCGATAAATCGCGCCCGCCTGGCGGCCGGCAATTCCGGCATCCCCGTCCGCACTTGCTCCTGAAGTTTCGCGTCCACGTGCACGGGCAAGAGATCCGGATCCGGGAAATAGCGGTAATCGTGCGCAAATTCTTTCGAGCGCATCGGCTCGGTGCGCCCGGTCGCGGAGTTGTAAAGCCGCGTCTCCTGCGAAATCTTTCCGCCCGATTCGATCACGCCGATTTGCCGCTCGATTTCATGTTCGAGCGCGCGCTGCAGGAAGCGGAACGAGTTCAAGTTTTTCACTTCGGCTTTCGTCCCGAATTTCACGGCGCCGCGCAAACGTACGCTAACGTTCGCATCGCAGCGCAGCGAACCTTCCTCCATATTGCAATCGCTCACTTCCGTATAGAGCAGGATCTGCTTCAGCGCGGTGAGATACGCATGCGCCTCGGCAGGCGTGCGCAAATCGGGCTCGGAAACAATTTCAATTAGCGGCGCGCCGCAGCGGTTGAAATCAATATAGCTGTATCGGTCGGAGTCGTCGAAGCCTTCGTGCAAATTCTTCGCCGCGTCTTCTTCCATGTGAACGCGCGTGATCCCGATGCGCTTCGCCGCGCCAGCAACGTCCACTTCCAGCCATCCGCCCGTCGCCAGCGGCAGCTCGTACATGGAAATCTGATACCCCTTCGGCAAATCCGGATAAAAATAATTCTTTCGCGCGAATCGCGAGCGCTCTTGCACCTCGCAATTGAGCGCAATCGAAGCTCTCAACGCAAGTTCGAGCGCTTTGCCGTTCAGCACCGGCAGCGCACCCGGTAGCCCTAGGCATACCGGGCACGTGTTAGTGTTCGGCGGATCGCCGAAGCGCGGCGAGCACGCGCAGAAGGCCTTCGTCGCCGTCAAAAGCTGCGCGTGCACTTCGAGGCCGATCACGGCTTCGTATTTCGCCAGTACTTCCGGCGCGATGCCCGCTCCCTCTGTGGTGGTTTTCGCCATGAGAAAGCGAATTATAGCATCCGAGGCGCTACTCGCCGCCCCACACGTATTTCATCCCCAGCCGCCAATTTAGCCCGAGTGCAGGGTAACCGACGGCATCCTGATACCGCCGGTCGAACAAATTCTCGACGCGCCCGAGCGCCGAGAGTTTTCGCGTGAAGTGGTAGCTTGTGCCGAGATCCCAGCGCACGTAGCTCGGATTGCTCGTAATTCCGAGCCCGAGAAAATCGCTGTCCGTGCGCCGGCCGACGTAGTAGCCCGCGAGATTCCAGTTCATTCGATGAAAGTTCGCGTTCGCGATGAGCGTCGCCGAATGCAGCGGCCTCTTCGCCAGACGATTGCCCGGTGCCAGCGTCGGATCGAAGAAATTCGGCGAAGCAATCACAAGCGTGTCGTCATACGTGTAGTTGCCATGAATATGTAGCCAGCGCGTCGCCCTCGCTTCGAATGAACTGTTCGCTCCGAATGCGCGCGCCTTATCCGTATTGAAAAATTGGCCCGTGCCGAAGGGACACGCCGCAGTTGGCGGCAGCGACGCGAAGCTCACGATGTCGCTGAAATCGTTGTGGAAGTAATCGACCGATATTTTCAGCCGATCCTGCGCGAGCACTTGGTCTGCGCCCGCGTGAATCGTCGTGCTCTGCTCTGGCTTCAAATTCGGATTGCCCGGATTGCACGGATCGTTCGAGAAGGAGTCATAAAAATCCGGCTCCTTGATGCCTTCGCCGTACGACGCACGCAGCCGCGTTGCACCCCAAAAATCATGACCGTAGCGCAGAGCGTACGCGATGCCCGCCCGCGGAACCACTCGCGTTCCGAAACTCGCATTCGCCTCCGCGCGCGCGCCCGCCGTCGCCGTCACGCGTCGTCCGAATTGGTAGCGCACCTCCACGTAGCCCGCCTGATTGTTTCGCCGCGAGTCCGGCCCGCCTTCGGCGCCGTTCTCCACTTCGTACATGTAGCCGGCAGACACGCCGCCATGCGGGAAAAGATAGGTCGCCTGCTCGTCGAAATTCGAGCGATTGAACAGGTTGTACGAGTTGCCGAACGAGTTGATGAACGCTTGCTGGATGCGGGAATCCGTGGCGCGCAGCTCGTTGTGCCAGTGATCGCCGGCCACGAAGTCCCACGTGATGCCCGCCGCAAGATTGTGGAGATCGTCGTGATCTTCGAGGCTCGGTGGAAGAAAGATTGTCTGTCCCGGCACGCCCGCGTCGCTTCCCGCCTCGCGCACCGTCAATCGCAGTGTGTCCGTATCCGAGAATTTCCAGCCGAAATTCCCCGCGAACGGAACGTCCCGAAAATAATCGTTTGGCCCCTGGCCGCCCGTCGCAAAATAACCCCCCGACGCAGAATAATCGAACCGCCCCGCGACTCCGCTCAATTGCACGTTTCCCAAGCCTGTTCCGAAAGTTCCGCCTTCGCCAGTGAGTTCGAGCTCCGGAGTGCTGGTCGTGCCGCGATGCGAAAGAATCTGCACCACGCCGGTCATGGCATCCGAGCCGAAGAGCGCGCTCGATGCTCCGTGTACGATCTCGATTTTATCCACGCCATTGAGATCGTAGTTTTCGAGTTCGATCGCGCCGCCCGGCTGGTTGATGGGAATTCCGTCCACCAGGAACTTGGTGAAATCTGAGTCTCCGCCGTCGAGAAAATATGTCGTGACGTTTCCTTCCGGGCCGAGACGCGAAATCGCCGCACCCGGCTCGCTCGCGAGCAGCGGCGAGAGCCAGATTTCATTCCTCTCGTCAATGTCCTCTCTCGTAACCACGTCCACCGGCGCCACGCTTTCCGCGGCAAGTGTCGGCTCGGCGGCCGCCGTGACGACCACACTCGCCGAAAGCTTTTCGAGCGTGAGCTTCGTATTCAACTCGCGCGTCTCACCAGCGGCAAGAGTTACGTTTTCTTCCAGTCGTGCAAAGGAAGGGGCGGAAATCACGACGCGATAACTTCCGGGAGCGAGCGTGAGAGCAAAATGTCCCGCCGCGTCGCTCTTTGTGTTTGCCGCGACACCTGTATTGGTTTGAGGTTCTGCATGAATATTTACATCGCGAATTGCTGCGCCGCTCGGATCCGTGAGGTCCCCGGTCAAAGTTGCGCGCGCTTCCGTTTGTGCGAATGCAACTATGGGTAAGGAAACAGCCAGGACAACAATAACAGCCACTGCAAGCCAGCTAGTTTTCATGGATTCCTCCTCTCCCTCTCGCGCGGGAGTTGAAGGTTGTCCCAAAGCGGCGCCTCGAGATTTGTTCTCGATGGCCGAATCGGGATTGAGGCTCCGTCGGTCTCCTGGCTTAGCGGCAGTATCGTGAGGCGCGGCCTTCCCATTCCGGCGCCGATTCGAGGGATCGAATCAGCGTGCGAAACAGTGGTGCGCGCCCGGCAATTTCCGCCTTACAGTCGCGCGGCGGCGACGGTTTTTCACCGTCTTCCCGTGCACGGAGTCTCGGTCATTGTGAACGGCGCGCGAAACCTGCAAAATGCTCAGGCCGCATGCGCCGCGTGATCTCTTCTTTTGCCTTTAGCCTGATTACTCCCTGTTTCTCTACGCTTGCTTCCGTGTTGCTCGTCGAACCATGAACTTCAAATCTCACAGTCGAGATTTGAATCTCAAATCTGAAATTTCAAATTTGATATCAGTTCCGCCATTCGTCGCGCCGGCATCCTGCCGGCGNNCCGGCGTTTTTGACTTGAGTCCCTCGAATCGTCCGCTCGAAACTCACTCAGCCAATTCCATCTCACGCGCTATTCCGCCCGCTCGCCTCTTCCATTCGCATCGCGCAGCAGCACTCGCGGCTTCCCGCCTGGCCTGATCTCAACGTCAAGCGGCGCGTTAAACACCTCTTCGAGAATATCGCGGTGATAAACTTCTCTCGGCGTGCCGGTAATCTCGCATTTTCCGCGATGCAGCAGCACGATTCGATCCGAAAATTCCGCCGCAAGATTTAGCTCGTGCGTCACGACAACTACGGTGTAACGATTCTCATCAACGAGCCGCCGCAGCCGCCGCAACAATTCTACCTTGCCGCCGATATCGAGATGCTGCGTGGGCTCGTCAAGTAGCAGGAGCGAAGGCTGCTGCGCCAGCG
>PMAA01000006.1:824-2552 GCA_003152355.1 Acidobacteriota bacterium | reverse complement strand
CGCTCGCTCCGAAATCGGCGTGTAGATTTCATATCGCAGCCCGTAGTCGAGCGCCCATAGTGGATTGATTTTCCATGTGTCCTCAACGTACGCGTTCACGTCATTCCGGTTGATCGCCGCTGGCCCAATATGCGCGCCATCCGACGTATAAGGCGGCGCCACCGCGACCGTGTACCCGTACGGATAGCCGATCAGCAGACTGCTTAGCGTGTCTGGTAGAGGATCGCCGACTTGCACATTGTGCTGTCCGCTGGCGGAAGGAATAAACACCGGCGAGTAAACCGTTCCGCCCCCAAAATCATATTCGCCATTGGGACTGATTCCGAAGTATGTCGTGTCGCGATTAAGTCGCGCCTCCGCACCCCACTTCACCGCGTGGCGCCCACTCGTCCAGCTAAAATTCAATTGCCCCTGGAACAAATTCCCATCCGCAGACATCACCGAACCCGCCGCGCTGTTGTACGCCTCGTAAAGGCCATCGACGAACTTCAATGCCGGATCGGTGTGGTTCGGTGTCACAAACGACGGGGTCGTCCGCGTGAAACTCAGCGATGACGACCAGAGAAACCGGGGCGACACATCGTGAGTGTAGGTGATGACCCCGTTGCGCTGCCGGTCCACATACTGCACGCCGAAGCTCCGATCAAGCAGTGACTGATCCGGATTTGTTATTGGTCCCGTCAGATTGTCGAAATTGAACCGGGCGAACAATTGTCCTTTTGCGCCAACTTTCTGATCGAGGCGGATAGAAAACTGATCCGCATCCGTGTTCACGTTTGAAGGAGCAGCATAGGTTCGCGCACCATACGCGCCTGTTGGGTTGTTAGGGAGTGGATAGCGCGCCAGTATGGAAGCAATCGCCGGATTTACTCCCGGGCTATTCGGACCCCCTGCTATCTGCAGCGTGTCCGTGCTGCCGTCCGGATACTTCACCACATCCTGGCCCGCTCGCTCTGCCGCTGTAGGCACGGCCAGTACCTGTGTTGTTCCAAGCACCTGCCTGAACCCTTGATACTGTACAAAGTAAAAGGTCCGGTCTCGACCGTCATATACATGCGGCAAAACAATCGGTCCACCGTTTGTAAAACCGAACTCATTCCTGCGAAACGGAGGGATTCGGCCAGGCTCTGCAATCGACGGGTGATCGAAATAATTTCGCGCATCGAGGGCGGAGTTCCTTAGAAACTCGAAGAAGGAACCGTGAAATCCGTTCCTACCAGATCGCGTCACGATATTGGTAAAGCCTGCCGCGCCTCGCCCGATGTCTGCTGGCATCCAGCCCGAGCTTGACTGCAATTCCTGTATTGCGTCCACGTCGAAATTCGTGAACGTACTCCCGCCCATCTCAGGATCACTAATATCGGCGCCGTCCATCGCGAAGACAGCCTCAACGCCGCGCTGTCCATTGATGGCAAATTGCTGGGTGAAATTTGTCTGCCCATTCACGTCCGTCATCGTCCCGGCTGCCAACAGCAGCAGCGTGCTGAAGTCACGTCCGTTCAACGGCAACTCGTCGACCTTTTTGCTGGAGAGTTTCGCGCCGCTCGTTTCGCTGGCTGTGTTCGTAGTTCCACTGGATCTCGCATTTGAGACCTCTGCTGGAGGAACTTGTGAATTGGCTGCAGTAGACAGTACGTTTTGACTGGATACCGTCAACACGATTATCACGCCAGTAATATCCACTGCCACTGGCGCTGTTGGACCTCGCCCGGGCAGTTGCACGCTCAC
>PMAA01000006.1:0-744 GCA_003152355.1 Acidobacteriota bacterium | reverse complement strand
CGCAAAGTCTTATGAAGGGTTCGACCTAGTGCCTGCTCCTTTGAGTGGCGATATTCATGCATGAAAAGTTCCTCGAGTGAAAGCGGAAGGCAATCGAGTGCATGAAGGACGAACCAGAAGACTTGCCGCACGTTTCCCGGATCTGCTAATTTCAGGCCTTTGATCGCGCAGCATAGACCCTCGTCCCGGCCCGTCATATGTCGACCCGGCGTACCTATAGAAGTGTCGAACCGCTTCGGTTTACGTACTTGTGATTTCTATGCCTTGGGAGCGGTAGGGATTCAGGACATCTTCGTCTGAAGCGTCGGTGATCACACGGGTCAGTCGGGAAGCAGGACCGACCAGGTAAGGCAGAGATGTCCCCATTTTCCCAAATGAAATCAGGCCAACCACTTCCGTTGAAGCCCCTATCATCGCTTTCTTCACGTACGCTTCTTCTAGGTCGCCGACGGTTATTCCGACTTCCGGGTGCAAACTGCACATTCCGAGAAAGCACAGATCAGCGCGGATGGATTCGATTACCCGAATGGTGTCGATGCCCGCCGTGACCCGCGCCTCTTTAAGAAAATTTCCTCCGAGCACCAGCACGCTCAACTTCGGATGATCCGCTAACGCAAGCGCAAGCGGCGGGCTGTTGGTAACAATCGTTGCCGAACGCTCTCTTGAAAGGTAGGTAGCAATTCTTAGATTAGTGGTACCTCCATCAATCAGCACCACCTGACCGTCGCGGATCATGTCAGCCGC
>PMAA01000224.1 GCA_003152355.1 Acidobacteriota bacterium | reverse complement strand
CGCCGCGCCACCCGCGTCGATCCGATAGTAGCGTTGCGGCACGACTAGCCGCGCGGCAAGAATGCAATCGTGGCGCGGGCGCTTCGAGCCCGCGGATTACTGTGCAGCGGCGACAGGCCAAATCGCGGGCAAGATGCCCGCGCCACGAATGTATTTCGCATGAAACGGAGACGGAATGAATACATTGATGCAGGACATCAGGTACGCGCTGCGAATGCTGCGCAAATCGCCCGGCTTCGCGCTTATCGCGATTATCACGCTCGCGCTCGGCATCGGCGCGAACACGGCGATTTTTTCCGTCGTGGACGCCGTGCTGCTCAAACCGCTGCCGTATCCGCAGCCGAACCGTATCGCGGCGGTCTGGGGGACGCATTCGAAAATGGGCGAGAGCAGGCGGACTCTCTCGTACCCCGATTTCAAGGATTTGCAGGCGCAGAACCACGTCTTCGCTCACGTCGCAGTGTATTCGGATTCCACAACGTCGCTCACCGGCGGGGGCGAGCCGTTACATCTCTACGCGGAAACGGTCAGCTCGGACATGTTCAGCGTTCTTGGCGTCCAGCCGATTTTGGGCCGCGCGTTTCTGGCTGACGAGGACCAGCCGGGGCACTTGGTCGCGATGATCGGCTACAGGCTCTGGCAAAGCCAATTCGGCGCCGATCCGGGCATCGTCGGCCGCGCAGTGACGTTCGGCGGCCGCGATTTCACCATCGTAGGCGTACTGCCGGCGTCGTTCGTTTTCCCGTTCAATTCGGATGCGCCCGACGTATGGAAGACGTTTTCGGAAGATACGATATCCGATACCGGCGAAAAGCCGATGGTTGAGCAGCGGGACGCACATTTCGTGGAGGCTCTCGCGCGATTGAAGCCGGGAATCACACTCGCCCAGGCCAATGCCGAAGCCGATGCCATCGGCAATCGCCTTGCAGCTCAGTATCCGGACACGAACAAGTACATGAGTTTCGAGGTCGAGTCCGCGCTCGACAGCCTCGTAGGCAGCCTGAAGCCGCAACTCCGTGTGCTGCTCGGAGCCGTGGCGTTCGTGCTCCTGATTGGCTGCGCGAATATCGCGAATCTTCTTCTTGCCCGCGCGACGGCGCGGCAGCGCGAAATGGCGATCCGCTCGGCCATGGGCGCGGGCCGCGCGCGAATCATCCGTCAGCTTCTGATCGAAGCGGGAATGATTTCACTGGCTGGAGGTGCGTGCGGATTGATCGTGGCCGCGTGGGGCACTGAGTATCTCGTGAAGCTCGCATCGGGACAGTTCCCGCGAGTCGCGGGAACGGCGCTCGATGGGCGCGTGCTCGCTTTCACTTTTATTGCATCCGTGGTGACCGCGTTTCTCTTCGGGATCGCGCCTGCCGTTCAGCTCTCGAGCCAGCCGCTCTCCGAGATTTTAAAAGAAGGCGGCCGCAGCTCGAGCCAGAGCGCGCGCCAGCACCGTCTGCGAAATATTCTGATCGTTGGCGAGATGGCGCTGGCCGTGATTCTCCTGTCTTGCGCCGGATTGCTGATTGAAAGCCTCTCGAACCTCCAGCATGTGAATCCAGGCATTAATCCGCACGGCGTGCTCACTTTCGCGATCGATTTGCCGGGCAGCCGGTATTCGAAGCCGGAAGCGATCAAAGCGTTTTTCCGGCAATTGACGGAGCGAATGCGCGCGCTGCCTGGCGTCGAATCGGCCAGCACGGGCGTTCCGCTGCCGTTCAGCGACGCCAGGATTGGCACGACCTACTCACTCGAAGGGCATCCCGTACCGCCGAGCGAAGAGCCGCACGTGCACTTTCGCGCCGTCAACGTGGATTATTTCCGTACGATGGGCATTCCGCTTCTGGAGGGACGGACGTTCGCCGCCACGGACAATGCGAGCGCGCCGAACGTAATCGTCATCAATCAAGCGCTCGCGAGCAAAGCGTTTCCCGGCGAAGACCCGATCGGCAAGCACATCAAGCCCGGCGTTTCCGAGAGCGGGCTCCCGCCGTTCCGCGAGATCATCGGCGTCGTCGGCAACGTGAAAGTGCGCGGGCTCGATTCGCCGGACGACGCGGAGTGCTACACGCCCGAGGAGCAAACGGGATTTGACTGGCAATACGGCGTCGTGCGCACGTCGGTGCCGCCCACGACCCTGATTCCTGCTATCCGCGATCAGCTGCGGGCAATTGACAAGGACGTGGCGATCTTCGACGTCAAGACGATGGACGAATATCTCGCGAAGGCCACAGCGCAGCCGCGCCTCGACTCGGCGCTGCTCGCGCTCTTCGCGGGGCTCGCGCTGATTCTTGCGATGGTGGGAATCTATGGCGTGATGTCTTACGGCGTTGCTCAGCGTACGAATGAGTTTGGAATTCGCATGACGCTCGGAGCTCAGCGCGGGGACATGATAGGGCTTGTTCTGAAGCAGGGACTGGGCGTTGCGGCAATCGGGGCGGCGGTCGGCATTGCAGCGGCGGTCGGGGCGACTCGGCTGCTTTCGAGCCTGCTCTTTGGCGTTAAGCCGGGCGACCCGCTTACGCTGGCGGCCGTCTCCGTGATCCTGCTCGTTTGCGCGCTCGTTGCGTGCTATATCCCCGCGCGCCGCGCTATGCGCGTGGACCCGATGGTGGCGTTGCGATACGAATAACCGGTTGGGTGCAAGCGACGGGCAATTGGGCGTTCGGGGCGCCGGCATCTTGCCGGCGGTTTTCCGCGCGGTGCCCTAGAGAAAAAACGCCGGCAAGATGCCGGCGCTACGATTACACCCTCGGTATTCGTATGTCTGGCCCGCGGCGTCTGCTACAACAATCCCTTCCTGTCATATTCGCGAAATCCTGCGGTGGTCAATACCGCCAACTCGGTGAACAACATCATGTCCGGCTCGGCGAAATTGAAGCACGCCTTGCCCTGCATGCGTTTCTTTAACGCGGGAGAAACACTCTCGAGCAATTTGGGATTCATGTAAACGGGGAAGAGGTGATAGCTGACGTAATTCTTCTTGATCTGAACGGACGCGAAGTAAAGCGGCTTGCCTCTCCAGCTCGGCGACACGGTGTTCAGGTAATAATGGCCGGGCTTGTCGATCATGACGCTGAGCTGCGGCGCGAGCGTTTCGAGCATCCCGCGAATCGCGCCAAACACGGCGCGGAATTGCGCGCTGCGATCGGACCTTGCGCCGCGCGCAGACGCAGGCGCGCGTGATGCAGGCTTCGCGGATTTTTTCGGCTTGGACGTCGTAGTTGTTTTCTTCGCAGGCATTTCTCGCCCTCATGTCAATTATTGGCCAAATCGATGCGCCACGGCAACCACGCCATAGTAGCCCCGGCATATTGCCGGCGATTTTCCGCCCGGTTACGTTGAACAAAGTCGCCGGCAATATGCTGGCGCTACGAGTGCATTCCCGGCCTTCGTAGGGCTGGTCGTAAGAGCAGCCGATTTTTTCTTCAATCGCGGCACTTGCGCGGAAACCGGCGCGTCTTACAATACGCGCCCTACGCGTGCCGCTCGCAGCGCCTCGCGTTGAAATTACAAATGCCGCTGCAAAAATTTGAGCGTTTCGCGCCAGGCTACCACGCGCGCTTGCGCCGTCGCCTGCGGCTTGCCGCCGAACGCAACCCGGAAATCGAAGGTCGGCACTTTTGAAGCGACGGTGGTCGCGGGGGTGTACGGCAGTCGCAGAAGATGCCCCGCGCCAGGATTCTTCACGTGCATCGCCTCGTACTCGAAGCCGCGCGCCTGGAGCCGCCTCACCGCTGCTTCAGCCATGGCCTCCGAGGGCCACACAGCGTCGTCAGCCGCGGACACGAGCAAAATCGGCGCGCGAATGTGCTCGATGGGAATTCCTGCGAGCTTGACGAAGTGGTGTTGCCGAAGGGAATCGTGGTGCAGATCGAGGAAGCGCACGGCCTTGCGAAACGTAATCACGCGCACCGCGGTCCAAATGCGGAACCAGCTCATCGCGTAAGGCACGAACGGAATCTGTTCGCCGCGATACGTCCAAGATGATCGCGCCCCATTTTTCCCGTCGTCCGGCGCTCGGCCGGTGCCTTGCCACGACACGTGCCCCGGAACCATCCCGATTACGACGCGCAGCAGCGGTATCTTCGTTGCCAGCAGCAGCGCCAACTCGGCGCCGCGCGAGATTCCGTAGACCGCGATTCTGCCAGGATCGATTTCCGGCTGGCGGCAAAGCCAAGCGATTGCGCGCTCGAAATATTCGAGTGGGATGCTGTTGAGCGAAGGCGGCAGGGGGTCAAATCCAAAGTAGGGAAGCGCGAATCCGGCATAGCCATGGCCTGCGAGCGCCGCCGCCACTTCCCAATCGAGCCCGCCGCCCGAACCGCCGAGCGTAATGACTACCGGCAAACGCTCGTCCTCGACCGCGCCGGTCTCCGGAGATTTCTTCGAAGCGGTCAGCACTGCCTGCGTCATGGCGCGGGGCGTTCCGTCCGCATCGAAGTATTCCTGTTCCCGAACTTGGCCCGAAGGTAGGAACAACAATCCCGCGAGGCCTTCTTCCTCGACAGCGCGCACGATCGTTCCTCGCGGCACGAATTGCTTTTCGAGCCGTTCGCGCGCGGTATGCAACATGCCGGGCGTAGTGGCTTCGAATGTAATCTCGCTCGGCGCGAGTTCCTTTTTCAGGTATTGGTCGTTCTGGCCGGCATCGCCGGGATTGAGGCGCATGGACCAGAACAGTCCGGCGGGATCTACGCCGCTATACGTTCCGCTGCGCGGCGCGTCCTGGCTGAGGATCACGGTGCCATCCAAGCGCGACATAAATTCCGCGGACGATTCCCAGCGGCGATTCCGATCGTCCATCGTCCAGGCGACGATTTTGACCAGCGTGCGCGGCGGCGCACCAGTGATACGAATGCGCACCTCGTCGTCAGCAAGGGCAGGATTGGGCGTGATGATGATTTTTAGCGGAATGTCGGACATGGGTGCGGATTCATGAGTGGCGAAAAGATATGATACTTCGAAATTGTTATTCGTTGCTCCGGCTTGTTGCCGACCGTTCTGTTCGGCGCAACTGGGCGGAAAAACGCCGGCAGGATGCCGGCGCTACAATTTCCGAGTTGCCGCACCGGCGAACTTGTGATCGACGGACGACCACTCGTCACTTGTCACTCGTCACTTTTCTTGTCGCTTGCCTGCTTGGCGTAGACCAATACTACGAACGAGCCGGGTAAAATTGCCGGCCGCGGGTGCGGATTATCGGCTGTGGCTGCGGGTGGCGAGCCAAAATCGGCGGTGACGAGGAAAACTTGATGGGTTTCGCGGTCGAGCGCCATCGTCCGCGCGCCTTTGCGCGTGGCGACTTCCTCGACGACCGTGAACTTCGACGGCGAATCTTCGTGAACAACGGTGAGCGTCGCGCTCTGCCCGTTCGACGAGAACGCAGAGTTCGTGCCGGGATCAAACCCCGTCGCATCCACGCCTTCGCCGATCGGAAGCGAGGCGAGCAGTTTGCCGGAATCCGCGTCCACGACCGCCATCAGTTTGTTCGCGCAGCCGGAGAAAAGGCGGCGCTGCACGCGATCCATCGACAGTCCCGATGGCGATTCGCAGGGCGCGAGAGGCCAGGTGTTCGTCACCGTGAGCTTTTCCGCATCAATTCGCACCAATTCGCTCTTGTCTTCGATGTTGACGAAAATTCCTCCGCGGCCGCCGGACACCGAAAACTCCGGCTTGCCCGGCAGCGGAATTGTGCCCATTACTTTTCCGGCGACTGCATCAATGGCCGTGGAATTCTGGCTGCGGCCATTCATCGTGAAGGCGCGTTTCGTCGCGGCGTCGTAAACAATTGCATCGGGATTTGTTCCCGCCGCGACGGTGCCGAGTGTCTTGAGTGTTTTCATATCGAAAATCGTTACATCGTTCGAGCGGCCGTCGGAGATAAAGCCCTTTTCCAGATCCATCGCCAGCGCGATGCCGTGCACGCCCTGCGTATTTGGAATTTCGCCGACGACTTTTTCGCTGTCCACGTCGAGGACAACGACTTTCGTCGCGCGGGAAATGTAGAGGTGGCGCGTTTCCGAATCAAACGTGATGTAGTCCCAGCCGCCCTCGCCGCCGAGCTTGATGGTTTTGAGCAGAGAGTAGCCCGATGGCCCCGGCGGCAACGTAACGTTGGCCTCTGCTTTTCCTCTGCCGTGGGCAAGCGCGAGGATGATCGCCGCAATGATGGCCGAAAGAGCTGCAATTCTTAAACGAACGCGTGGTCTCATTCCGATTTACTCCGGTGAATTGGTTTATCACGGACGTTGCGCCGCCGCAATTCGGAAATCGTGGCAACCGGCGCGACGATTGCGTGATTGCCCTTTGGAAATGCACATCGATAAATGGGCGATCTCGGTTGTAACGGACTTGTCACGATTTTGTCAGCGAGTGCTCTCGAGTCCGAGGCGAAAATAGACCACCGTGGCTGCGGAAGCCTGCAACTCCGGCCCACCTCATCACGTCAAATGGGTTAGAATGAGTGACACGCTACAGAGGGAGCCGATTATGACAGCACTCAAGAGCTCCGAATCCACAGACGGTAACACCACCGAGGATCCGAAGAATCTTTGCGCACCAGTTTTGCGCGCCAGCGTTTTCCCGTTCGCAGCTTCACTTCTTGCATTAGTTTGGCTATTGGCAGGTCCGAGCGCCGCGTTTGCTCAGCATGGCGGCGGTGGCGGCGGAGGGCATGCCGGTGGCGGCGGTGGCCATGCGTCGGGTGGAGGCCATCCGAGCGGCGGTGCGGCCCCGGCGAGCCATCCTGGAGGCGCTGCGCCAGCCGCGCACGCGTCAGTTCCCAGCAACGCCGCAGCTCCCAGCGGTGTCGTGACTGCTCGAGCATCTGCGCCATCGGCGGCCTCATCTGCAGGAGCCGGAGAGCGCGGCGCGGTGGAACGTATTGAAGCGGGGCAACGTGGTCCCGCAGGCGAAGGCGGCAACGCAGAACGCGGAGGAACGGAAGCTACGCCTGAACCAGCTCCGCACGTCGTTTACGGCGGCTACGGATATTTCGTTCGCGAGAATGAATCCGCGCCGGCTCAACACTACACGGCGTCGAGCCACATTTGGCAAGAACCTTCTTCGCGCCCGCCAACGAGCGTAACGTTACCTTCGAATTCGTTCACCGCTGCCAACCACATGATCGCCGCCCCGACGCAACCTGCCATTCGGCTTCGCGGAACCGGTGCGGCGAGGTCGGCTCCGACAGGCGTTAGCGTGAACTCCGCTCTCATCCCGATCCCCGTGTTCGGCACCGGCAGCAGCCGGTTTGGCGTCAATAATTTTGGATTTGGCGCACGAAGAGGTTTCCGCGGCCGAGGCGGATTCGGCTGCTTTAATTTTGCGTTCGGTCCCTGCGGCGGATTTGGTTATGGATTTGGTCTCGGCTTTGGGTATGGCTATGGTTACGGACTGGGATACGGCTACTGGGACGGCGGTTATGACATCAATCCCGCGGACTTCAACGCTCAGGACGTGACGGCGCCGAATCCCTGGATGGGCGACTATGTTTACGAGGGGAGCGACGAGGCTGCTCAAGTGGAAGCGGCGACGGCGCCTGGGCCGCTCACGGTGATTTATTTCAAGGACGGCTCGAGTTACGGCGTTCGCGATTACTGGATGGATGGCGGGCAACTTCACTACGTGACTTCGTACGGCGGCGAGAATTCGGTGGATGCGGATCGCGTGGACCTGCAGCGTACCGTGGATGAGAATGCGAAGAATGGAATTGACTTCACGTTGCGTCCTGCGCAGCCGGGATCTGAAAAGCCGTAAAAGCGCGAATCGTAACTGCCTAAACTAGGAGGCATTCAATATGAAAGGCAGCCAACTGTCTCGGAAGCGCTACCTTTTGGCACTCGCCGTCGTTTTCACCTCCGTCACATTCGCGGGTCTTCTCGTTTTGTGTGTCGCCATCGACCGCCGATACGGTTCGAACCTTGCGATAATCGAGGCCATTGGAGCCGCTATCCTAGTGGCGATGTGGGTGGCGATGTTCCCGCGAAAACCCTCCCAGCGGGCAGCCTATCCGCGCATTGAACATCTTCGAATAGCCGGAAAGGATGCTTCGACGGACGCAGCGAACATTGGCGTCTCTCCGCTGCACCTCCGGTAGCGATTCCCCCGCAGGAAGAGGCGCGGCGCTCCGATGGAAATGGGCGAGAAATGGGCGCCCACCGGCGGGGATTTCACTCTCAAAAATGCGAGTTGCGGCGTTGTCGCGGCCTTACACGCAGCCGTGAACCAAAAATCCTTACGATTTAGTCATTTGACAAACGCACAACACTCGTGTAGAAATCTTGTCTGTAAGCTCGATTTTTGTAGCAAGCGCCTCCCCTGATTTTCCGAGCAGTAAATCCCAATCATGGCTATCGGGCAATCCTAGCGCCGGCATCGCGCCGACGATTTTCTTCGCGCCAACTTCGGCCGAGAACGCCAGCACGATGCCGCCGCTACGATTGCCTGGTCACTATCGCCAGCGTCACCGTTCACTCGTCTGTCTGTCCTAGAGCCGCGACAGCGGCCGAATGGTTCACTTCTCATTCGTGACTGATTTTTCAGGAGATATCATGCCGAACTACAATACGCAGAATCCGCCGTATGCGATTTTCCCCGGCGACGTTGCGCTCGCATTCAACGCCGAGGCGCCCGCTGCAGCGCAGGCGAGCCAGCAATTTTCGTTGCCGGATTATTCCGGACGGGGCGAACAGGGCCGAACGGTTCGCTGGCAGACGCTCTACGGCACAGCGCCGAGCGCCGCCAATATCGCGCTGCAGGTGGCGCTTCAGGATGTTGACGCGCAATATCAGACGATTGATTCGTCTACGGCCGCGGCGGGGGAATCGCGGAGTGTTTCGGGCGTAAACGCCTTGTTCATTCGCGCCAAAGTGACGTCGATCACCGGTGGCAGCGGCGTTACTGTGCAGATCCTCGCGTGACGGTTGGCGCGGCGATGGCGGCCGGCCAGCCTTGCGAACGGCAAGAATGCAATCGTAGCGCCGGCATCTTGCTGGCGTTTTTCCGCGCGGTGGCTGCGAACAAAATCGCCGGCAAGATGCCGGCGCTACGAATGACTGATTGCCACTCGGGAAATGATTCGATCGTCGGAACGGTCCTCCCTAAAATGCCAACCAAAAAACGCAAATCGAAATCGGCGCGCACGAAGGGCGCTGCGCCGGCATCGCACGCAAAGGCGTCGAAGCCGTCTTCGCGCACGAAGCCGTCGGCAAAAGCGGCCTCAAAAACTTCCGTGAAATCCGTGAAAGTTGCGGCGACGCAGGATAAGGGCCCGAAACGCTCCCTGACACGCGTGAAGATCGGCGAGGCGATGCGTGTGCTGGGTCTCGACGAATCGAAGCTGGCGGGTAAATTCGATCGCCTTCTCGATCGCCTGGAGGAAAATCACAGGCCTCGCGCCAGTGAGAAGCTCTTGCTCGAAGTGCTGCGAGAATGCGGCAAGCTGCTCGAAGCGTATCCGGTCGCGCGCTCCTCAACCGCTAGCGCTGGCGCCGGACCAAACGTGCCGGTCCAGCTCGTCACGATGGTTCCGCGCCCGGAGCGCGAAACAGAAGTAGCGCCTAGTCCATCCGACTTGCCAGGGAACGCTCCCGCCGGCGCGATTCAGCCATAGACCTTCCGTCCGATCTTCACTCGTCGCTTTTCTTGAGGAGGAATCATGTCCGTTAGCAAAACAACGCTTGGGTATGCGGTTCAGCTCGGAGGCGCGGGAGCGCTGGTCGTCGGGGCAGTTCTGGGCATACATCATGTTTTAATTGCTGCGGCGATACTTGGTGGCGCTGCTGCGCTTTACATCGGCAAGAAGATTCGCGCGCTGAGTTAACCGGTGCGGATTGGCAAGCGCGGCGCGGGTCATCTCGGGCCCGACGAAAGGCAATCGGGCGGTCGTAGCGCCGGCATCCTGCCGGCGAACGTGTGTCACGCCATTGCGCGGAAAAACGCCGGCCCTTCTAAGATCAGGGTGAACAAGATGCCGGCGCTACGAATGCAGTCTTGCCGTTCGTACAATTGATCGGCCGATCCCGCCCTTATTTCAAATTGCATATGTCCACTACTGTCCAATCCGGGCTGGACCGCTGGCTCGATGATGGCGTTCCCGCTGATGATTGTATCGTCGAGGACACCGCCGATGCGATCACCATCGCCGACGCGCATCTCGACGCAAGCGCGCTCGCGCCCGCCGACGAGTCGTCCTCGCGACTCGTGCTGCCCTACACGCCATTTCCACGACAGCAGGAATTTCATCGGTCGCCGGCGAAGTACCGTCTCTTTGGCGGCGCAGCGGGACCAGGGAAATCGAAGGCGCTTCTGATGGAGGCAATTCTTCAGGCGCACGAGCATGCGGGCGCAAACTCGCTGCTCATGCGCCGCACTTTTCCAGAGCTTGAGGCTTCGCTTCTGCTCTATTTTCGACGCGATGTCCCGCGCGAGCTCTATCGCGCGTTCAACGACACGAAGCACGTCGTCTCCTGGTGGAATGGCTCGACGACGCGCTTTGGCTACAGCCGCAGCGAGAACGATATCTACCAATATCAAGGCGCCGAATATCTGTTCATCGGCGTTGACGAACTCACGCTCTTCACCCTGAAGCAGTGGCAATTTCTGACGTCGCGCAATCGCTGCCCGGTGCCGGGCGCGTTTGCGAACATGGCGGCCGCATCGAATCCCGGCAATATAGGCCACGCTTGGGTGAAGTCGCTTTGGATTGACAAAGAGGCCGCTCCAGGAATGGAGCGCCCTGCCGAATACGATCCCGAGGATTACGCGTTCATTCCCGCGCGCGTCTGGGACAATCCGATTTATGCGACCGACGCCAACTATTTAAAAACGCTTCATGCGTTGCCCGAACATTTGCGGCGCGCGTTTCTAGACGGAGATTGGGACGTTTTCGCAGGGCAATACTTCAGCAATTTCGATCCCGCGCGGCACGTGGAACGCGCCGAGAGAATCGGATTCGCGGATTGGTGGCCACGCTGGATTTCGATGGACTGGGGTTTCGAACATCCCGCCGCCGTCTACTGGCACTCGCAGGATAAAACGCGGACGGTGACTTATCGCGAGTTCGTCCGGCAGCACATGAGCCCGCGCAATCTGGCGCATGAGATTGTTGAGCGCTCGCGCGGCGAGAGAATTTCGAATGTGTATTTGTCGCCAGATGCCTTTGCGCGCCGCACGGATGAGTCTTCGATCGCCGAGCAGATCGGCGACGTACTCGCGGCGAACGGATTGCCGCGGCCTGTTCCGGCAGACAACGATCGCGTTGGTGGATGGCTATTGATGTACCAAATGCTTGACGCCGGCGAATGGGTGATTACGGAGAATTGCGCCGAGTTGATTCGCACGTTGCCATCGCTGGTGCGCGATTCAGCGCGCGTTGAGGACATCGAGAAAATGGACGGCGATGACGCCGCCGACGCGGCCCGTTACGGATTGAAATCGCGGATGCGATCGCAGACCGGGGCGAATGCTCCATTCGATCAGCGCATCGCTGCGCGCGTTACTTCTCATGATCCGACCATTCGCGCGATTCAGGCGCGCAAGGCCGAGCTCGACGAGCAGCGGCGCAGCGGACCTATCTCCTTCGCGCGGCACCATCCGCGCCCCGGCGCGCCGTTGCGCTGATCGTGGCGCGGGACTTCAGCCCGCGAATTCGCGCCGCGGCGATCAGCAAACATTTGCGGGCAAGATGGCCGCGCCACGAATTCACGCCAGACAACTGTAGGTCTGGTCGTAAGGCCAGCCGCTTTTAGGATGGAATTCGCATGCTCTCATCGCTTCGCACAATCTGGCTGCGCATCACGGCCTCGCGCTATACGCGCGCGCTGGAAGACGAAAACGCCCGGCTGCGCGCTGAGAATCGTGCGCTTCTGAATTCGATACTTGGGATTGCGGGCATTCCGCCGTTACGCGTGGATGCTGAAATCGAGCGACAACGGGGGCGCGATGTGCGGGCTGGGTCTCGCACCGGGAAAGGCGGCACGTCTTATGACGCGCCCCACAATTTCCATCCGCGCGTTGACGGCAAACATAAAGCCGATCCGCAACGCGCGACTCCCGAAAGCGACGCTAGCCACGGCGATCGCGTCGCCGACGAGACCCGCCGCAGCGCTCGCGCGAAGGGCCTGATCGTTCCTGCGAATCCGTTGCGGCGGCGTTCGTGGCAGCAAATCGGACGAATGCTTGAGATCGAAAACGCGCGGCGGATGAACAATCGCGACAACTCTGATTCGATGCTGTAGCGAGGAGCAAACATGCCGATGATTCGAGGACGTTATTACATGAACCCCACGATGGGCGCAGCGATCGAGAACACTCGCGCGCTTGGCAACGCATCGCAACTGGGCGAAGGCCCGAGCGATCCATTCGCTGACGAGGGCACAAGCGATTCGTCCGGGCAGGAAACCGGCGACTCGCCCGCGACGGCGATACACCGCATCGAAATCGAAATCTCAGCGACGCCAGGTGGCGGGCGTTCCAGCGGGCACAATTCGCGTGGGTACGTGGCGCATATACATCGCGAAGCAATCGACGCGGCGCCAGCGGGAGCGAATAGCGTGCGCGGCGCGTTTGGCGTTCCATCGGGGACGCCAGGGATCGCGTCGCATTCCGGATCGCAGAATGCGCCGGGATTTGTGCCTCGGGGAGTTTTTGCATCTGCGCCTGAGACGCATGTGTTCACGACGCCGGGGGATCTCGTGAATTTTCTCCGCGACGCTCTTGCTGAGGATTAGACGCGAAGCTTTGTCTCGGATTAAGGGAAAGCCCGGCCAGCTCGTACGGCGAGCAAGATTGCTTGCGCCACGAATGACTCGCGCGCGATCGCGCGGCTCATTGGGAAAGGCCGATTTTAATCGTGGCGTCCGAGAATTTAACCGACGCATCGAGGACACATGGCGAACGATTTCAATATTGCGTTTCCGGGCGAACCGGCGCCGGCGGATCCGGCCATTGTGCCGGTGGAAAGCCCTGCGACTGGGCCCGCGCGGCCTGACGACCCGATTTCGGTTCTCGAAGCCGTGGCGTATGGCGCGAACAACGAACATCTGCCCGATCGGCTTCAGGCCGCGTTGCGACGCATAGTTTTCGATTTCACCACGGAATCCGAGACGTCACGCCGCGCGGAAGTGCGCCGCATCAAGCAGGCCCATCAATTCTGGCGCGGTTTGCAGTATCTCTGGTGGAGCGAGCAGGATCAGAACTGGCACCTTCCGTTCGAGCAAAAATTCAGCGATCAGAGTTCGCTTGAGGATATGCCGCGGTACGAATTCGTCACGAATATCTATCAAGCTTTCGGCCTTTCCATTATTGCCGTGCTCTCGCAGGATATTCCGCGCGTGCGATTTTTTCCGCAATCGGCGCAGGCGGAAGAGGATGTCTCCGCTGCGAAGGCAGCCACGGAAGTTTCGCAGCTCGTCGAACAGAACAATCGAATCGGAAACGTGATCGTTGAGGAAGCGTTCCAGCTTTGGACGAGCGGCAAAGTTGGCGCGTATGTACGGTACGTCGTGGACGGCCAGCGATTCGGATTTCATCCCGAGACACAGATTGCCGCGCGGCAAGTGAAGATTGCGCCGGATGTATGGCGTTGCAAGCAATGCGGGGCGGAGACGCCGGCGAATGGAAATGCCGCCGCACCGAATGTTAGTGCGCTGCTTACTGCGCCGCCGCCCGCGGGAGCGAACACCCAAATAAGAAACGGTCGGCCTTCCAGCCAGCCCTACGGAGGAGCGGCTGCGGCCGAGACGCCAGTCTGCGAATGCGGTGCGCTTTTTGAGCTTGGCGATTACGTGCCCGGCGATGTGGTGACTGTGCCCGCGGCGCAAACGCGCTTGCGCGTTCCGAATGGCCAGGAAGTGGTCACGATCGTCGGCGGCCTCGAGCTGAAGACTCCGCCCTGGGCGAACGAGATGCACGAATACCCGTTTCTGCAATGGAACATGGAAGTGCACCAGGCGCGGCTGAAGGCAGCGTACCCGCACGCGGCCAGCAAGATTGGGCCGCCTGTCGCGCCGGGGGAATCCGCGCAGTACGAACGGCTGGCGCGCCTCGCGCAGTCGCAAGGCGGTCCGCTCACCGAGGGCGGCGATTACAACATGAACTTGATCACGTTCCAGCGAACGTGGCTGCGCCCGTGGTCGTTCTACCAACTCGACGATCAGAAACTTCGCGACGAATTGCTGGCGCTCTATCCCGACGGATGCTACGTGGCTTTCGCGGGCGACGCTTACTGCGAATCTCGCAACGAAAACATGGACGACCACTGGCGAGTGCTTCACGCGCTGCCCGGTGACGGATCGAGTGGCCGGCCTGCACTCGGTGATGCGCTGATTTCCGTGCAGGAACGGTTCAACACACTCTCGAATTTGCAAATAGAAACGTACGAGTACGGTATTCCGCCGATTTACGCGGACAGCGAAGTCCTCGATTTTGACGCGCTGCAATCGCAAACAGCCGAACCCGGCGCGCACTATCCTGCGCGCGCGAAGCCAGGACAGCCGCTCGCCGCAGGTTTTTTTCAACCCGAACCCGCGCAAATTCCCCCGGATCTCGCCGAGCACGCTGCGAGCCTGATGGGGCCTGTCGCGCAATTTCTTACGGGCGCGTTTCCGGCGCTTTTCGGCGGCGCGATGACGAACAACGACACGGCCGCGGGATACGCTATGGCGCGCGATCAGGCGATGGGGCGGATCGGACTCGTCTGGCGCGCGATGAAATTCTTCCACGCTGACGTGATGCTTCTCGCCGTGGATTGCTTCCGCAAGAATCGTCCCGGCGATGTGGAAATGACGCTCTTGGGCGCAGGTTCAGCGTTTGAATCGAAATGGATTCGCATTGCTGACCTGAAAGGGAATTTGTTCTCGTATCCTGAAACTGACGAGCAATATCCGACGATGTGGTCGCAGCAGCGGGCCGTCTTGATGCAATTAATCGGCAGCAACGACCCGCAGATCCAACAAATCCTCGCGCACCCGGCCAACTTGGCGCTTATCAAGCGGCTCATAGGCCTCGAGGAAATCGTGATTCCCGACGAGGAATCGCGCACGAAGCAATATCGCGAGATCGCGCAACTGGTCATAGAGCAGCCGTTGATCGAGAGGGATCCGCAAACTGGCGCGGAAACACTTGTACCGAGCATCATGCCGGATCCATTTGCTGATAATCACGCGGTCGAACTCGAGACGTGCAAGCGATGGTTTTCCGCGGATGCGGGTCAGGTGGCGAAAGTGGATTCGCCAGCGGGATATGCGAACGTGCGTGCGCACGCCTTATTTCATCAGCAATTCTTACTGAGGCAGCAACAGCTGGCAGCGCCACCAGCAATCACGCCGCAGCCATCTCCCGCTGCGCGGCGCTAAGTACNNCCCCGTTGCGCTTTTCTCTGCTTTCTCCTTCGGCTTGCAGCGTGCGACTAAAACTGCGTGTTTGCCAGGGAGGTTCCGCTATTAGATTGTCCTGTTCACCGTACCCGAGTCGATGCGGCCGCCGTAGGCGGTACGCTGCGATGGCGGCGGTGCAACCATCCGCACCACATGTTGCAGCCGTTCGGGATTGAACGGTTTCGCCATGCAGACGACGGCGCCGATCTGATGACTCTCAGAGTAGTCGGCCGGCGACGCTGAACTCGTAAGCAAAATTACGGGAATCTTTTTCAAGCGATCGTTCTTTTTAATGATGACGCAGAGGTCGCGGCCGTTCATGTCCGTGCCTTCGACTTCAGCGATCACCGCGACGGGTATGGCGGTCTTCAGGACGTCGAGCGCAGCCTTGGCGGTCGGCACGTGCGCGAAGTGATAGCCGTCCTGCTGAAGCAACGCACTCAGCGTGGCCACGACCTGCATATCGGATTCGACGAGCAGCACCATCTGGCGAATCGCCTGTGCGGCGTAGGACGCGTACATCGCGTTGGAGCCGTAGGACGATCCAGTCTGCTGCTTCGCCACGTGCGCTGCCGCGGCTTGGAATTGCACGGCGACGCCGTATTTTCTGTCGGGGCGCAAGAAGACGCGCGCGACTTTCGCTTTCTGGGAAGTGTTGATGCCTGCAGATGGAGTGTAGGGGAACGTGACGTCGAGCGGCTGTCCGACCCAATAGCCCGAACGGCCCGCGACGAATAGCAAACCGTCGCGCGACACGTCCACGCTACTGCAGACTTCCTGGAATTCTTCGACCGAGCCAATTCCGCCGCGCACGTGAACTTGCGCAGACAATTTGACGCGCTTGCGCTTCCGCCGATCCGCTGCGGCAGCAGCAGCGGCGGGCGTCTTTTCTGTCGTTGCGGACGACATGGCCTCCGGCGGCGCCGGATTCGACGGGCTCATGGCAAAACTCCTGGCGGTCGAGTGCGAACATCGGGCCCTGTCAAAGCGACCCAAGAACCATTCCGCATAATCAGTTATAGGGAGTAGGTCCTAGAATCCCTATAGTACTTTGGTCCTATCATGGAAAATTAAGCGGGCGGCAGCGGAAATCCGCCACGATGAACGCCCATCCCGTAATCGGCGAGATCGGCTAAGCAATCGTGGGATCCGCCGGCAGATGGACCGGCAGTTCACGATTCGGCGTATCGTTCCGTTGAATATCGTTCATCCGCAGCAGGCCCGTCGGCCGGACCTGCCGAACCCCAAAAACAGAATCGTCGCGCCCGCAAAATGCCCCTCGAAACTCAGGCCAGGCCAGCACGACATTCGCCTGTTCGCTTCGCGACTTTACGTAGTCCGCACGATTGAGCTGAAATTGACCTTTCCGTTGTAGTTCGAGTTTAGAGCAGGCGGCGGGGCGACGAGCCGCACCGCATGATGCAGTTTTCCCGGCGGGCAGGGGAGCGCCATGCACACGACCGCTCCGACCTCGTGGCACGAAAGATAATCGGCGGGCCGCGCCGAGTGCGTCAAAAGAATTACGGGAATGTGCTGCAGCCTGGCACTTTTCTTCACGATGGCGCACAAATCCTGGCCGGAAATCTCACCGCTCTCCGCGACTGCCAGGAGCACATCCGGCGTATCTGTACTCAACACTTCGAGCGCCTCTCTCGAGCTCGTGACGTTCGTCACCTGGTAGCCGTCTGCTTCAAGCAAGTCGCGAATCATATTAGCCATTCGCACATCTGGCTCTACGGCCAGAACGCGGACGTGAATCGGGTCGCCGCCCGACAATAAAACACCACCAGCCGTGATGCCCATCGCCTTCTGGAATTGAACCGCCAGCCCGTACGACAGATGGTTTTGGAGCAACATGTGGCGCACCACGCACGCCCTCTGTGGGGGATTCATTGGATCCGCCACGCCGTTGTAGGGCACCGTAACTTCTAGGATTTGGCCTTGCCAGTAGGCGCCGCGAGACGTTTTTACGAGTAACCCATCACGCGATGCGTCAATTGTGTTGGCGATATCTTCGAACGGTTCGGACGAATCCGCACCTCCACGAACCATGACGCGCATGGCCACCTGTGCGCGATGGCGCTTGCGACGCTCGCGCCCGGTTGGGGACTTTTCTTGTTCAGGCAGGACGATATCTGCAGGAGCTGCGGAAGGGACTGGGGCCTTGGTGGTCATGAAATTCCTCCTACGCTTCTATATCGGCACATCGGTGCAAATGGATTAGGGATCAGAGCAATCAAGTGCGTTTCACATCGAAACAGTTCGCGCTTTTTGTTTGCACGCTAGCGTCGCGTTTGTTCAACGTAGGACCGGTCATAAGACCAGACAGTACGTGGCTTGGCGCCGAATGTTCGGTCTTATGACGCGCCCTGCGGTTGAGGCTTCCGCAATCACGCCGGCACGTAAGTGTTAGATCTTTCCGAGGAGTAGCACATGGCAACTTCGACTTCTGCGCTGAATCCGACGGCATCCGCGGCCGCAGCGCAACCTGCGACGCCAGCGACTTCTTCGGCGAGAAACTCGCGCCTAACTGACGATGAAATTCTGGGAATCGTCTACGATCCTGCGGGTGGTAATTCCGCAAGTCAAAGCTCGCCTGCTGCGCATCAAGTTTCAGGCGCGTCGGGAGCGGACGGTGCTGCTTCCGAGCCAGATCAATTCCGTGCGATCTTCGAGGCGAATCCCTCGCTCCGCGACGCGTGGCGGGACGCACAGACATTCCGCGAGATTTTCCCGGATGCTCAGAGCGCGCGCGACATTCAGAAGCTATTTCCCACTGCCGACGACGCTCGCGCCGCGGGCGCACAACTCGCCGACCTCGCCAAGCTCGACACCCTTTTCTTTTCTAACCGTCCCGAATCGCACGCGGAACTTGCGGCTGCGGTTTATCGCCTGAACCCGTCGGCATTCCGCAACCTCGCACGGATGATGCAAGCCATTTCAAACGATTCCGCAAATACGGGCGAGGCAGCGGGTCGTGTTGCGGCACCGCTCAGCGAGAGCGCAGCAAACGCGCCGCGAGGTAATGCGGAACTGACCGCGAATTCCGCAATGCAACCCGCCACGAATCCGGGCGCTGATTCCGTCGGCGCCGCGCAGGCGGCATTCTTTCACGACACGAATGCAGCGGCCGTCAACGGCGTTCTCGACGCGATCCATTCACAGGTGGATCGTCTACTACCTGACGGGACGACGGACGGCACGCGGCAGCGCATGGTGGGCGAGATCTATCGCGAGATCGACGCGGCGATGCGGTCGAATCATGCATTCGGCCAGCAATTGCGCCAGGCATTTCGCGCAGGGAATTGGTCGGCTGAAAATCGGCAAGCGATTGCGGGAATGGTGGTGGCGCGAGCGCGACAGGCGCTTCCAGGCATCGCGAAAAAAGTAATTAACGAATGGACTTCAGGAGTGGTGGCGCAATCGAACGCGCGCGTGGAACGCCAGCGCACGGCCGAGCGTCGCGTGGATATCGCGGGAGGGGCGCCGGGAGGCGATGGGCGACGCGCGTTGAGCCCGCGAGACATCGATTACCGGCGATTGTCGGATGCGGATATTTTGAATCTGTAGATCGACGGGAGAAGCGGTCGGAAATTCTGGAATAGCCGAGTTCGCGCAGCCAGCAATTTTAGGGCACGTTATAAGACGCGCCGCCTTTGCGTGATCGGAGGACCTGAATGCCGGTTGTTCTTATGGCCAGCCTACAACGCCGAGAAACGATCACTGCGCTATAAAGATTTCTTTCCCGTGGCGGATTTGTAGGCTGCGATGGATTGCGCGACATCCTCGACGAAGGTGGTGAACTTCGCCTCGGTGACGCCTGAGGGCAGTTTCAGCATGCCGCTGCCGACGAGATTTTTTACCGCTGCCGTCAGGCTCGCTTTCACCGTGGTCCAATTGATCGTGCCGCTCGTGCTGGTTCCGGCGACGATGTAAGAATCAATCAGCCGAAGAACTGCGCCGGGCGAAAACGATACGCCGGTAAATCCCGTCATGTTGATCACGGTTTGCTGCGCGAATGTCTCGAGTTGCGCTTCCGTGGTTTGCGCCGGCAGTACCAGAATGCCAGTGAGTACCTCGGAGTTGATAATCGAATTGATGGCGTTTGTTTGCGCTGTCGCGTTGGCGGCGCCGTTCGCATCTTTCGCCGGCATCGCATCGGCAATCGCGGATGTGGTTCCTAGCAGTATTACCGAGACGTTCGTGTCCTGCGCAATATGGAGAACGGCAACCGCATAGTTGTCGTAGCTCGTCATATTCATGCTCGACGGCACTGTCAGGATTTTCGTGGCCACGGCGTTGCCCACGAAACAATTCACCGCTGAAGCCTGGCTTGCGGCGCAAGGAGTGAGCGTCTGCGCGTTCGCCGGAGCCGCAACTGCCAGCATCAGGATCGCTGCTGCCAAAGCGATTGCGGAAAGATGACGTTGCATTACGCCTGCTTCCTGCGCGGGGAACATTGGCAGTCACGGCTTCCGAGAAGGGGTCCGGAAGCATAAGCCTTTTGCCGCGCGATAGTTACACCCTATAGACCGGTTTGTGAGCCTACTACTGTCCGAGCGTACATCCGTGGTACGGCCGTTCAGCTGTCCCGAGGTACAGGATTACTTTGCAGGACGCTGGAAAGCCTGGCTATCAGGCGTATTGCATAGGGCAGTTGTCCAACATCGAACGGTCTGATTCTAGCGGCGGCATCCGGCCGTTGAGTACCCGTCTTTCTCTCAATTCAATTTTCTTGCACTCCTTGACCGTCCGCAGAGGACATCCCGCAACAATCACGCATCAGTTGAAAAATTCCACAGGGGGACCTAGGGACCATGCCACAAATGCAAAATGCGCAGACAGTCGCGCTGCAACTCGAAAAGGTGCGGGACAAACTTCCGCTCCTCTACGAACGCGACGACATTCTTCTCACCATGATTCAACAGCGAGGTGACGTGGAACGCGTCAGCTCGCGCAACATGCGGCTTCCGCTTCAGATCCGTCCGGGAGGCAAAGCCGGCCTCGCCAATCTCGACGGCGGCGATCTTGGCCGCGGTTCGGGAACCACCTACGACGTCGCGCAAGTGACGCCGGTTTTCTTCCGCCACGCGGTGGAAATTTCGAAGTCGGGCGTGACGACCAACGTCACGGCAGTCGATCCCTTCGGCGGCACAATCACGGTAGACAACATTCCGACCGGCACTTCTCCCAACGATCTCATCGTTCACGATGGGCTCTCGGGTGCGCAGCCGGTATCGCTCTTCGGCATCCTCTACCATCAGACCAACGCCACCACCGGCACGTGGCTCAACCTGAATCGCGCAACCTACCCGGTCGAGCTTGCAACCCCGCACGTCAGCGGCAATAATTCCGCGCTCACGCCGGGCGTCGTTCGCCTCGCGATCAACAAAGTCCGAAAATCCCTCGGCACCAATCAGGTCGGTAAGCTGATCGCTTACACGTCGCTCGAACAGGAGCACGCGTGGGAGCAACTCGGCGTTACGATCTCGCAAATCATTAAGGAAGGAGCGGGTGGGCGCGCAAGCGATCTCGATCTGCTTTTTACCGGCGAGAAAACGATGGCGGGCGTGCCCATTAAATCCTCCATCAACGCCAACACGTCGCGCGTGGATTTTCTGGATCTCTCCCACTGGGGCCGCGCGGTCATGCAGGACATCGATTTTTACGATGTCGGCGGACAAACCGTGTTCCCGATCTACGGCGCCAGCGGTGGCCTCGCTGCGGCATACATCTTTTACTTCGTCACCGGATTCCAGGTGTGGAACGATTCGCCGCGCTCTGGGGCGTACATCGATTCTCTCGCCATCCCATCCGGCTACTAAACACAAGAGCTACAAACTCCGCATGGCAATCGTAGCGCCGGTGTATTGCCGGTGGTTCTGTTCGACGCCACCGCGCGGAACATCGCCGGCAAGATGCCGGCGCTACGAATTCATTTACGGCAATTGTAGGGCCGGCTGGAAGGCCGGCCGTATTTTACGATTTGTTTCTCTCGAACTTTCTCAGGAGGCCATCATGGCCATCAGCATCACGGTACAAAACGTCGACGCAACCGGCCCGATCGCCCTTGTCACGGGCACGCTCGCTTTTTCCGGCAACTACACGACTGGCGGAGATACGCTCGACTGGACCACGGCAATCGAGCAGATCGCTCCGTCCGGAAAAACAATTCCATCCGTCACACCGCCGCAGCTCGTCCTCGTCGCCAGTCAAGATGGCAACGCGGATAATTACGTTCCGGTGCAGGGAAACGCGTTGAACAACTGGAAGGTGAAATGTTTCGCGGCAGGCGGCACGGAAGTGAGTGCCGGCGCATATCCGACGGCCATAACAGGCGACGTTGTTGTTTTCCTCGCCCAATTCCCGAAGTTGCAGTAATCGGCCGTGAGAGATGTGCGCCTTCTGATTGTCGGTGCGTGACCTGCACAAATCGTACGCCTCCCGGCCCGATCAACTGCGGCTGAGAATTCATTCGTAGCGCCGGCATCTTGCCGGCGATTTTGTACCGAGTTACTGGGCGGAAAACCGCCGGCAAGATGCCAGCGCTACGATCGCACGAGAAGTGCACTGGGCACGCCTGAGAAGCAGCACGTTTCCACATCCTTTCAAGGTGTCTCGCTCGTCACCTATCACTCGTCACTTTCACTTTATGATTCGTGTAATCCGCGAAACTCACGACACGCCGTCTGCAGCCGCCGAAGTTCTCGCGCGCGCGGGCGGACGGAATCGTTTCGGCGAGCCGAACTTTCGCGTCGTGTGGGGCTGGTCGCGGCTGAGCTGGATCGGTGGGCGCTGGACGGATCGCGATGGGCACGGGAACGTCATCCGTTCAGCGATCGAGCTGCGCCGGGTGCCGAAATACTTGCCCTTCGATCGCTGGCATATCGAACGATGGGTTCCGCCGGAAATTTACGGCTCACCTGATGCCTGGCACGCGGCCACGCTCGAACGCGAAGACGGAGTTCTCGTTTCGGCCCTTGGCCCATACCCTTCGCGCGGTGAGTATGAGCACTGTTTCACGCTTGCGGGCCCAAGCGGCGAGTTCATTTCGCTCGATTCCGCAGCGTGCGACAAAATCGTTCGCGCGATCGAATGGGCGCGCCGGCAACCAAGCGGCAAATCGCGTTTTGCCCTGGATGCGCGCGAATCGCAACGCGAGCGCGAATCGGACGCACGTATAGACGAAGTTCTCGATGATGACGCGCCCGCATTTCACGGGCAGCCATTCGTTAGCGTCACCGGAAGACAAGTCGCAGCAATCTGATAATGACCACGCGATTCCGGCACTTGTGGCGCTGGTCGTAAGACCAGCCCCTTTTTCCAGTTCTCGGTAATCGTTCTCGGAACGGGCGCGCCTTATGTCGCGCCGTGCTCTTACCAGAATTCTCCCAACTGCTTTGCCTTCAGGAGGCACCTTGAAATCACCTGCATCCGATTCAACCGCCACGATTGCCCGTGTTCCCGAGCCGCCGAACGAATCCCCCGCAATGCAACGCGATCCTGCCACCGTAACCATCGCCAACATCGGCGATCAGGATTTCTACATCTCGCGAACTTACGGCATCTTTCACATTCCCGCTTCGGCGAAGGGCGAGCCGTATTCGCTCCTACTCATCACGGCGCGCGGCGACGCACTCGATCTCGGCGACAATCGCCGGTTTCCGTTCACAATCAGCGCCCGCGAAATCGCCGAAGACTTGATCCAGGATCTCGTCGTGCATGGCGTATTCGTTTGCGCGGGAGCACGGCCCAGCGAATCGGAAGTCGCTGCGGCTGCCGCTCGCCGGCAAGCTTGGTATCAGGATCTCGTCGCGGAAGCCGATGCGATGTGGGCGCGCGGACATTCCTATCGCGAAATTTCCGACATGCACCGCCGCGCCGCGCTTTCACTCGGCATAGAACGCGACTGGGCGTTTGTGCCGCAGCAGCTAGTGGATTGTCCGGCGTGCGGCGAGAAGGTGAAGCCGAATGTCGCGGTCTGCAAGCATTGCCACGCCGTTCTCGACGAGGAAAAGGCCGCGAAGCACAATATCGGCGGCCGCAAAGCGCGAGCAAACGATTAGCTCATTATCTAGAGCTGGGCCGCGGCCCGCCCGCTTTTCTTCCGCGCGCCGGCTACAAATCTTCGCTGCAATCGGTGCACAATAGGTCGCCACCTGAATCGAGGAAATAACTCATCGAGGGTCAACACATGGCTTCGTTCGAAATTCTTGTAGAAAAACATTTCGAGAATATCGCGCGGCGAGCATTCGCGTACCTCTTGCTCTCATGCGCGCTCATCGTGGCAGCGCCTCCGGCACACGCGCAGGGCTCGCGCAAAGACGACATCGCGTTCGGCGCGACCGGCAGGCCAATCGCAGGCGCGACGGTAACGGTCTGCTCCGCAAGCGCGACGGGCGTTCCGTGCACTCCGCTCGCTACGCTTTATACCGATGCAACTCTCTCGGTCCCGTCCGCCAATCCGATCCAGGCCGACGGCCTCGGCAATTACCATTTTTATGCCACGCCAGGTCGCTACGTCGTGCAGATCTCGGGCCCCGGCATCAACGCGTACACGATGCCCGACACGATCTTGCCGAACGATCCGACCACGCCGTCTTTCAATTCCGTCACCGCGACATCCATCACTCTCGGCGGAAATCTCGGTGTCGGCGGCAACGCGACGGTCACTGGCACCTTGAGCGCAGGAACATTTGCGCCGTCAAGCATCAGCACCGGAACGCTTCAGGTAACCGGCAACGCAAGCACCAAAGGTCCGCGGCCCTGGGTGGACGTAGTCGCGTACGGCGCCGATCCAACCGGCGCGGCCGATAGCACGTCAGCCATTCAGGCAGCGATTAATGCGGCATGCTCAAGCGGTTCGACGGGCGGCGGGGCTGTGCATTTTCCGCCGGGACAATACAGAGTCCTTCAACCGCAGACGAGCGTCTCGACCACCGCGCCCGTTCTCACCGTCCCTTCCACCTGTAAAGGGCTCACGCTCGAAGGAGGTTCTTCCTACAGCGGGACCAGCGTGCAGTTTTCGCGTCCGCCACTTACTTCCATTCAAGTGAGTACTGGTTCGAGCCCCAATCTGATGCCCGTGTTGATGCTCACCGCCGGCGCCGGATCCGGGAATCAGCCGGTGACCCTACGCGATCTATCGATTAGCGGGTACAACCAGGCAGTACAACTCAATTCAACGACATTCGTCACGTTCGATAATGTTTGTCTCAATGCCACGAACACGGGCAACGGCATTCGTACCGGCGCAAACGACAACACGGACAATACTGCTCTCGCTGTATACAACACGTTCACGGTGACGTTTCGCGGAGGGTGCCTGGTGATGGGCTCGGGCAGTTCCTCAACTCCCATCGCGGTGTTTGCCTTTCTCGCGCAAGCGCCTCCGAACCTCGGACTCTTTCAATTCCGCGACGTCGTCGGCTCGGGCGGCGGTTTCATTTGGGATTGCCGGGGAACTTCGAGCGACAACAATTGCCCCAGCGGCGGCGGCAACGTTTTCTTCGACAACGTATACATCGAAAACGCGACGATGCCGTTCTACACGATCAACAATACGGCGAGCAGCCTCGTCGGCGGCGTTCCAGCCATCTTTCATAACGCCGCGCTGTATGACTGCACCGGTTGGGCTTTCATGAATTACAACGGCGGCGGAGCTCTCGGCATTAGCGCAGGCGGAAATGCGCCGGTCCACATGGAGAATGTGTCGGCGTGTCCCGGTGGCGCGGTTTTGACGGTTACGTCAGGCAGCGTGAGCTACGCAAATATGGACACGGGGCCGCCGACAAACACAAGCGGCGTGCCTAGCGGAAACGCGATCTTTAAGTCCGCTTACGGGCTCGGGCTCCTGAGCAGCAATTCTAACGTATGCAATCAGAACGTCGAGCAGGAAACAATTGTGACCAACGGCGGCGGCTGTGGGTATACGCGCCTCCCGCCTCTGGCTCTCGCACAGTCAGGAAACACGCAGGCCAATCTTGGAATCAGCCCTTACTACGGCCACGAATTTGGCGATGGCACGCATTACGGATACGAATCGAGCCTGATTCGCAATTCGCCGAATACGCTCGATCTTTCGTTTTCGTGCGCGCTTCCGCCGCTGGGATTGACGGCGACAGCCACGACGGGCGGGACGCTCGCGGCTGGCACCTACTACTACTCGCTCCAATCCACTTGCGCGTCGGACGGCTCGCTTTCGGCCGGGTCGAATGAGGTCAGTGTCGTGATCAGCGGATCGAACAATGCCGTGTCACTTTCGTGGACCGCACCGGCGGGAACAGATCCTTCGAGTTGCACGATTTTCCGCGGCACAACTTCAGGCAGCACGTTTGCGGGCGGCGTAACGACGCACAGCATTTCAAACTGCACGAGCACCACAACCTACAGCGATACCGGCGCGGCTGGGAGCACGGGTCAAAACACTCTTTACAACGCTACTGTGAAAACGGCGTTTCGTTTCTCGCCGCCGTCAGGCAGTGCGCCTGCGACGCTTTTTGTTCCTTACTGGAAAGGCACCACGCCGACGAGCGGCGATTGCGCGAAGTGGGGAAGCGGGGGCCTCCTGCAGGATGCGGGTTCGGCCTGCGGCAGCGGAGGAGGCGGAAGCTCGATCACGTTTTATGCCCCACCGCCCAACATCGCAGGCAGCGTCCAGATTGCTCCGAGCACCACGAATGCTATCAACGTGATTCCGTTTCTTGTGCCTATGCAGCTTCAATTTTCGAAACTCACGATTGATATTGGCACCACGGATTCCACGGGTGGCGATCTATACGACGTCGGAATTTACTCGCTCAGCGGCGCGCTGCAGTGCAATTGGGGCGCGACGGCGTTCACCGCCAGTGGGCCGACCGACGGCTCCTGCACGCAGGGCACAGTCACCCTCGCTCCAGGCAACTACATCTTCGCGTTCACCGGCAACGCCACGACCGCAAAAATTTATCCTGGCAACGCATACAACACGGGCTTTGAGATTCTGGGTAGCGCGACGTCGAGCACCAGCTCGAGCGGCGGCGCGCTGCCATCCACCATTGCGGTGCCAGCCGTATGCCCCGCGTGCGGCGCCACCACGGCGAGCTTCGCCAGCCCCTTCATCGTGCTGCACTAACGGCATAAGGGCCATCGTAGCGCCGGCATCTTGCCGGCGTTTTTCTGCGGGGTGGCGGGGCACAAAATCGCCGGCAAGATGCCGGCGCTACGATGGCATTCCTGCTGTTGCATCTGATAATGTCTTCCGTCTTTCTGTGGCCACAATCACAATCATGCGTCGCATTCTCAAACTCGAGCTCTGGATAAAAGGCCTCGTTGCCGCGGCTATTTCCGGCGGCGCGAACGGCATCGTGACAGGTTTCGCCGCGATTGGAATCGATCCGAGCCACTTCAATCTTGCAGCCGGATTGAACCATACGCTTTCGATCGGCGGCATTAGCGCCGCGATCAGCGCGGTCCTCGGCGTCGCGCTGTATCTGCGACAATCGCCGTTGCCATCAGCCAACTGCTAATTTCGCCAGACTGTTTTAGCTGCAAAAATGCTGCGTGCTAAGAGACGCGTTGCGTGGCAACAGCAAAATCGTAGCGCCGGCATCTTGCCGGCGTCTTTGCGCCCAGCCACTGCGCGGAAAATCGCCGGCAAGATGCCGGCGCTACGATCGCCTGCTCGGCGCTCCGCGAAACCTCCAATCAGATTGACCAAGACGCAAAAAGAAGTTTTTCACTTTTCATCTCACTTCGTCATTTGCAGGAGACATCATGCCGGTCCTTTCAACCACCGCATACGGCCAGGCCGAAGATGCGCTGAATCTCACGCGTGCCCTGGTCAACGATTCCGCGGGCACGGTGTTCAATGACCCGACGCTGATGCCGCTGCTCAATTCCGCATATCGCGGATTGCAGCGGCAGCTCGCCGAGGCTGGCGTCTCGGTCCTCGTCTCGCAGATTGATCTCGATCTGCCTCTGACGGACGGCGTCACACCTATGACACTTTCCGATGTCTCCGAACCGCAACTTCCCACCGATCTTGTCGCGCCCCACCAGCTTTGGGAGCAACAAACCGGCTCCTGCGATCTCTTCGTTCCAATGGAGAAAATCACGGGAGGCTTGCCAAATCTTCAGCCCACGACATACCTGCGGATGTGGGAATGGCGCGAGGACATGATCAATCTCATCGGAGCGACTTCGCAGATTACGGTTCGGCTGCGCTATGAAAAAGTGCTTCCTCAGCTCATCCTTGGGACGGATCCGGTGATGATTCGGGCATCGAATGACGCTCTCGCTTACGCTACCGCCGCTCTTGCCGCGCGAGCACGCGGAGCTCGCGCCCTCGCAGCAGACATGCAAGCAGCTGCGTATCAGGCTACGAATGATTTGATTGAACGGTATATGCGCCCGGAACAATTCAAGGGGCGACGCCGCAAGCCTTACGGGTACCAGCGGCATGTGGTCTATTTGTAGCGCGGGGTCTTGCCAGGATTGCCGCGAAAATTCGTAGCGCCGGCAAGATGCCCGTGCCACGAATTACCGATTGCCTCGCATGGAATTCGTCGCGGGAATGTATATCCTGCGTAAAACCGCGAGCGTGGGCAGATTGGATTTATTGCACGACGAGCGTGATGTTTACGCCGCGCGTGGCGCCCTGCGAGGTCGCGGTCACCGTCATGTTGTACGTACCGGCGGGCGTGCCCTGGAAGATCGTTTGCGTGCTCGAGCCGGTAGTGTTGCTGCCGCATGCCGACGCCATGGCCAACATTACGACGACGAGAATCATCGCGATCCCGGCACCGATCGAATTCACGCGCAGCTGTAGAGCGTTCGAGCGTCGAAATGAAATCCAAATCGTTGCCCCCAGCGCCGCCGCGAGCAGCGACATCAATGCAATCGCAATTCCCGTTCGAGGCGGGGCAGGGAATTGCGGCTTCGATCCGTTCCACGGCCCGATAACTGTCTGCGAAGGTCCTGTTGTTGATGTGCGAAACGTCGTTTTAAACGCCGCGTTGAAAGTTTGCGGCGCGCTTCCGGCCGTCAGCGTCAAGGACGGAGGCGTTGTCGCTGCTGCAGTTGTAATCGTGCAGGTCGTCTGAAGCGGTAAATTGTACGGGCAATTCAGCGTGACCGTGCCGGTGAAGACATTGTCGGGAGCGGCCTGCAAAAGAAACGTTCCGGTTTCGCCGTCAATTACAGTGAGCTGATTTGTCCCGGTCGCCGGAATCGCCAACTCGAAATCATCACCTGTGCCGCTGAGCGACGCGGTCTGCGGACTCGTTGGATCGGAATCGGTAACGTAGAGCGTCGCATTGCGCTGGCCAAACGCCTGCGGTGAGAACACCGCGTTAATCGCGCATGATACGCCGGCAGCGAGCATTCCGTTGCACGAATTTGTCTGGGTAAAATCGGCCGGCGTCGCGCCACCGGCAAAGCTCACTGCGATCCCGCTCAAGGTTCCCGCCGTGTTGTTCGTCAGCGTAAAGGCTTGCGCTGCGGATTGGCCGCCGGTGAGCTGATCGCCAAAGTTGAACGTGTTCGGCGAGAGGGTGACGTCCCCCGCCTGCGCAGGACTCATGTTCGTGATCTCGCGAATCGCGGAATTGCCCGTGTCGGCCACGAACAAATTACCTGAGCGATCGAATGCCAAGGCGCCCGGCGCGTTGAATTGTGCCTTCAGCGGCGCGCCTCCATCGCCCGAATATCCCGCGGTTCGCGTGCCGGCTACCTGCGTCACGCGGAGCGTCTTCGCGTCCACGCGCACGATGATGTTCGCACTCGCTTCGGAAACGAACACATTTCCTGCGGCGTCAAGCGCGATTCCAGTTGGCGCTGCGTCGAGAGCCCAGCACGGCGCTGGAATTTTCGCCGCACTGTGGCCGGCGCACGGATATGCCCGCAAATCAGCCGCGCCGCCGGAGGCACTCGGCGTTATTTGAAAGATACGGCGGTCTGCCGGTGCGACAACGTAAATTTCCGCGCCATCGCCCGTCACCGCGATGGCCGTTGCGCCAGAGACGTCCGCGATTTGGCTCACCGCGCCGCTCTGCGCGTCGAGCCGATACACAATATTTTTGGCCGTGACGTAAAGATTGCCGTCCGCATCCGCCGCAACCCCAAGCGGATTCGCAAATCCTTCGGGCGTGACGATACTCGCCCATTTGCCCGCGACGCTTGAGATGATGCCGGTTTCAGCGTCCACGCGCCGGACCGTATCGTTCAGCGTATCCGCGATAAAAAGGTTCCCGGCAGTATCAATCGCAACACCGCTTCCGCCTGCCGGACTCTTCGACGTGGCATCCGCGAGATTGAGCTGCGCGCCGGTGGCCGCTCCGCCATCGCCAAGCGATCCGCGCTCGCCATTTCCCGCGGCGTTCAGGGGCACAGCCTTGCTGGAGGATGTAGGGATGATTCGCGCGATGCGGTCGGAAGCAGCGTAAAGCAGGAGGCCCTGCGGATCGGTCGCCAAGCCGGAGCTGGCTACGCCGCGCACGTCCGTGCGGACGACCGGCGCGCCTGTGGTCGTAGTTTNNAAGCTAAATTATTTTGGGCACCCGCGCGTACAGAAGAAAAAACCAGCGCGCCAAACAGCAGCACCCCGCATCCCAAGAGAATTTGCCGCAATTTCGCTCCTTGGCCCGTCATTCAGTTTTCATCGCCGGCACATCCGGCGCGATTGATATGCGCACCGTTCTGTTCGGGGCGCGCTACAAGTGAAATACGGGTGATCCCGGCTTTTGTTGGGCTGGTCATGAGACCAGCCGCTTTAAAGCCATTTTCAAAGCACGGAAATCGAAACATCCCGTGCCTTACGATTCACTTACGCGCACACGGGTTGCGTCTATCGCCCGCATCCTGCAGCGATTCTCGTACCCTCGAAATTCTTGATGATAGCACACG
>PMAA01000234.1 GCA_003152355.1 Acidobacteriota bacterium | reverse complement strand
CGCAGGATCTCCTCGAACGCCCGGCTTTCATCGAGCGAAATCACACTCAACTCGCCAAGCTCGCAAAACTCATCCCGATGCCGAGCATCGTCGGATACGTTGGCAAGGCCCAAGACAACACGGGCAAGCCCGTCGCGAACACAGCAGCTCTCATCGCCGACGGCCGCATCATCTTCGAGCAGCGCAAGANNCACCTATGACGTCTTCGACGAGTCGCGCTACTTTCAACCAGCCCATTCGCAGTCGATCGTTCCTCTCGGTGCGGAGCAGCTCGGCATCACCATCTGCGAGGATAGTTGGAACGATAAGAATTTCTGGGCGCAGCGGCTCTACGAACGCGATCCCGTCGCCGAGCTTGTGGGGCAGGGAAGCAGCGTCCTGCTAAACATCTCGGCTTCCCCATACACGATTGACAAGCGCGGTTTTCGCCTCGACATGCTTCGCGCTCTCGCACGCCAGCATCACGTGCCGGTTGTTTACGTCAATCAGGTCGGTGGCAATGACAGCCTCGTCTTCGATGGTTCGAGTGTTGCAATCGCCCCTGATGGCACGATCGTTGCTCGAGCGCATTCTTTCCAGGACGATCTCGTCTTATTCGACACGGAGACGCTCGTCGGCGATATCCGCCACGAAACCTCGGATGAACTCGAAGCCGCATACAAGGCTTTGGTTTGCGGCACTCGTGACTATGTCCGTAAATGTGGATTTTCGAAAGTGGTCGTGGGGCTTAGCGGCGGCGTGGATTCCGCTCTTGTCGTCACAGTCGCCGTGCATGCCGTAGGCGCCGAGAACGTGCTCGGCGTCGGAATGCCTGGGCCTTATTCATCGGAAGGCAGTCTGCGCGACGCGCGACAAATTGCGGAAAATCTCGGAGTCGAGTTCATAGTTCTGCCGATCGCCGGAGTCTTCGACGAATATCTGCAAGTCCTCGATCCGGTGTTTAATAGCCGCACGGTGGACGCAACTGAAGAAAATATCCAGGCGCGAATTCGCGGCAATCTGCTCATGGCGTTATCGAATAAATTCGGCTCACTCGTTCTGAGCACCGGCAACAAGTCCGAAATTGCGGTCGGTTATTGCACGCTGTACGGCGACATGGCTGGAGGCCTTGCGGTCATTTCCGATGTTCCAAAAACGATGGTCTATGAACTCGCTAAATTGCGAAATCGCGAAAGGGAAGTCATCCCCGTCGAAACGTTGACGAAACCCCCGTCCGCCGAGCTTCGTCCCAACCAGCGGGATTCCGACTCATTGCCACCCTATGATGTTCTGGACAGGATCTTGAAGGCATACGTCGAGGACATCAAGGATCCAGAAGAAATCGCAAGCCATTTTGGATACTCGATCGAGCTTGTGCGAAGTATTACGCGGCGCGTAGACCAAAACGAATACAAACGCAATCAGGCGGCGCCGGGTTTGAAAATTACATCCAAAGCGTTCAGCGTCGGGCGGCGGTTTCCGCTCGCCAATCGTTTCGTGTCATGAGATTCTTTTTCGCGTCGCTTTAGGAGGAATGTTTCGATGAAACTCCGTGTTGTGCTGGTCCTCGCGGCAATTCTGTATTTTACGGTTGCTGCGCAGGCCCAGACGCCCGCTGCTGCGCCGAGTTCTCCCGACCAGGCGCATCTCTCGGTGACCATCGAATCATTTCTGCGCAATCTCTTTAGTTGGGGTCCGGATTTCCAGGTGAAACTTGGACCCTACAAGGACGCGACAATTCCCGGTTACTACGAGGTTGGGATTGAGGTGAAGTATAAGGATCAAAATCAGACTGGCGTCGTTTACGCGAGCAAGGACGGCGCATATATCATCCGTGGCGAACTTTACAAGACCGGCGAAGATCCATTCGCTGCCGCACGGAAGGATTTGACTACGAAAGGCTCTCCCTCGAAAGGTCCCGCGGACTCAAAGATCACAATGGTAGAGTTCAGCGATTTCGAGTGCCCTCACTGCCGCCAATTGCACGAATATCTCAAAACCCTCGAGCAGAAATATCCCCAGGCGCGAATCGTCTTCAAGAATTATCCAATCGAGGCCATCCATCCTTGGGCAATGACGGCAGCCATCGCCGGTCATTGCGCCTTCGAAACTTCGTCTGACGCCTTCTGGAAGATGGAATCCGCGATCTTCGACCAGCAGGACTTGATCTCCGCCGAGAACGCCTACGACAAGCTTACAGACGCAGCCGTCGCAGCCGGTCTGCAGCGCGACGCCTTCCGAGCCTGCCTTGCCGATCCTGCTGCCAAGGAGGCGGTGCAAGCCGACCTCGCCCTGGGTCAAAAGCTTGGCGTCAACAGCACTCCCACGGTGTTCATAAACGGCCGAGAAGCCGTCGGCGGCGATCCCTCCGCCGTCGAGCAATTAATCGACTACGAGCTCCACCCCCAGCACTAGCGCTGTGTCCACCTGCAGCGGCAATGCCGTTCGAGAACCTACTCGATCCGCACAGCCAACCCCCGGGAGTGACGAACCAGCCAAACCACATCGTGAGCCAAACATACGGTGTTATTGCCCGTCTCGAACTTCCATCCGCCTATCCCCACGCATCAACTCTCAACATAATATAAATTACCGGATGTCAAGGGAGAGATTTATTACGATTCTGGTTTTGCGCGGCACTTTGCTAACGGAGTGGAGGTCGAGGATTGGATTGTGCTATGGCTCGCTGGATGGCTGATGCGAGGTTGGGTGCTGTCGCGAGTGCGCGAGGAAGACGAGGATTTGAGCGACGGAATACGGGTCGAGATTGTGACAAACATATAAGGTGAATGGTTGGAGCATCATAGCGGGGACCGCTCGTATTTGATTTTCTTCCGTGGAATTTTCTGACGGTTGCTGGGCGTGGCGCGATTTAGCGGTTGGAGGAGCGTCATAGCGGCGACGGCTTGTATTCGATTTTCTTGCGTGGAATTTTCTGACGGTTGCTGAGCATGGCGCGATTTGGCGGTTGGAGGGGCCGAGGGGTCGCTGGTTCTTTTGAGCGGCCAGTCGCTTTGAGCGGAGCGGTCCGCGGCGGTCGATTCGGAGTGTGCCACGAGCTGGATGGGAGCTGAGTAGAGCGCCTGTACTTCCTACATCGCCGTGACTCGACTGACGCTTTGATTCTATCGCCAGCTAAGCCAAGGTCTCATCTTGGGCAATTTAGATCTGTAGCCGTCGCGTTTGAGATTGCGTTGGGGACGATCGTCATTTCAGCGTTGACGGTGTGAGAGGCGATTCGGCGATCGGGGAAAATTCAGATTTGAGGTTTCGGAGGACGGTACAACGGCTTGTTGAACTGAAAATGCGTATCGCGCGGCAGTTTCCGATCGCATACGCGAGCCCTTTGCGATAGCTGCATGCGTTCGATCGAGCTGTCTAGCCGGTCCACGTGAATGACCCCGGTGCCGCACCGGTGGCCCGATTTGTGGCGTGGTGACTAACGTGTGCGGGCGAGGACGACGCCGGCGACAGCTCCAATGGTCAGCCATTTTGCGTCGCGCTTGAGCTGGCGCAAGAAACCGCCGCCCTTTGCGGCGGTTACGGCAGCGTCGCGTTCGCGCGCGAGCGCGGCGGAGCGAGCTTGTTCGTCGGTCAGATTGGCGTTGGCGGCGGCGAGTTGGGCCTGACAGGCTCGGCAATCCTGGACAAAGTCGTAGAGGGGTTTGAGATCTGCGTCAGGAATTTCGGCGTTGCCGGAAGACGTGGCTAGCTGATCCGGAGATTGTGCATCTCGCGGAGGTGCTGCGTCCTTCACTGGGGCAGTGAACGCGCGAGAGGACTTGAAATTTGAAATTTCAAATTTGAGAGCAGAGAAAACGTCGGCAGCGGAGCGGTGAGGCGCGGGGCTATCGGGCAGGAACGTCCCATGGGAGTCGGACGACCTGGGCGCGGTCGACGCGACAGTTCCCTTCTCGGCGGCGATTCCCCGCTGTGGGCGGAGCGCGGAACTGATCGACTCGGATGATTGTTGAGTTGAAGCCCGCGGCGCGGGTTCTAGCGTGATCGGCTCGGGCAAGGGCAAATACTGCGGCAATGAGCTGATGATTTGCGCCGGCGTCTGCACTTGACGCTTGAGCGCTGCGATTTGATCGAGCGAGATTTTTAACTCGGCGGCGCTCTCGTGTTCGCGTGACTCGGCTAGGTCAATCATTTGTTGCTGAGCGGCGAGTGTGGCTTGCAACTGTGCGCGGTCGGCACGAGATTCGAGCCAGGAATACACGATCAACGGCACGGCGATGATTGCGGCGACGGTGGCAAGTATGTGGCGAAGAGGCATATTGGTAAAAGGAATAAAGTTCCGGGCCGCGGCCTACTGATGCTACGAGTGCCTTTTGGTTTCGCCGAGTTTCGTGTTGTGCTCCGCAGAAATATGCGAAGAGCGGCGCGTCTTATGTCTCGCCCTACAATTTCTGTTTGGGCGGTCTCGGCGATGTGCGCCTCGGTGCTACGCGGGTGAACTGAGCGCGCTGTAGTTCGCGACGCGCGCCAGAACTTGCGCGGGATACTCGGGATTTGCGCCGCCGTTCCAGAGCGCCAGGGCGCGTTCGAGTTTGCCTTCAGCGAGAGCGAACTTATGCGCGAAGAGTTCGCAGCCGGCGTCGAGGCCTGTCGAGGGATCGCATAGCTCGCTTAGAAACTTACCGGTGAAGCCCCGCTCGCGCGCCGTTTGCCCCATTACCTGCATCAGGCCCCATGAGAAGGCACGCGAATAAGCTTCGGTATTTGTTGGGGGCTCGACCTTGCAGATCGCGAAAAGCGGTGCGACATATTTAGCGAAAAACGCCGGCTCAAACCGACTGGCCCACGGTTGCCACGCAGACTCCTGCTCCACGATGGCGCAAACAATGGCCGGGTCGAGTTGGTGCCGAGCAGCGGCGCCGATTGCCAATTGTACGTACGTGGAATGCACGGAAGAGACTCCGTAGATGTTCGGATTGACGCGCGATGCTGGTCCGCCTAATCTCTGCGCCTCCCATGAACGCGACTGTGCATGCCGCGATCGCATCAAGAAGCGCCCCGTATCGGGGGGTGGGCGAATACTTGGTCACGACCGCGGCGTGCACGATTTTCTGGGGTTGGCCTGAGATCGTTTTTCCGGCGCAGGCAAAGGCCGGGCTCGCATTCGGGATTGCGATGGGAGTGCCAACGGGCGCGGTCCTATGGGTGACGTATCGTCTTCTCGACGCGATTCTCGCACGGGCGAACAGAATGCGGACGCAAACGCGCCGGAACGATTTACGCCGCGAAACAAATTGCAACGCGGAGGAGAAAAAGCGCAGCGTCTTAGCTGGATTTAGGGTCTGAGCCTATCTGAGACGCCAGAAGCTACGGGTTTCAACCCGCACGAACGCAGCGTCGGCATTCTGCCGACATTCCTGACCCCTGCCGTTCCACGGCAACTTGCCGGTGGGATGCTGGCGCTGCGATTAGATAATTGGAACTGAAAAGGTCCGCCGACAGGCGGTGCGGAGCGATGTCTGGGAGATTCGGTGAACTGCAGCGCGACACCCGGAAACCCTTCCCTCTGCCGACGAAGCCTACTTGTGCTGGCCGCCCCATTCTCGATGCTGGCGGCGAGAAGATTCGACGTTTCAATTTGAAATCTAAGAACGGTTCAAGCCGTTCAAGTTGATCCAGCGAATTGGGGGCGGCGCATTACGGTCAATTCCCTGCTGCTCGCATAATTTTTCCAACAAAACGTAGATCTGCGGAAGATGGTTCGTGGCCATATCCTCGACGAAGATGCGCGTGAGTTCATCGTTGCGAATCCGACGGTAGAGCCAGCGCAGGAACAGCGAGAATTGCACCAGCGCGGCGAACGCGGCGGCCAGGTGATAAAAGTCGAGGAAGCGGGCCATGGGGGAGCCTCGATACTTGCGATTCGGATTTTAGATTTGAAATTCGAGATTGAGAGAATCCTCGCGCGGGTTCTCGTTTTATCCAAGCAAAAAGCGGCGCGCGTTATGACGCACCCTACATGTGCTGGCCGGGCGATCATGGCATTTAAATGACTGGACGATCCGATGTTGTGGGAATGTAAAACCTCGCGAGAGATCGTCCGGTTGTTTTGAGATTTTAGTGTGATTAGAAAGCAAAATCTTGAAGGGCCAGTCCGTCTTCCGACGGACCCTACGATCGCCGAACGCTTGAGATCGGCGGGTTTGCGACACCGTGGCCTATCCGAACAGAGAGCCCAGTCCGAGGCCGAGACTGCCGAAGAGGCCGCCGAGAGAGCTGTAGTCGGGATTTCCGGATGCGCTCGAGCGAACGCCCAGCAGTTGGGCGGGGATGCCCATCGACTTCCCGAGGAGATTGGTGTCGATGCCGTAGGTCTGGCCTAGCGCGCTCAGTCCGGCGAGCTGCTGGCTTTGTGCATCGTTCGCGAACGTGATCTGATTTTGCCGGGCCTGCTGCGCGAGATTCTGGGCTTCGGAGCGGCCGAGCTGCGCGGTGAGATCGTCGAAGCCGGCGGAATTATTCGTACGCGTCACTTGGTTCTGCGCCGATTGCGCGAGCGAATCGTAGGCGGTGCGCGCGGATCCCATGCCCTCTTGCGTGATCGCGTTCTGCTGCGCGGCCGTGTAACCGGGATTGGTGAGTAGCGAGCTGATTGTCGGCATCAGGAGAGTGCGGTCCTGCTGCGTTTGCTGATTCTCCTGGCCGAGCATTTGGTTTTGAAGAGCGAGCTGCTGATCGGTGAGTTGACGAGTTTGTTGTTGAGCGCCGCGTCCCATTTGGATCTCCTTGGAAGAAAATTTAAGATTTCAGATTTGAGATTTCAATTGCCAGCCGGGCGTTCGCGGCGCGGCGTCCGCCCGCCATCATCCGGCCGGAGTATGCTACGAGGCAGAACGTAGGCAAGATGCCCGCGCCGCGAGCTACGGGATGAAGCGGCGGCAATAGGGCGTCCAGGCATCGTCGCAGAGCCAGCCGAGCCGCTCAATGCGACGGCCGAATCTTGCGGCGATGCGCGGCGGCAGCCATGCGTGCGCGTCCTCGAGGCCGCGAGTTCGCAGATCCGATTCGCCCGCACGCTGAAGGGCGGCGATGCGGGCGAAGCGATCGCGCGGAGTTCCTGCGGCTGGATCCATCAGCAGGTAGATCTCGCACGTTAGGCGCGCGAGCGAGGCCATAACGGCGCGGCCAGCGTCATCCTCTACGACCAGCTTTGAGAGAAATAGTGGATTGCGAAGATCGGGGAACGCGTAGTCGAAGCCCTGCGTTTCATGCATGCGGCGCAGCGCGGAGAGATCGGCGTCAGTGTACGGGCGAATTAGCACGGGTGGAAGTGATGAGTGACGAGTGATAAGTAACGAGCGAGACGCACTGATGCCCTAATAAGACTCGCGCTTAGAACACACGGTAACGCAGGATCGGGTGGGCGCGAGAGATCGCTTCTGCGACGTCGAATGTATTAGCGCTTGTAGCGACGCCGTGCGCCGCAAGTGCGGCGGCTACGCGCGCGGAAACGGGCTTGTTTGAGAGCGGATGCGGCAACGATTCCCACTCGGGATCGGCGGCGAGTGTGTTGTGAACGCCCTCATCAGCTTCGACGAAGGCGACGATCATGATTGCGCCCGGGGGCTCGGATGAGCTCGCCCCGGGATCCGCGTGCGCGAAGTGCGATGAGGCGAAGCGTGGCGCGCTCCGTTGCCAGGCATCGAGCGTGGTCAGATAGTATGTGCGGCCGTGCATAGAACTCCGAAGCAGTGAAAGCGACGAGTGACAAGCGAACTTGCAAGCAATGACGGGCGCGGATATATTTCACGGCACGGGCGACAAACTGAGTTGCCAAAGCTGCGGAATGCCGCTCGGCGAGTTCCAGGATGCGTCGGGCCAAGCGGCGAACAATTTTGCGACGAACGCCGACGGCGCGCGCAACTCCGAATTTTGCATCTTCTGCTACAAGAGCGGCGCGTTTACGAGGCCGGACTTGACGCTCGATGGAATGATCGCGAAGTCCGTCGAGAACATGACCGGTGAGCTACGCATGCCAGAAGCGAAGGCCCGGGAGCTCGCCAAAAACGTGATACCGAAACTTCGGCGGTGGAGCGTGAAAGCGTAGCGAAAAAAAAGGCCGGCCTTCCGGTCAGCCCCGTGAGTGCCGATCGGACATTCTCAGCACGGCTTCCACGGCGATTTTGACTCGCCTCCCTGCAGAAAGACGCCGGAGCGACGGCGACGCGGCGCGGCACGTTAGGAATTGAATGTGTAATTGTGCGTGAGAACTGTCGCGGCGTGGCGGCCTGCGTAAAATTCGTGGATCGGCGCGCAGCTCACTGTCACTTTCTTCCCTTCCTCGATAATCGCTTCAATTCGGCGCAGGGTGAGGCGGCCGAAGCGGCCCACCAAAATATCCGCGAGGCACAGGCGTTCGGCGCGCATTGGCTAGCCGTCGGCCAGCGTGAAAATGTGATGCGGCGTGACGTCGAGCGTCTCTTCGTTTGAAAGATGCAAGCGGATGAATGTGTCGGCCGGCAACACGTCGAGGCGGACGATGCGCGTCCACGAGTCTTTTCCGCCCAGGACTACATCGCCGCGCGGGCCGACGCCGCCATTTCCCGGACCGAGAAGATGATCTCCAACGCGGCATGTGTCGAGCGGCACGGTGCCGCGATCGCGGCAAAGCACCATTGTGCCCGCGCGCAAGCAACTTCCGCTGCCGCCGCCCGAGCCGGCCCCGCTGCCCGATGAGGGCGTGGCTGCGACCATCGCGCCCTGGCTGAGCGGAATGCGTCCTTGCAGCGCCTGCTGCTGCGCGGCGGCGTTTGTTTTCGCGGATTGCGCATTTGCTGGCGAGCCCACGCCACTCGCGACCCATGCTAGCGCCTGCGCCGCTTCGTCCCAGTAAGGATAGAAGTAGTAGGTGGTTCCGGCGGCGAGGGCGCTGACGGCGAGCGAGCCGCTCCCGACGGAAGTGCTTGTGCCATCGGCGCGAAATATTGTGAGGCCGGTCCACGACCAAGTGATGCTTGATGGCGTGGATGCGTAGGTGAAGCCGGTGCTCCACACGGGCGGGACGGAGCCACGCATCAAGACGCCTGGCTTTGCGGGATCGATGGCGTTGTTCGTCAGAGCGTCGGACGCAACGCGCGCGAAATCGGTGCCATCGGAGACGGCGGTGTCGAGGCTGAGTTTATTTGTGGTGCCGATAGCGTTGACGCCAGTGACCACGCGTTTCAGCGCCTCGTAGAGATGCGGATTCGCGGCGCGGAGCGCTTCGATTTGGGGAATGGTGAGCATGGGGGGCGGCAATAACAGAAAATAGAAAAGCGAAAATGGGAATTGGTGCTTCCGGCGATTTGCCGGTGACATTGATTTCGAGTGTCTCTCGAGCGAGAACGGCCGGCCAGCCCCTACGAAACCGGTGGCGCATCGGCGTGATTGCGCGTGTGGGGGCCGACGCTACGGTTGCGACGATCCTTCATTGATCGGAACTGTGAGAGAGCCCGCGAGCGCATGATTCGCCGCGCCGGTCGTGATGTCGAGGAATGTTCCCACGTTTGGCGCTGCGAGGTAAATTACGGCGGAATCCACGAATCCGCGGCCCGCGCCGCTATTGTAGGCGAGCGTCGCGCGGCCGGTGGTCGGGTCGAATGTGACTAGTTTCGGGTCCGAGGGCGTCGCTGCCAGAACACCGACGTTGAATCTCGCTCGGTAGCTTATCGTTACCCGCGACGCCGCGTCTTTCTCGAAGTAACCCGAGATCGAAAAAATACTAGCCATGTCTCGACTCTGCGTAATGGGCTGCGTGTTTTCGGAGCCGTTGCGCAAAAGCGTACGGACTCCGTTAATGGAGGCGCTCGTTAATGAAGAAAGCGATTGAGTGTATCCACCTCCGCGTGACATGACCGGGCTGTACGCACGTGGGCCGGACGCGGCAGACGCTGCGTTGGGATCCATCTCGGATAGAAGGAACTGGCGCGCCGAGACGACGTAGTAACCGAACGCGCGGCTTTCCTGCCCTGCAAAATTGAGACTCATCGTACCGCGGCCATTCGCGTCGGGAGGAGTGGCGCTCCCCGTGAGCGCACCCGAGGAAACGACTTGGCCGACACCAGTAACATTGGCGTCCACCAAGCCTTTTGTGACTGCGCCCCTAGCGCCATTGAAGGTAAGTGTGAAGCGCCCGGTAGCGCTCGTTGAAGGCTCCGACAGGATAAATGAGAATTCGCCACCGAAGTTTGTAAATGAGCCCGGATCCTGTCGCACAAGTGTGCCGTCGACACCGATAGGTTGGACGTTACCGAATACATCACCGGACTGACCCGTTGAACCATCGCCGTACAGGGACAAGGCGAATGAAGTTTTACCTCCGGATCCCGGCAGCGGAGAGTCTAAGGTAATCACACTAGTCGACGCATCTCCGAAGGAATTGGCAAGGCGCGCGGGACTGCAGGTCCCGGAGATTCCGCTGCCTGACGCGATCTGGAGATTGTCGTTCACATCTACCGAATTCACCATGACCTTGCCGTTATCAAGAGTCATGCTCCCAAGAACCAAGAACGGTTTGTGCGCGCTATCGGTTGTGCGCGAATAAAATGCGTACTGGCCGTTGGTGTCGCATGCGCTTTTTGCTGCGGACGAGCTGTCGATCGTGAATGTGAATGACGCCGATTTTGTGGGGTCTGCCACCGACGTCGCCGTGATTGTCGGCGTGTTGTAGGGCGGCTGCGGCGCCGTGTTTGGCGGCGTGTAGAGGACGCTTAGCGCTTCGTTCGCGCTGAGCGAGCCGGTATTCGATGAGGGCGATATTGACCACGTGACGCCCTGGCCCTGCTGGTCATTCGTCACCTGCGCGTTAACCGTGACGCCGGGCGAACCTGCCGCGATTGACGTGCGTGGATTCGTGATTTGCACGCTGATCGGAAGCGGCAGCGTTTGAATCACGAACGAATCGAAAGCAGTCGACGTGCTGCTCGCCACGGATGTGGCCGTGATCGTCGGCGAATTATTCGGCGCCGTTGGCAG
>PMAA01000034.1 GCA_003152355.1 Acidobacteriota bacterium | reverse complement strand
TCGAGCGCGCTGGCGGCTCCCAATTCGAGAGCGCCCTTCCCCGACCAGTGCGCCGCCGCGACGCGATTGGCAGCAATTTCACACACGCCCGCGGGATGCGGCATGGCATCGAGCCAGGACGTAAGCCGCCGATAGATTCCGCCCGACTTGGCTTTCTCAAGCGGAGATGCGGTCAAACTACTCAATGAAAGTCACCTTATTGATTTCGCGAATCGTCGTCAGCCCCGCGCGCACCTTATCGATCCCTGAATCGCGCAGGAAGAGCATGCCCTCTTCCTTGGCCGCGCGCTTGATTTCCGAAGTCGGGCGTCGCGCAATGATCATTTCCCGCACGCGGTCGGAAAGATCCAAAAGTTCGCAGATAGCGGTCCGGCCGTGATAGCCAGTGCCGCTACATTCGAGGCAGCCCGCGCCCTCATAAAGAGGCTTGCCAGTCCACTCCGTTGGATTCAAGCCAAGTTCCTGCAACTGCTCGGGCGCATATTGCACAGATCTCTTGCAATTCTCGCAAATCAAGCGAACGAGGCGCTGTGCCATGATGCAATTGAGCGCCGATACGAAGTTGTAGGGCTCAACACCCATGTTGATGANNTTTCGCCGACCATGATCTTGTCCGGATCGTGCCGCAAGATGGAGCGCAATCCTCGGGCGAACGTCAGGCCCTTCTTCTCGTTTACGGGGATCTGAGTGATTCCGCGCACCTGGTATTCGACGGGGTCTTCAATCGTTATGAATTTGTCTTCCTCGCTCTTGATCTCGTTGATCGCGGCGTAAAGCGTCGTCGTCTTTCCGGAACCCGTCGGCCCTGTTACCAGCACCATGCCGTAGGGCTCGCGAATGTAGCGACGGAGGCGGCGAAGCTCTTCGGGGCCGAATCCGACGACGTCGAGAGTCAAATTTCGGAATTTCTCGCTGAGCGTTTCCTTGTCGAGGACGCGCAGAACGGCGTCTTCGCCGTTAATTGAAGGCATGATGGAAACGCGGAAATCGATGAAGCGGCCCTTGTAGCGAACGCGGAAGCGGCCGTCCTGGGGGACGCGGCGCTCCGCGATGTCGAGTTCGCTCATGACCTTGATGCGGGAAAGAATTGTCGCGTGCCACTCCTTGCTGAGCGGCGCCATCGCGAGCTGAAGGATGCCATCAATCCTGTATTTAACGACGACTTCGGTGTTCCCTGTTTCGATGTGAATATCGCTCGCTCGACGCTCGAGGGCTGTGAAGATAACCGTATCCACAAGCCGGACGACCGGGCTCACGCCGGTATCGCGCGTGAGCTTTTCCATCGAAATGTTTTCTTCGCTCTCTTCGTCTTCCGTGACCACTTGGAGCGTGAAGCCCTCGGTGGCCTGATCGAGGACGCGCTGCGATTGCTCGGTTCGTTTCAGCAGATCGCCGATCTGCGTGGCCGTCGCCACCTTGATCTGCAATTTCTTGCCGATCAGCAGAGACAGCTCGTCATACACCAGCACCTGGCTCGGGTCGGATACGGCGATTGCCAGCGAGTGGTCATGCGCCTCGAGCGGGACAAAGTTGTACCGGAACATCAGTTCGGCAGGAATGCTGCGGAAAAGCTCGGGATCGATCCGTTGCTCGCGCAGGTCTACGAATGCACAGCGATATCGCGTCGCCAGAATCCTGGTGCGTTCGAGCTCGGCCACGTCGTCGGCGTGTATCGGGGCCATCGTATTTCGGTTCGTCGTCGCCATAATTTCCTAACCCTGCATCGATCCCGTTGTCAAAGAGAACATGGGGAGGTACAAAGCGATCAAAATGAAGGCTACCACACAGGCCATGATGACCAAAATTGCCGGCTCAATCCAAGCCAGAATGGCGCCCAACTTCATGTCCACTTCTTGTTCGTAGAATTCGGCTACGCTCGACAGCATGGGAGCGAGTGCGCCGGAAGCCTCGCCGACTTCAATCATTTCGAGCGCAAGATCCGGTATGACTTTCGTTCCTTCAAGCGCAGTGTGCAACGGCACTCCCTCGCGCACGCGCGCGGCGGCGTCCCGCACGGACGTTGCGATCAAGCGGCTGCCCATGGCTTCGGACGATGTATCGAGCGCCGACACCAGAGGAGTGCCGCCCGCCAGAAGCGTTGAGAGGGTTCTTACGAACTGGGCGATCTGCGCCTTCAGCCAGATTTCGCCGATAAGTGGAACTTTCGGCTTGAGCCGGTCAACCACGAGCGCGCCGTGGTCGCTTCTCAACCACAGGTACATGAGAAACCCTCCGGCAGCAAGCACGCCAACAAAAACGAAAATGTAATTGCGCAGCGGCAGCGAGATCGCGAGCACGATGCGCGTCGCCATCGGCAGTTCGACGTGCAATTGATCGTACAGTTCGGCGAATTTCGGCACGGCAAACGTAACCAGATACGAGAGCACCAGCACCGTCATGGTCACCAGGATGGCCGGATAAATCAGAATGTTTTTCAGACGGCTAATGAAATTACTGCTTGTCCGTTGGTACGCGATGTACTGGTCAAGAACGCCGCTTAAATTGCCGCTTCTCTCACCGGCCATCACAGACGTCGTGTAAACCGGTGGAAAGACACCTTGTGCCCAGAGCGCTTCCGACAGAAGCGAGCCATTTCGCACGCGGCCGCGAACTTCGCCGAGGATCGGGCGTAGCTTGGGAGCGGCGGCCCGCTCGGCAAGCAGATCGAGAGCCGACAAAATCGGCAAGCCGGCCTTGATGAGAGTGTTGAATTGCTGGTTGAAAATCAGGAAGTCCTGTCCTCGGACAAGCCGGCTTGTGCTCGAACGCCGGAATTTGGTGATGAATCCGAGGTGCTTCTTGATGGAGTAGACGTAGAAACCGCGCTCAGCGAGGCGCTGCCGCGCCTCGGCCTCAGTCAGCGCTGTCTCCACCTGCTCGAAGACCCGCCCACTCGCATCTCCCAGCTTGCAGACAAATTCAGCCATGTATCAGTTTCGTCAGGCCTTCGACTCGCCGGAATCCATTAGAGTTTAGCACATACCGAGTTGGCCGAGTCCGCCACGGATTCTCAGATAAATGCGTATGGCGTCAACGCCAGCTACTAGTACTGATGCGCGGACCGGGCAAATCTTTGCCTGCCAGGCTCAAGTAATTGCCGGCTTGTTGCCGGGAATTGAAACCGCGGACGTTCACCATGGCGCGCAAAAGATCAGTGTACGCCCTTGGCCAGATCCTCTTCATTGACAATGGTCACGCCGTCGGGCGGCTCGAAGTGAAATATCGATTCAGGCAGAGGCATGTTCTGTTTCCAATTCCCGAATCGGAATTCCGTTTCGATGTCTCCCGGCTCGCGTATCACGACGCGTGCGAGTTCCGCCGCCGGGCTAACCTCGAAGAGAATCTCCCGAAAGGCCTGTTGTACATTCGAGTCGTTCGACTTGTGAGGCAGGCAGCGCAGAATGCGGTTGCGCGGGTCGTAGGGAAGATCTGATGGCGACGACGTTCCGGTCGCTTCGTCCAATAATTCCATTTGCCCGCACAGGCGGTCGAGATGAATTTTGCCGGTTAGCAGCGAGAGCGGCGTCCGCCAGTCTTCGCTTTCTCTTACGGTCCCGCGGCTGGCGGTGCGATCGGCCGGAACGTAGAACCAGACGTTTTTCCCATCCACGACGAAGAGCTTTTGCTCTGGGGACTCGTATTCCCAGCGCATGCGTCCAGGCTTCGAAAAAAAGACAATACCGGATTCCGCCTGACCTCCGCCACTTCCGGCGTGATATCTCTCGTAAAACTCGGCTTGGAGCGTCTGGGCGCGCGCGTAACGAGCCTCCACAGCTCTCGCCATAGACGCCGCGTCCGCTCTCGCCTGTTGCAGCGGACTGCCGAGCGCAAGCCAACAGAGAACAAGCAACATGCGCTCAGTCTAGCAAGAAATGCCGATGTGATGACGAGGCTCTCGCATCTGCCCCGCTACGCGCGCGCCTATCGATCCTCTTGTGGGGCCACTTACCGGGCTACTTGCCGGGCCAGCGGATCTTGCCCTGAAAGTAACCTTCGAGCAACGTAAGCTACAGTCGTCGAAGACCGCCGAACGCTATACTTGTGAATGGGAGCCTGCGAATAACTTGTTCGATCGAAAGCCAATAAGTATTCGCGACACGCCGGCGGGCTCTGCTGTCACGGGAATCCTCGATTCGAGGGAAGATATCTCAACAATTGCCGGCAATCCGCGCACACTCGGATCGCTTGCGATCGAATCGGCGCGTGTCGTGAATCTCAGCCGCAAGTCCCCGTGGGTCGACGCCGCGCTTTTCTTGATTGTCTGGCTGCCCGCTGCCGCCATGGCAGCCTACTTAAAGTGGTACTCCATGACGGACCTCGGCGGCTTTACGAAAGCCACGCACTCGATGGGGTACCTTACGCTCAGCACCAGCAAGCACCTGAGCTTCTTCAATGGCGAAATCTTCACCGGATTTCTGCTGATCCCCGTTGTCCTCCTTGTCTTGAATCGCTATCTCGGCCGCTGGTGGGCTGCGATCGTGACGCCGGTGGTGAGCATCGCCTACATGCTGCTTTTCGCAGTTCAACTCCGCGCGCTGGAGGAAGTTGGCCGGTATATTTCACTTCACGTTATTGGCATCGCGATCGGTTGGGGACTCCACGAACCGGGCGCGAACGCCGGCTATCTTTCGGCCCGAGGCATTGCCGAAATACTCGTAGCGCTCCTTGCAATGTGCGGAGCAATTGTTTGGAGCTTGAAACAGCACGGGCGTCTATATTCCGGCCGGACTCTGCGCATCGTTCGGATTTCCGCCGAGCTGTATGTTCTCGCGATAGTGATTGTGCTTGCCGCTGGATGGCAGACGAATGAGTTCCGGACGCCGTATCACGAGAGCACGTTCGTGCGCGCTGTGGTTTCGCTGTGGCGCGAGAAGCCGGTCGACACCGGCGAATTTGCCGCCTTCAATGCCGGCCGCCTAAAGCAACTGGACATAACGACCCTGAATTCTGTTTCCTCCGCGGACCTCATCGCACGCTACCGCGATCTGGCACACGCTCCCGCTCCTTCAGCCGATCCGCGTTATTTCGGCAAAGAAGAGGGAGACAACGTTCTTTTCTTCGTTATGGAGACGACGCCTGACGAATTCCTTCCCGCTGATGATGACATGGCGCAATTTCCGAATATGCGGCGCCTGAGAGAAAAATCCTTCGTTGGCGTGAAGCACTATACGACTCTGCCGTTCACGCAGTGCGCTCTGTTCTCCGTCTTCAGTTCGTGGTATCCGCTCGATACGCTGCATGCCGTCCGCGGCTACCCTGAAGGCGAAGTTCCGCCGGATTTTCTCTACCATTTGAACTCGATGGGATATGAATCGGCGGCATTCACGCCTCTCACAGGACCGAATAACCCGGACGAGGCCATTTACGCGGCAGTCGGCTTTAAGGATCATTTCTACCTCGATCCTAATGCACAGTTGCCTGCCGTCTCCGGATTCGATGGGCAACCGTCGTGGAAAACTCATCGCGTCGGCGCCGATTTGGTGACTTTGCAGAACCTCGAATCGCATTTGGACGGCTGGATCCGTTCGCATCAAAGATATGTCGCTGCATATCTGCCGCAGGTCGGCCACTTCCCGTATCCGGATGCGTGGCCGGAGGATAGCGACGACGATCTGCGCAATCGTGGCCGGGCGATAATCGCGATGCAGGACGCCTGGCTCGGCCAGTTGATGGATTTTCTCGCGCAGCGCGGACAACTGGACCACACGATAATCTTGGTATTTGGCGACCATGGCCGCCGCAATACTCGCGAAAACCCAGATCTCCGCCGTGGAACGATTGACGAGACTGCATTCCACGTTCCACTTCTCGTCTATGCTCCCCGCACTCTCGATGACACCGAGCGCATTCCCTGGATTACGTCACATATCGACCTGGCGCCGACTGTTCTCGACCTGCTCGGAATCAAACGCGAAGAAGAGACGGCGCAAGGAACAGCAATCTGGAATCCTGCGCTGGCGGACCGCACGACATTTTTCTTCGCGCAGCCCCTCTTCGGCGCAGATGGCTACACCGCCCAGGGGAAGTTCTTCATGTGGCACTACGATTCGGACATGATTTACGAAAACAAGCAGGCCTTCTTCGACGACACGAACTTCATCATGCGAAAATCCCCAATCGGGCGCGACGTCACATCGAACATTCGGAGCATGGTCGATCTTCAGGCCACGTGGCAGAGTCGCTTCGCCCGGCCTCCCGCGCCGTAATCGTGCCGTTTGTAGAGCACGCGGCAGCGAATGTCGCGGCATCGCGCGAATTATTCGTGTTTGCACATTGGCACGCCCGAGCCAGACCCGTATCCGCAGATAAGTCCGCGCAGTGATAGATTCTCATAATGAAGAGGGATACAACGTTGTCGCTTGAGCGAACGCTTGCCTGAATTTCGCGCAACGCAACCGTCGTCCTACTCGGCCGTCTTGCCGCCTTCGCGCCTGCTGGCAACGCAACTCCTGCTTCTGATCGCGCTGAGTGCGCTGCCGTATCTGCCTTCTCTCAAATACCACTTCGTCTATGATGACGACGTTCAGATCGTCAACAACACATCGATACAAAGTTGGGATGCAGTTCCTTCGTACTTCACGAGTACGCTTTTTGGCTCCGACGATCGTACGGCGGCCAGCAATTTTCATTACCGCCCAATTTTCTTTCTGTGGCTTCGCATCAATGATTCTCTTTGGGGACGAAATTCTGTTGGCTGGCACGCCTCCGCGCTTTGCCTTCACCTTGCAGTGACGGTTTTGGTGTTCTTCCTGCTCCGGAGGCAATTCGAGAACTCATGGATCGCAACGGTCGCAGCACTTATTTTCGGCGTTCATCCAGCTCACATCGAGTCGGTCGTGTGGGTATCCGGCGCAACCGATCCTCTTGCGGCGCTTTTCTTGCTTGGAGGAGCCCTTCTCTGGCTGAGTGGAAGCGGCTGGAAGAATAGCCCGGGTCGCATTGGGTCGCTCGTCTGTTACGCCGCGGCGCTTCTGACCAAGGAGACCGCGGTCGCCTTTCCCGTAATCGTTTTCATTTACGCGCTTCTTGGTGTGGAGAAAACACCCATGCCTGAGGCGGCCGACGGACGTCTCGCTTCCGGGGTTAATGTTCGGGCCGCCCTTCACGCGCTTTGGGAAACTGTTCCCTTCCTCGTAGTTACCGCGCTTTATCTGACAGCGCGTTACGCGGTGTTGCGCGGAGTGCCGACGCAAGTTCCCTGGCTGGCGACCCGCGACGCCCTGCTCACCGCGCCTTTAGTGCTGGTTTTTTACCTGCGGCACATGATCTGGCCGTTTGGCCTCAGCCTGTTCTACAGCTTCCCTGTCATATCGAGCCCGATGAACATGCTTTTCTGGTTGCCCGTGGCCGCACTCGCTGCTTTGGTGGCGTTGATGTATACGTGGTGGCATCGATCAAACGAATCATCGATTCCGTTGGCCGTGGCTTGGTGCTTTCTGCCGCTCCTGCCCGTACTCGACATCGCTCTCTTCCAGCGTGACGACACAGTTCACGACAGATACTTGTATCTGCCGAGTATCGGCCTCGCGATCGGCGCTGGGCTATTGCTCCATCTCTCCACGCGCGCCCTTGAAAGATCGCGCCGCCCGCGTTTGGCTTTCACCGTTGCGGCCATCTTGATCACAATTTTGGCCTTTTCGACTATCGCTCAGTCGGCGCCCTGGCAAGATAACCTCGCGCTCTATACGCACGCTTCGGAGCAATCGCCTAAGAACACCATTGCGCGCAACAATCTTGCTGCCGAGTTCGTTAAGCAGGGTCGTCTGGACAACGCCGGTCCGATCTTTCAGGCCGTCTTGCTCGATCGCCCGGATTATTGGCTCGCGAACTACAACTTCGGATATCTGAATTACCGGCTGAAACATTTCGACCTGGCGGAAGATTATTTGCACCGCGCGATCGCTCTAAATCCTGCCGACCCCGACGAGCACGCCTATCTCGGCCTTACTTATTTCCACGAGAATCATTTCGCCGATGCCGCTGTAGAGTTACGAACGGCCATTTCAATCAAACCCGCGGGCACCGGGTATCACATTGCACTCGCGATCGTGCTGCTCCAACTGCAAGATCTGGACGGAGCTCGGGCTGAATGTCTGGAAGAATTGGCGTATCACCCTGATAATCCCGCAGCGCGCGGCGAACTGGAGCTGATCGAGCAGCGAATCGCGAAGCGCAGCGAACTTCAGCAATAATCCGGCGAAGTAGAACTACTGAAGCGCAGGCAGGGCCTCGCAGGCCGTGGTGCTGCCCGAGACCGCACCGGTTATGTCGTAGTGCAATGAGCCCGGTTCGTCGCTGCAAAAGCTGCGCTGCCCGGTTATGCCGAAAGAAGTTGGGGAGGCGGTCACGAGGTAGTTGTTGTAGCCGGGAGTGTCACAACTGGGACCGGCAGGATTCATGGGGTCTCCTATACCGGTGAGCGCATAGCTATAGCCGCCCTTCACTCCGGCGGCAACGACCTCGTCAATCAAGTTCGCCGTGTCGCAGGTGGCGGTGTTGCCTCCTCCAGCGGGCGGCCCGAGCGCAAGAAGCGTCGGCGGAAAGCCATTGTCGTAAGTGGAATTGTATACGACCGATGCCGTAGTGATCGTCCTGACGTACGATGCGGCCGCTGCTTCGTTCGCTGACATTCTTGCCCGCATGTAGTTCGGAACCGCGATCGCTACGATGACCAGGATGAGCGCTACTACGATGAGAAGTTCGATGAGGGAGAAACCGCGGGAGCTTGCTTTTGCTTCGGGCATGTTTGGCTTGGAGGTTATTTCGCGCGGTGGCATGGCCCGTTGCCGTCCTTTTTTTAGAGCGACAGGGAGGAAGCTTGACGCTTCCTCCCGTCGGCCTAAACCATGCTTACTGCAGAGGCGCGGACGTCGCTGATGCCGCACCAGTCGCGTTGAAGCGGATCACACCCGTCTGGTCGGTGTAGAAGTAGCGTTGACCAGTGGTGCCCGGCGTAACCGGCTGAGCAGTGATGGAGTACAGGTTCCAGCCAGCGCAACCGCCTGTCGGGGCCGCGTTCGGTGTGTCGCCAGTTCCATCCTTGTACGTGAAGCTGTAGCCGCTCTTAATTCCGGTCGTCAACTGGTTGTCGATCAAGAGCGCTTCGCCGCAGCTTGCCGTCGTGTCGCCAGCTGCCGCAGTGCCCATGTTCGCGATTCCCGGAGGAAAGCCGTTGCCGTACGTCGAAGCAAATGTAACCGCCGCAGTGTTCATCGTGCGGGCTGAACCCACAGCCGAGGCCTCGTTGGCCGCGATGCGGGCGCGGAGCAAGTTCGGAATTGCGATCGCCGCGATGATCAAAATAATCGCTACGACGATCAACAGTTCGATAAGTGAGAAACCCTTCTGATTCTTTTTCATGTTGTTCGTTCTCTCCTTGAGATATTGACTTCTTAAGATCTTTTTTATCGGGCTCCCTGGCGGGGTGCCGTAGGCTATATCAGCACGTCCCGTGCCAACCACCAATTCCGACCCGCCGGACTACCCGGCGCTCCCACAACTCAATGATAATAAGTATCTTAGACGAATCGAGCTCCGATAGCAACAACCACACGACAACCCCAGAACGGGAGTCGCATCTTAAAAGCCGACAATATTTGTCGTGCCCAACCGCCCTCTTGTGGCACCGTCATCAGCGGCGTTTTCGAGAGTGGGTGAATGTCCGTTAGCAGAGTTTGCCGACGTTTCATGTTAGCCGACTCCACTGTGAGTTGGAAGCAGGACGAATCTGGGGTGCGAATCGAAGTGCATTTCACGAAGCGGTTTCAGTTACCTCTGCGAGGATCACGAATCGGCACAACTATATGATGCGGTTTCAACGCGGGTCGTCAGACGCCGTGTTTCTTGGCGTAGTGGCGGAAAGAACGATAGGTCATTTTCAGCAGGTCTGCTGCACGGACGCGAACGCCCCCGGCACATTCGAGCGCGGCGAGCAGGTAACGGCGCTCGATATCGCTAATTTGCTTCTCAAGATCTATGCCGCCCTCGGGAATCAGCATCTCCTTCGCTGAGGAAGCCGGAGTGTCTCTCTTTTCCTGATAGTAGCGCGCGATGCGTTCCGGAACGCCTTCGACGGAAATGCGGCGCCCGGTCTCGAGAGCGACCGCGCGCTCAATCGTATTCTCGAGTTCGCGAACGTTTCCCGGCCATTCGTAAGCCTCGAGACGCTCGAGCGCCTTCGGCTCGATTCCTTCAATGTCTTTCGACATCTCTTTCCGGTAACGTTCCAGAAAAGTCCGCGCGAGAAGCGGAATGTCCTCGCGCCGCTCACGAAGCGGCGGCAAATGGATGGGAATGACGCTCAAGCGGTAATACAAGTCCTCGCGAAAACGGCCTTCGGCGATTTCCTTTTCGAAATCCTTGTTCGTCGCGGCGATCACGCGAACATCGACGTCATCTTCTTCGGTACTTCCGACGGGACGCACCTTGCCTTCTTGCAGCACGCGATAGAGCTTCACCTGCATTGTCAGGCTCATGTTGCCGATTTCGTCCATAAAAAGCGTGCCGCCGTCGGCCGCACTGAATAGCCCGCGCCGGTTCTCATTCGCTCCCGTGAACGCTCCCTTCACGTACCCGAATAATTCCGACTCGAGAAGCGTCTCGGGAAACGCGCCGCAATTGATGGTGATGAAGGGCTTCTTCGACCTGGCGCTGTTCTCGTGAATTGCGCGCGCCACCAATTCTTTTCCAGTTCCGCTTTCTCCGGTGATGAGAACGCGGCTGGACTGAGGAGCGATCGTCTCGATCAACTCGAAGATCTGGCGCATCTTTGAGCTGGTACCGATAATGTGATCGAGGCCCGTAAGCCGGCGTAGCTCGCGCCGCAGGATGCCGGTTTCTTTTTTCAGCTCGATGCTTTCGGAGATTTTCTGAACGGCGACACGCAATTCATCAACGAGCTTATCGCCCTTGATGACATACCGGTCCGCGCCGAAATTCACCGCGTCGATTGCCGTCGAAATCGTTGGAACTCCGGTGATCAAGATGAAAACAGCCTCGGTTGAAACTTCGCGTGAGAAGCGAAGCAGTTCGACGCCGCTCATGTCGCGCATATTGATGTCGGAGACGATGATGTCGAAAACTTGCGTTTCAAGGCGCCGCTTCGCAGCTTCCCCGCTCACAGCGGTCTCCACTCGATGGCCGTCCTTTCGGAAGATGATCTCGAGGAGCTCGCAGATTGAGCGTTCATCATCAACGATGAGAATGTGAGCCATCGTTCTCAGACCTGCCTTACAGCTTCTGTTGATTGTGGCGCCGCGACTTGCGGGCGCGACTTCGCATTGCGCCGGCCCTGTCCCATACGTGGCAGTTCGACGCAGAATTCCGCGCCGCGGCCCTTTTCGGAGTCCACGCGGATTCGCCCGCCGTGCGCTTGCACGATTTCGTAAACGATGGCGAGCCCCAGCCCCGTGCCGCCGGGGAAACCCGACTGGAAGGGTTCGAAGATATGCGAAGCCTCAGACGGATCCATTCCAATTCCCGTATCTCGAATACAAATCCGCGCCCAAACCGTCTCTGCTTCCAACTCGACCGCCAGCGTTCCTCCGTCGGGCATAGCCCTGAGTGCGTTGTTGAATAAATTCCAGAAGACCTGTTTCAGCCTGTCGCGATCAACTTGCGCACGGAGCTGCGACGTCCTGATTTTGCGCTCGATCTTGTAAAGCTTGCCGAATCCGGGTTGATGCTCGAGCAATGTCAGCGTCTCGTCGAGCAAAGCTACGATGTTCTGCTCGGTAAATTCGTAATTTTTCTCGCGGGAATAGTCGAGGAAGTCGGTGATGATTTGATTGAGCCGTTGCGATTCGCGAGTGACGATCTTTACCAACCTTTGGTCGTCAGGCTCGAGCGGCGCCAGGCGAGCCAATTGCTTCAATGCGCCGGTCATCGCCGATAGCGGCTGGCGAATTTCGTGAGCGATGGCAGCGGACAGGCGTCCGAGAGCGGCCATTCGATCCTGCACGGAAATTTCGTGCTCGAGTCGTTTCAATTCCGTGAGGTCCTGAAAGTTGAAGACGTATCCGCTTAATTGGTTCTGCGCGGCCCGCAAGGGCGAAATTGATAGTCCGAGATATCGAAGGGTGCCATCAGGCGTCCGAAACTCGACGTCTTCGCGCCTCGCCAGGGGGTTCCCTTCGTCATCGGTTTGTACCGGCCAGTAGCCGGGGAAAATACTCCGGACGTCCTCGCCTTTCATCTCCGCCAATTCCCGCCCGATAATTTCCGCGCCGGACTTATTCGAAACAATGACCCGTCCGTTCAAGTCCGCGGTCAGAAGTCCGCCGCGCATGGATTGAACGATGTCTTCGTTGAACGCCTGAAGGTCCTTCAGCTCCTCTTTCTTTTCTTCCAGCTCGTGGCCCTTGTGCCGCAAGGTCTGCGCGAGGACCGAACCCAGATAGGCGACGGCAAAGAATCCAAACAGGTTGGTAGCCATCCAGAATTGCAGACCGCGAGCTGTCGGTGTACTCGCGAAAGTCCGTGGGATCGCGCCGTAATAGGCCGCTTCCACGACGCTGCCAAGCAGAATGAAGCTGCTCGCGGCCGTCAGCATCGCGCCACGCCGCGAAAACAGGATCGCGCCCATCAGGATCGCCAGGAGAAAAAGCAGCGTGAAGTAGCTGTCTTGCGCTCCCGTCGTATAGACGACGAGCGTAATGAAAATCACATCCCCGGTAACCTGAAAAGGCGAATTCCAGCGCGTCTTCGGCATTCTCTGACGCAACGCCACGGCGACGATGGCGAACGTGTACCAACCGGCAATGACAGGCGCGAAGAAGTGAAGCGGAAGCGCTAAAGGAGATACTTCGCGAACGAGGAGGACAAGAGCGACCAAAGAAGTGATGATCAGGAAGCGGACGCGTCCCAACCACGGCAGCCAGTCGCCCATATTCTATTTGAACTCCGTTCGGGATCAAGGGATGCCAGGCACACGGGGAGAGCTACTCGGCAGACTTCACTGATCCCATTCCCCCCGGACATTGCCTCGAACGTGGCCCGGTTACGTAGGTCTCCGGGCCGCGTTCGAAATTGCTGATTCGTTCGTCGCGCTCAGCCCGCCAACTTCGCAATCAACGAGAAGAGCGGCAAGTACAACGAAATAACGATTCCGCCGACGACGATGCCCAAGAACATAATCATGACGGGCTCGAGGAGCGTTAACATGTCCTTCACCGAGGCGTCTACTTCTTCCTCATAAAAGTCCGCGATTTTTTGGAGCATCGCGTCCATCGCTCCGGTCTGTTCGCCGACGCCGATCATTTGGGTCACCATGCCCGGGAAGACTTCACTTTCCTTCAGCGGGTCAACCAACGACCTACCGGCCTCGACTGCCTTCCTGGTCTGCAAGATAGCTCTCTCAACGACGGCGTTGCCGGAAGTGCGCGCCGTGATGTCGAGACCTTCGAGGATGGGTACGCCGCTAGAAATCAACGTGCCAAGTGTACGAGTGAATCGTGCAACGGCAATTTTTCGCATGAGCATACCGAGGATCGGAAGTTTCAATATCATCGTGTCGATTGCCATTCGCCCTTGCGGTGTTCCGTACCAAACCTTCAGACCCACGACGGCGCCGGCGAATAGGAACACGATCAGGAATCCATAAATACTGCCGACGAATTGGCTCAAGCCGATGACGATGCGCGTGGGCAACGGCAACTCGGCGCCGAGCCCGTTAAACAATGTGACGAAAACCGGAACGACCTTCCACAGCAACAAAGTGATCACGAGGACCGCGATGCCGATGACGGCCGTGGGGTAGATCAACGCTGACTTCACGGCACGTTTCAACTTCACGTTTTTTTCAATGTACGTGGAGAGCCGCTGGAGAATGGTGTCGAGAATACCTCCCGTTTCTCCTGCGTCCACCATGTTGTAGTAAAGCGGGTCGAACACTTTGTCGTACTGCTTGAGAGAAGACGCGAGGGTCTGCCCGCCTTCCACCGACGCGCGGACTCCGGTCAAAATCTTCTGGAATGTCTTGTTGTCTTGCTGGTTCGCCAGAATCTCAAGGCACTGGACCAGCGGCAAGCCGGCGTCGATCATCACGGAGAACTGGCGCGTGAAGACCGCGAGCTCTTTGCTGCTAACGCCCGCGCCGAAGGTCGGAAAGGCAAACTCCTTGCCTTTCTCCGACACCTTCGAGACGTTTATCTGCTCGCGCCGCAACATGGACGCAAGCTCGGTCTTGCTTTGAGCCTGTCGTTCGCCTGTAACCGCGGCGCCCTGGCGATTCGTTCCACGAAATGTGTAGACCGGCATGGGTTTCTCCTTCGTTCCTATCGGTTCTTATCGCCGCAATGGGACACGCGCACTCATTGGAGCCGACGTAACCCCACGATTGATTAAGTCCTGCAATTCGTCCGGGTTCGACGACCGGGCAAGCGCCACTTCCAAAGTGATTTGCTTCTGGTAGTACGCATTCGCCAGGCTCTGATTGAAAGTTTGCATACCGGTCTGGCCTGTTCCGGTCTGCATCGCGGAATAGATCTGGTGAATTTTGTCCTCGCGAATAAGGTTACGGATGGCGGCATTGGGAATCAGGATTTCCATCACCATCGCGCGCCCCCGCCCGTCAATGCGCGGCAGAAGCGATTGGCAAAGGATCCCCTCCAACACCATCGAAAGCTGCGCGCGAACTTGCGGCTGCTGGTGCGCCGGGAAAACGTCCACGATACGGTTGATCGTCGAGATGGCCGAATTAGTGTGCAACGTAGCGAACGTCAAGTGCCCAGTTTCCGCAATTCTCAAGGCTGATTCGATCGTTTCCAGGTCTCGCATTTCGCCGATGAGCACGACGTCCGGGTCTTCGCGGAGTGCGGCCCTTAGCGAATTGGCGAATGAGTGCGTGTCGGAATGGATTTCACGCTGATTGACGAGGCATTTTTTGTGGTTATGCAGGAACTCGATCGGGTCTTCAATCGTAATCATGTGCTCGTCGCGTTCGGAGTTGATCTTGTCGAGCATGGCGGCAAGAGTTGTGGATTTTCCCGACCCGGTAGGACCTGTAACGAGCACCAGGCCGCGCGGCTTGTCGCAGAGCTGTTTGACGATCGTCGGCAATCCGAGCGCTTCGAATCCCTTAATCTCCCATGGAATCGTCCGGAACACGGCGGCAACGGCGCCGCGCTGGTGGAACAAGTTGCCTCGGAAGCGCGCCAGGCTCTTTAAGCCGAAGGAGAAGTCGAGCTCGAGGCTTTCCTCAAGCCGGTGCTTCTGCGCGTCGGTGAGCACGCTATAGGCAAGCGCCTTCGTATCGGCCGCCGTTAGGGGTGGCATGTCGAGCGGACGCAGTTTGCCGTGGACGCGGATGCGCGGCGGGCTGTTCGTTGACAGATGAAGATCGCTGCCCCCCATCTCGATCATTTTTTTCAGAAGTTCGCTTAGTGTTATCCCGGCCATCGTCTCTTCTCCTACAGCACAGTTTCGCGCAGCACTTCATCCATCGTCGTCTGCCCCAGCGCCATCTTGATTAAACCGCTCTTCCGCAAGGTGATCATCCCAATTTCGAGCGACTTCTTTTTCAGCTCAAGCGAAGAGGCGCCGACGAGAATCAACTCGCGGAGATCGTCGTTGATTTCCATCACCTCGTACAAACCTACGCGGCCTTTGTAGCCCGAGTTGTTGCACACGCTACAGCCCCGGCCGACGTAGACCGTCGTATTCGGAACTTCGTCCGGCGGCACGCCTGCGTCAATTAAAGCCTGCGCGGGAATCGGCGAGGCCTCCTTGCAGTTCGCGCAAATTCGGCGCACAAGGCGCTGCGCGCAAATCAAATTGACCGACGTCGCCACGAGGAACGGTTCAATACCCATGTTCATGAGCCGGCTGATCGTCGAAGGTGCGTCGTTGGTGTGTAGCGTGGACAGCACCAAGTGGCCCGTCAATGCGGCTTTGACCGCGATTTCGGCAGTTTCGAAGTCTCGGATTTCGCCGACGAGGATGATGTTGGGGTCTTGCCGCAAGAAGGACCGTAAAGCCGAAGCAAAATTCAGCCCAATCTGCTCTTTCATCTGAACCTGGTTGATGCCGGCCAATTGGAATTCGACGGGATCTTCCGCCGTCATGATGTTCGTTTCCGGCGTGTTCAGACGCGCGACCGAGGAATACAAAGTATTTGTTTTTCCCGATCCCGTCGGCCCGGTTACCAGAACCATTCCGTAAGGCCTGAGGATGTTGCGCTCGAACTTCGCGAGTGACTCGGCCTCGAAACCGAGTTTCGTCATGTCTAGGCGCAGGTTCTCCTTGTCGAGCAAGCGCATGACGATTTTTTCGCCGAAGAGCGTGGGAACGATGGAAACGCGGAAATCGAGTTCTTTCTTCTTGCCGTCTTTCACATACTTGATCATGATGCGGCCG
>PMAA01000144.1:2925-3756 GCA_003152355.1 Acidobacteriota bacterium | reverse complement strand
ACTCGCCATAATCCCGACCGGAGATTGCTCTCGCTCTCTTCGATACCTTGACGTGCCGCCAAGCAGGGCGGCATTTTCAAATGCAGAATCTACGGCTAACGGACGGATATTTTTCCCTGTTAATTCCCTGTTCNNTCGCGACTGCGTCCTCCGCCAGCCAGTCTCGGCGTTTCGCTCTCTTGGTGCCCTTTGGTCCCAAATGTCGATTTTGCGGGCCAAAATGCCCGAATAATATGCGGGTCAGCGCCTGCGAGTGCTCCAAGACCCGAATTGGCGCTTCGATCGTGCCGTTTTTCTCCGAAGCCGTGTCGAGTAGTGCCTTTTCACGGAACAAAGGGAATTGCCAGACCGAATTGACTACCCTCCGACAGCCAGTGTCAGGCCAATTCTCGGTTCCCGCCATTTCAGCGGGAACATTACCAGGGCTCTATGGATATTTTCCGCGAATGGGGCACAGAGAATCGAGCTGATCGGTCGGATTTTGAGTGAAGGTGTTCCTAAGGTTGCGGTGTCTCCCCTTCTGGCATCGCAGTGCTGACGGTTGTTTAAATCATCGGTCGGGCGAAGCTAATTCCGACTGCACGTCCACTACTCAAGCAGGACCGGAATCGCAGAGCCATTGAACTCGATATTCGGAAAACACTATGTTCCTTCAACAAGAATCGTACGGAAACTCCTGCTCTAGCCCGATCAATCGAAGGGCAAGCCTCCGGGCTCTGACGTAGCAGTGTTTGCGAAGAAATGTTGCTTATAGACAATCACTGGCGCTTCCGCATTTGTCGACACCAGAAGCACGTGTTGGCCGAAAAAGACAATTTACATCGGAATACG
>PMAA01000144.1:1976-2828 GCA_003152355.1 Acidobacteriota bacterium | reverse complement strand
GCGCCGTCGAATTGATGGATCGCCTGGAGAAACGCGGGCTGGTGCGGCGCGCGCGCAGCCGGGTGGATCGGCGGCAGGTTCTTGTTCAGCTCACGCCGACTGGCGAACGGAAGCTCAAGCGCGTTTCTCTGCCGCATCGCGATGAACTGCGGACGGCCGGGCGAAGGCTACTTCGAGCCCTGGAAGATTTCATTTCGCAGAATGGATCGCGCTTCAGCACGGCAGCTGCGAAAATCGGGCAGATGCGGAGCTGGGTAGGGCGAGTCGCAAGTTATTCGCGTCCATTCACCGAACTGAGGGCTTGAGCCTTGAGATTGGCGAGTGTTTCCGGAGGCGGGGGACTCCGGGCTCTGAAGTTACGGGGTGGCTGGCGCTAGACGAGGACTGCTGAATGCCCTTGAGGTACTGCAGTTCGAGTCTCGGGCACTGAAGTTTCGGACGGCGGCGTTGAAACTGTTCGGCTGGGAAGTTACGGGTGGGTTCGCGCGGAAATTCTGAACGAGATTCACAAACACGTGTCAGTTGGGGCGCAGATGGGCGATTCGATTGGAGGAATGGCTGGGCTTGGCAAGCCGGCGCCGGTTTCCGGTTATCGGATGGGATTGATATCGCTGCTTGCTGCGGCGATCGGAAGTTTTGCGGGCCTCATCGCGTACGTTCTTTACGATCTGATCGGCCTTTTCACCAATATCGCGTTTTACCACGATTGGTCCTTTCATTTCCGCAGCCCCGAACATACGCAGATTGGTACGTGGGTGATTGTCGTGCCGGTGATCGGCGGATTGATCGTCGGAGTGATGGCGAAATATGGCTCCGATAAAATAAAGGGCCACGGGATTCCTGAGGCGATGG
>PMAA01000144.1:0-1867 GCA_003152355.1 Acidobacteriota bacterium | reverse complement strand
GAGCTGCTGCTTTTTGAATTTCGCGCGCGATCTTTTATTCCGTTGGTGGTTGCCAGCACGATGGCCACAAGCGTCCGATATTTCCTTCTCGGACAGCATTCGATGTTTCAGATGGGCAATGTGAATTACGGATTGCCCGTCGGCCTGCCCTTCTATCTTCTTCTGGGCATCATTTGTGGCATTGCCGCGATCGGATTCACGAAAGTGCTCTACTGGGTGGAGGACCAGTTCGAACGTCTGCCGATGAGCGATTTTTGGCATCCCGCCATCGGCGCGCTTGGGCTCGGTATAATCGGTTTTTTCGTGCCGCGTGTGCTGGGTGTCGGGTACGACACGATCTCCGATATTTTGAACAACAATTTGACGCTGAAGATCCTGCTTCTCGTCGCGGTGTTCAAGGCGCTGGCGCTGGTGATTTCGCTGGGGTCGGGAACTTCGGGCGGGTTGCTGGCTCCGATGTTCATGTCGAGCGCGGCGATGGGCGGCGTCTTCGCGATGCTTGTGAACTGGATGATTCCGGGTGCGCATCTGTCGCCGGGCGCGTACGCGCTAGTGGCTATGGGCGCTGTGTTCGGGGCGGCGTCACGTGCGACATTTACATTTATCGTTTTTGCGTTCGAGATCACGCACGACTTCAACGCGATACTTCCGCTGATGCTCGTCTCGGTGATCGCCGATGCGATCGCGCTGCGCTATTTGCCAAACTCGATCATGACGGAGAAACTTTCACGTCGCGGACTCGACGTTCATCAGGAATTTGAAGCGGATATCCTGAAGCAAGTGCGCGTGCGGGAACTCATGCGCCAAACTGTGCCGACGATTTCAGCCGAAATGACAGTGCGCGAACTTGGCGACCGCATCGCAAAGGGCGACATGCATCTCGATCTGACGCGAGGGCTTCCCGTCGTGTCGCAAAATGGCGAATTGGTGGGTCTATTGACGCAAACGGATTTGCTGCGCGCTGTGGAGCGGCATCCGGCGGGCGATTTAGCAGTGCTGGATGTAGCGACGAAATCGCTGCTCGTCGCTTATCCGGATGAACGGGCGTTCGATGCTGTTTTTCGGATGCTCCAGCATAATGTGGGGCGGCTGCCGGTGGTCGATCGCGCGAATCCGAAGAATATGGTTGGCTATCTGAATCGATCGAGCGTGCTCAANNCGCCAGTTCGAACACGACAATCTTCGAGAAACCGGATGGCTGAGACGATATTTTCCGGGTAAATCAGGCGGCTCGGTTATCGGAGGAGGCACGCTGATTGGGAAAATTCTCGCGCTAGATGAAATGAAGCTGACGGTTGCAGTTGCGGGAGAGCCGGAGGCGCGCACTATGGAATTCGAGATGCACGAATCGCTGCGGGGAATTTCGGTGGGAGATCAGGTGCGAATTCAATATCACGCGGAGAACGATCATGCGTTTTTGGATCGTGTTGAAGAGTTGCGGGTGCATTAAACAAACAAGATTTTGAGATTTTACAGTCCTCCGGAGGCAGGGGCCTCCGGGCTCTGATGGCGTCTTTCTTCGCTTGGCGCAGACTATTTTATCGTGGTTCGTACTTGGCGTAGCGGATCGGTTTTAGGCTCGAGCGGGAGTGCTGTCCAGTCGGGGAAAGGGAGTACTTGGATTTTCGAGGGTGGTTCCGAAGTTACGATTGGCCAACGACAAATGGATGAGACGGCGATCCTTCCGTCATCGCGGTACCAGTCGAAGTCTATTCAGCTCGGCGAATAAGGCCGCTGAGTTACGGCTCGTCGCGAGCCCAGGGACGGGAAAATCCTACTCGATCGAGGAGCGCGTTTGCCGGCTTCTCGGCCAGGGAATACAGCCGCCAGCCATTACCTGTCCCTCGCCAAAACTCTGACCGACTCT
>PMAA01000260.1 GCA_003152355.1 Acidobacteriota bacterium | reverse complement strand
CCGAACGCGGGCAAGTCCACGCTCGTGAATGCGCTCGTGGGGAAGAAGGTAGCGATCGTTTCGTCGAGGCCGCAGACGACGCGCAACCGCATCCAGGGAATTGTGAATCGCGACGACGCGCAGATCGTGCTGATTGATACGCCGGGGCTTCACCAGCCATCGAATGTTTTGAGCCGGCAGATGATGGAGGAGGTGCAGCAGGCGGTGGAAGGGATCGACATCCTTTCGCTCATCGTGGATTCCACGGCCGCGTTCGGCGCCGGCGACCGACACGCGCTGGAGTGGGTGCGGCGATTTCACGGGACGAAGTTTTTGCTTCTGAACAAAGTGGATCGCATCATGAAGCAGCACGTGCTGCCTCTGATCGATCGTTATAGCCACGAAGCTGAATTCGATCAGATCTTTCCGATCTCCGCACTGAAAGACGACGGCCTCGCCGAGTTGACGGGAAGCTGGATTTCTTACCTGCCCGAAAATCCGCCGTATTTTCCGACCGACCAATTCACCGATCAACCCGAGCGATTTCTGGCAGCGGAATTCATTCGCGAAAAGGCGATTGTCGCGACTCGCGAAGAAGTGCCGCACTCCGTCGCTGTGTTGATTGAAAGCTTCGATGAGTCTGACAAGCTCCTTCGGATTCGCGCGACGATCTACGTGGAAAAGGATGGGCAGAAGGGCATACTGATCGGCAAGGGCGGCGCAACGCTCAAGAAAATCGGAACGGATGCACGTTTGGAACTCGAGGGGCTGCTCGGAAGCAAGATTTTCCTCGAATTGTTCGTCAAGGTTCAGCCGAATTGGCGGCAGAGGCCGGCGTTGGTGCGGCAGATTGACTGGCGGCGTCAGCTCCAAGAGATGGGAGAGAGGCAAGAACAAGACCGGGAACCAGAACCAGAGCAAAAACCGGAAGAAAAAGATGGTGCGTAGCCGAAGCCCGCACGAAGTCTAGCGAGCGGCGCGCTCCGGCTGGACGCCCGTAATTCCCAATGATTTCATCTTGCGGTAAAGGTGGCTGCGTTCGAGTCCAAGGGCGGCGGCCGCGCGCGTCATATTCCAGCGATTTTCCTCCAGCTTGCGCAGCACAAACTCGCGTTCGTATGCCGAGCGAGCTTCATGCAGACTGCCGTAAGGTTTCTGCGGGCTACTGGGCACGCCGCGGAAGACCTCGGGCGGCAAGTGATGCGGCTCAATCCGCGTAGCCGGGCACATGATCACGAGACGTTCGATCAGATTTTTCAATTCGCGAACGTTTCCCGGCCACGGATATTGCAGCAACACTTCCATCGCGGCCGCCGATAGCTCTTTGGGCTTCTTGCCGTAGGAGCGGCAGAATTCATTGAGGAAATGTGCCGCGAGAATCGGGATGTCTTCGGTGCGCTCGCGAAGCGCGGGGACAGTGAACGGAATTACGTTCAGGCGGTAAAACAAATCCTCGCGGAAGGCGTTACGGGCAATCTCTTCGTCGAGTTTTTTATTCGTCGCGGCGATGACGCGGACATCCACGCGAACAGTTTGATTTGAGCCAAGAGGTTCAACGCGCTGTTCCTCGAGCGCGCGCAAAACCTTCGACTGAGTTTTCAGACTCATGTCGCCGACTTCGTCGAGAAACAACGTGCCGCTGTCGGCCTTTTGAAATTTGCCGAGTTTATCTTCACTCGCCCCAGTGAAGCTGCCTTTGCGGTGGCCGAATAGTTCGGACTCGATGAGCTCTTCGGGAATGGCCGCACAATTCAATTCGACGAACGGCTGCGAGGCGCGTGGGCTCTGAGCGTGAAGCGCACGCGCGACCAATTCTTTGCCAGTTCCGCTCTCGCCGTAGATCAGCACGCGCCCATTGGTCGGAGCCGTCAGAGCAATCTGCTGCCGCAGCGCCTTCATCGGAACGCTGCTGCCGAGAATCTGAAATCGCTGCTCGAGTTCCGCGCGCAGCCGGCGATTCTCGGATTCGAGCCGAAGATAGTCGAGCGCGTTTTTGACAACCAGGACGGTTTTGTCGAGCGAGAGCGGCTTCTCCAAAAAATCGAAAGCGCCGAGCTTCGTCGCGCGGACAGCGGTCTCGATGTTCGCGTGGCCGGAAACCATGACGACCATTGGAGGAGTGTCGAGCTCGCTGATCTTCTCCAACGTCTCCAGGCCGTCAATCTTGGGAAGCCAAACGTCAAGAAGAACAAGATCAAACGACCGATCGGACAGTGTCTTGAGGCATTCCTCGCCGGAGGCTAAGGCTTCCACCGAATAGCCTTCTTCGCGAAGTAGGGCGGCGAGAGATTCGCGAATCCCGCGTTCGTCGTCCACGATGAGGATGGAGGCAGGCACGATTAATCGTCCGCGCCGTCGGTGTTGAACCCTGTTGCGGATTCAAAATCGGCGCCAGTAGCATCCGCGACTGAGTCTGCCGGCGCCGTCACCTGCGCGGGAGATTCGGCGGCAGGGAAACGAATCAGGAATCGCGCGCCGATGGGATTGTTATCTTCCACGCGAATCGTTCCGTTGTGCTCGGCGACAATGCGGCTGGCGATCGCGAGTCCGAGGCCAGTACCGCGGTCTTTCGTTGAGAATTGCGGCTGGAAAAGGCGATCCTTGTCGGCGGGCGAGATGCCATGGCCCGTATCCGAAACTTCGATTTCCACGCCGTCACCATCGGCCCTTGCTCGGGTGGCCACTCGTAATTGCCGAAGCGTCGAGCCTTCCATTGCTTCGGCGGCATTGTCGATCAAATTAACGAGGACCCGGCGCAACAATTCGGGATCCGCTCTTACGGTAGCCAGATTCGGCGCCAGGTTGGTCTGCAGCGTAATTCCCTCGAGGCGCCCCTGAAACAGTGCCACCGCGCTCGAAACGATTGCGTTCAGGTCCGAAGGGGCGAGGCGCGCAGAGGGAAACCGCGCAAATTGCGAAAATTCATCAACGAGCGACTCGAGCGTATGCACTTCGCGCTCAATCAGGCCGGCACATTCGGCAACGAGCGATTCCAATTCCATTCGCGCCGGCGGGCCGCTCGAACGCCCGAATCGATCGAGGTAACGCTTCAGACGCTGCGCGGAAAGGACAATCGGGGTCAGCGGATTTTTAATCTCGTGGGCGATACGCTGCGCGACCTCCTGCCATGCCGCCGCCCTCTGGGCGCGCAGCAACTCGGTGAGATCGTCAATCACGACCACAAATCCCGAATTCGAGCGGCGCGGGCCGAGCGAGCTTACCGTAACGGCGGTGCGGACCAGACGCCCGGAAGCGGCGATTTCAATTTCCCGGGACGCAACACCCATTCGCAGGGCGCGCCGCATTAAAGACAGCACGGCGCGCGCCGCCTCTTCTCCGAATAACTCAGAGAGCGTGTGCGCTTGCACGCGGGTCTCGCCGAATATTGTCGAGACGGCCGAATTGACGCGCGAGATCTTTCCGTCGGCATCGAGCGACAGAACTCCCGTCGGAATATTTTCGAGAATTGCTTCCATCAACTTGCGGCGGCGCTCACGCTCTTCAAATGCTTGCTGGAGGTTGCGCGTGAATTCGTTAATCTGCCGGCGCCCTTCGCCAAGTTGAGCTGTCATGTCGTTGAAGGACGAAACAAGCGTGCCCAGCTCGTCCTGAGCTTGCACCGTCACGCGATGATCGAAATTTCCGCGCGCGATTTCCTGCGTTGCTTCGGCCAGGGCCTGAATCGGCACGGTCACTTGCTTCGAGAGAAATAGCGCAACCCACGTCGTCGAGAAGAGAAGCAGAACCGTGATCAGAAGCAGAGCCAGTAAGATTTGGTTCTTGTAAAGGCGGATGTGCGTGCGTTGCTGCTGGTAGTTGTCGGTTTCGCTCTCGATCGTATTGAATCCCGCGAGAAAATCCGGGCGAAGTTTTCTCGCGACGTAAAGCCGGCCGCCATCGAATGGAGCGGAGCCGGTGATGTATGTGTCGCCATCCGTCTGCCAAATTTCCGCACCCGAAGGAAGCAGCCGCGCTTTGTGGAGGTGGTCAGGAAGGAGGCTTGCCGGTGCAGCGTCAAGTATCTGGCCATTTCGGTCAAGAGCCCATACCGCACTTGGCGGAGCAGTCGGGCCAACGGAGTCGTCCATCATTCCGCGCGCTCCGGCGGAAAGATATATAGGAATCGCACGCGCGGCGCGATCATTCAGGCGGTCGTGTACTTCACGGCCCAACTCGTCTAGCAGTTTCTGGCTCTGAGCGTTGGCAATTTCGAGCGGCTTCGGAAACCACAAGTTCAGCGTCCGGTTGACAAGCGAATAGCTGAACAAGAAAAGGAAAACCAGTGGCAGCAACGCAATACCCATCGCGCCAAAAACCATCTTGGTCTTGAAGCGAGATCCTAGCTGGCCAGCTTTGCGATCGGCCCACAGCCGGAGAAGATTTCTGAGCAGAACAAGTCCAAAAACCAAAAACGCCAGAATTATGAAGGTCGATAGCGCGAAGAGAATGACCAGAGCATCGCTTCGCTCGGGGTGAACCGGAGCGTTGAGTGACCCAAGGGTGAAAATAGCCGCGGCAAGCAGGACGAGCGATAGTCCTCCGACGGCGAGCCAGAGCTTTTGCGTCCACGGCCGTTGGCTCAACGTCGCTCCTTCATGGATTGATCCGGCGAGGGCATTTCGCCGCTAAACTTATGCGACCGGCGCGAATAATTTCCAGTTCGCGAAGGATCCGGAAACAACGGCCGCCGATAGAGAAGACGCCATTGTTCTCATGTTGCGACACGCCCGGAAATGGGGTGGCCATATCAATTTGCGAAATTGCGGGACAGACATTTTCCGGCATAGGGAGTGCAGCAGCGAGCATCTTGTTTTGAAGATAACGACGCCCTGAAGGCAAGTCAAGCCGCGTGTGTGGCTTGGAATTCACACCTGTACCTTCGTACAGGGAGTACCTATTTCAGAACGACGGGCCGATGCGGTGTCCGACGAGCGTGAGCGCGCGTGCTAGCCTTTGGTTTCCCGGCGCAGTCAGCCGCAGGAGCCGAAGTATGTCGTCGAGGCTGGGCGAAATTCTGGTAAAGGACAGCCTGATCTCCCAGGATCAGTTGAAGCAGGCGCTCGACTACCAGAAGAAGAATGGCGGCCGCCTGGGGACCTGTCTCGTAAAAATGGGCCTCGTCAGTGACGAGGATATTACTGCGGTGTTATCCCGCCAATACGGCGTCCCGTCCATTAACCTCAAATTCTACGAAGTAGACGCGTCGGTTATCAAGCTGGTTCCGCAAGAGACGGCCATTCGTTACCAGATCGTGCCCCTTTCCCGTGTGGGCTCGACTTTAACGATTGCGATGACCGATCCGACGAACGTTTTCGCCATGGACGATATCAAGTTCATGANNGACCTGGCCGGCGAAGAAGCCGACCTGGAACTCGCGGCAGAAGAAGCGGAAATGGACCTGGCGGAGCTAGAGAAGGCCGCCGACGAAGCCCCCATCATCAAGCTGGTTAACCTGATTCTGACCGATGCCGTGAAGCGCGGAGCGAGCGATATTCACGTCGAGCCATACGAGAAAGAATACCGCGTCCGATTCCGCGTTGACGGAATTCTGCAGAACGT
>PMAA01000223.1 GCA_003152355.1 Acidobacteriota bacterium | reverse complement strand
GGCTCGACGGAATGGGTCGAAGACAATCTGAAGGAATTGCAAGCGAAAGCCGTCGCCTATGTGAACACCGATGTCGGCGTCGCTGGACCGAATTTCTCCGCCTCTGCGACGCCGTCACTCGGCGAACTTGTGCGCGAAGTCTCGCGCGAGGTGGCCGATCCGATCACAGGCAAGACGGTGTATGACGCGTGGAAAGATCGCGTCGAGCACGCCAAGCCCGAATCGAGCGGAGTCGCGCGCGAAGAACCCCTCATGGCCAATGGCGACGTCGCCATCGGCGCGCTCGGAGCCGGTTCCGATTTCTGCCCGTTCTTCGATCACGCCGGAATTCCTTCGATCGATCTCGGATTCGGCGGCGAATACGGCGTCTATCATTCGCTCTACGACGATTTCTTCTGGATGAAGCATTTTGGCGATCCCACGTTCGAATACCACGCAGCCCTCGCGCGAATTTTGGGAACGCTGGCGCTGCGTCTCGACGAAGCCGATGTCCTGCCGTTCGACTACTCGGCCTATGCTTCCGACATTCAGAATCAACTCGCCACGCTTTCTACTGACGCCAAAAAGAATGGACTGGCCACTCTCAACCTCGACGGCATTTCCGATGCGGTCACCGCCCTTACCCTGGCCGCCGCGCAAGTCACGCCCGCACTGCGAGCGCTCGAGATCGCGCCATCGAACGCCTCGACGCAAACCGAAATCAATCTCAAACTCGCCGATGTCGAGCAAGCTTTTCTTTCCCCGCGCGGACTCATCGGACGCCCGTGGTACAAACACACTTTGTATGCTCCCGGGACTTATGCAGGCTACGAAGCAGCGAGATTACCCGGCCTGCGAGAAGCGGTTGATCGAAAAGATGTGGCCACGGCGCAACGTGAAGCCGACGAAATCGCGGCAGCTCTGGTCCGCGCGACAGATCGCCTGCAGCAAATCGCCCACATCGCGCAACCTGCTCACTCGCAACCCGCCGGGGACAACTAGTGGCTCATTGTTCCATGGCCCGGGTAATCGGGACTTAGGCCACGTCCGTGATATAAAGTCGTGTTTCGGTTCAGTGAATTACCGCGCGATTCTGCAAATGCGCATGCGTCCAGTCATTCAAGTTTCCAAAGTCCGCAAAACCTACGGCTCAACAGTGGCCGTGGACGAAGTATCGTTCGAGGTCTACGACGGTGAGATCTTCGGCTTAATCGGCCCCAACGGCGCGGGAAAGACCACCACGATGGAGTGCATCGAGGGTATACGCACGCCTGACCGGGGCGCCATCTCGGTGCTGGGTCTTGATCCCTTCAAAGATGTCTACAAGCTGCAAGACCGGATTGGAGTTCAGCTCCAGCAGGCGCAACTGCAGAAGCGAATCAAAGTATGGGAGGCGGTAGACCTGTGGGCTTCGCTTTACCAGAAGAAGGCGATAGACGCCGAACGGCTGCTCGAACAGCTCGGCCTCGTGGAAAAGCGGAACACTTGGTTTATGAATCTCTCCGGAGGCCAGAAGCAGCGGCTGTTCATCGCCCTTGCGCTGATCAATGATCCAGAAGTTGTATTTCTCGACGAGTTGACCACCGGGCTTGATCCGCAAGCTCGGCGGGCGATCTGGGAACTGGTGCGAGGCATCCGCGAGCGCGGCAAGACGGTTTTCTTGACCACTCATCTCATGGAAGAGGCGGAACGACTGTGCGACCGAGTGGCGATCATCGAGCACGGGCGCGTGATTGATATCGACAGACCGGACAGCCTCGTCAAACGTCACTGCCCGGAGCGAACGGTCGTCCTCGCCACTGACGACCTCACCGCTGAAGAGCATTTTCGAGCGATCCCTCGAGTCGAGGCGGTGATTCGCAGCGGCTCGCAATTCACGATTCGCGGCCGGGGCGACGATCTCGTGACCGAAGTGATCCGTTGTTTATCCGAGAATGGAATCCGCGTCACGGATTTCCGCACGATTCTACCGAACCTCGAGGACGTCTTTCTCAAATTGACCGGCCACTCGATTCGCGACTAGGCGCTTAAAATTATGCTGAGTGGACTGTGGAAACTAACCTGGATTGAGATAAAGATATTCCTCCGCGAGCCGCTTGGCGCGTTTGGAACAATCGTTTTTCCGGTTATATTTTTCGTTGTATTGGGTCGCGTAGCTGGCCGCGGAATCCCGCCGTCCTCATTCGCCGCCACCGGGTTTATCCGCATGGGCCTGCCAGTTCTCGCGTCGGTCCTGATCTCCGTCAGCGCCGTACTGTCGCTGGTCACCATCATCTCGATTTACCGCGAAGGAGGCATTCTCAAGAGGCTTCGCGCCACGCCGCTGCGTCCACAGACGATTCTTTCCGCCCACGTGATCGTCAAACTGACCCTCACCGCGGCTACATTGGCCTTGATGATCCTTGCGGGCAAGCGTTACTACCCAGTCGGCTTTCATGTTCCATTTTTCTCGTTCACGATCGCGTTGCTGATCAGCACTTGGAGCATCTTGTCCATCGGCTTTCTCATCGCCAGCATCGTTCCCACCGCGCGCTTTGCGCAGCCCATCGGCGCCGTCATTCTGTACCCCATGATCGCTATCTCGGGACTCTTCGTGCCGGTTGAATCGTTCCCGCCAGCGCTCCAAGCCGTGGCAAGAGTTGTGCCGCTAACCTATGCAGTGTCGCTGCTCGAAGGCATCTGGAAGGGCGACGCGTGGTCAGCGCACTGGGGAGACGTAGCGGCGCTGGTCCTGTTGTTTTTCATTTGCACCGCACTCTCGGCCAAAGTCTTTCGATGGGAGTAGCGAGAATCTCGTCCGGCATCGCATTCGATCCTGTAGGATGCCCCACCATGCGCCGCGCTCGTGTTCGCGTGAGTTCGATTTAAAATTGTTGGACCCCACGTGACTATTCGGCACTCTAGTCCCACGTGAGCGATTTCGGTTAGAGTAGTTCCGCGATATCGGCGGAAACGTGAGTTCCACTCGACACTTCGGCTCGCAGTCTTCGGCGCGAAAGAAGGCCCTTTTCATAGACGCCGATCCAGAAATTTACGCGGCGCTTGCCGATGTTCTCGATCCGCTGGTTTGGAGCGTTCAACATGCGCCGGATAACAAGACGGCACTCGCTCTCGCTAGCGCCACACACTTCGACCTCATCCTCACCAGCGAGAACACTTCCGCCAAAGAGGATGTCGAACTGCTCCGCAAAATTCGAATTACACAACCCCATACGCGCGTCATTATCCTGACCGATGAAAGTACTCCCGCCGATGTCATCGCGGCCATGCGCGCGCACGCTTTTAGTTACTTCTCAAAACCCTTCTCTCTCCCGTCGCTAGTCGAAATGGTGACCAAGGCCGCAGAGGAACCCTGCTGGGATGACGGTATCGAGGTGAAGTCGGCAACTCCCGACTGGATTCGTCTTCTGGCACGTTGCGACATGCAGACAGCCGGCCGGCTAAGCCAATTCATCCACGAGATCGCTGATCTGCCGGGACCCGAAAGCGAAGCCGTGGCCGCCGCATTCTGGGAAATTCTAATTAACGCCATCGAATACGGAGGGCACTTCCGTCCCGATCAGTACGTGGAAATATCTTATGTGCGCGCCAGGCAAATGGTCATCTGCCGCGTGAAAGATCCCGGCGAGGGTTTCACTCTCGATGAAATCGAGCACGCCGCCATCGCCAATCCGAGCGAAGACCCGGTTCGCCACATCGAGCACCGAGACGCCAAAGGGTTGCGCCCGGGCGGCTACGGTGTCTTGCTCGCGAAAAAACTTGTGGACGAGCTCATCTATAGCGAAAAGGGTAACGAAGTTCTGCTCGTAAAGTATCTGAATGGCGCGCCGCTGGTTCACTAGAATTGAATCTCAGTGACATTCAGCCAGTGGACCTCTCCCTGACTTACTCTGGGTGGTCGAAGGTATTGCAGGCTGCGATCGTTCCATTGTCTAAACCCGAATTGAACCAGTGCATCCGCTGCTCGGAAGTGCCATGAGTAAACGATTCTGGACTGACATGGCCGGTCGACATTTTCTGTAGCCGGTCATCGCCAACGGCAGCTGCAGCCCCGAGCGCCGATTCCACATCTCCTTTTTCGAGCAGGCCGCGCTGTTGAGTCGAATGCGCCCAGACCCCGGCAAAACAATCAGCCTGAAGTTCAAGTTTCACAGACAGCGGATTCACTTCGCGTGAATTGCTTTCCTGAAGCTGACGCACCTTATTTTCAATTCCCGTCAATTTCTGTATGTGATGTCCCAGCTCGTGCGCCAGAACGTAGGCCTGAGCAAACTGGCCGGGCGCTCCGAACCGCCGGTTCAACTCGTCGAAGAAGCCCAGGTCAATGTAAACCTTCTCATCATCAGGACAATAGAAAGGCCCCGTGGCGGAACTCGCACCGCCGCAGCCGGACTGCGTGTAGTCGCGGAAAAGCACCAGCTTGGCGTGCCGGTAGGCGACACCAGTCTGCTGCGGCAGAAGCAGCGTCCACGTGCTCTGCACGTCATCCAGCACGAACGACACGAATTGCACCAGCGGTTTCTCGGCGGCATCCTGAGCAGGATTCGGTTGGCTGACCGCCGTGCCCGTATCCCCCGTCCCGCCGCCAAGCAATGCAAAAAGATTGGTCCTGAAAATTAAACTGAGCACCAACAGAACAATCGCGCCACCGATCCCAATATGGATGCCGCCGAACTGAAAGCCACCCCCGCCACCCTCATCGCGGCGATCCTCGATGTCAGGACTCTCGTCACCCGGCGTCCATCTCATGAATTGGTTCTCCTTGAAAAAAGCGCATCCTTACTTCAATGCCGTTCAGGCAGGCTGATTCCGCAAAAGCTCCCTCGCCCTCGATGAGCTTTAGCCTCGGCGCTAAGCATGTTTGCCTAGGCCGGAGGCTCAACGTCCGTCACAGACTTAGATGAGCTGATATCCCGGGGCTTAAAATAGAGCCAGCGCATCAGGACATACCAGATTACGAGAAGTAAAAAAGCCCTCAGCAATTCGGGCAGGGCATCATCGAATGGGAATCCGATCGACCCCGCGTTCTTTTGTATCACGTCACGGTAGTTGCTTTGCGAAACCCAGCCACCGACCGGCGCTGCGAAGATTCCCACGAAATGCGTCATACCTTCCGCGAGTAGCCAACCAAGCGCGATAGCTCCCACATAACTCTCCACAATTGCTCGCTTCAGTCGCTCAAGCATGGCTTTTCCTCACAAGTCGCTCCCCATAACTTCTTAGGCCGCGGAACGGCCCAGTTCCATAGACCCAGCGAGACAAAAGCCACGCGATCGCGAGAGAGCTAAGGGCATTGAAAAGAAAGATGCCGATTGAGAGAAGAATCGCTGAGAAAAACTAAATATGGGCGGAATGTAGGGAAGGCCAAGAACTGCGACCGCGGTGAACAAGAAACTGGCCGCATTAAGAATGGGTCCCCACAGAGCTTCGAATACTGAATCAATCAACCAAATCAGCAGTACCGCGATAGCAACCGCCGAGACGTGCGAATCAGCCAAAATCTGGCGAAGAGAAGTTTTCATGTTTTATCGTTGGATGGCATTCTCGCAGGTTCTCAGGGTTTACCAAAACTAAAACCTAGTCGACGATATGATTTTCAATTTCAAACATCCGATAAATTGAGCTTGACAATCCATAGCCAAATGGTTATGGTTTGTTCATGCAAGCCGCGACAGAGAACGTCTTCAAGGCCCTCTCCGACCCGACCCGTCGCGCAATCTTCGAGCACCTCTCCCGCGACGGGGAGCAGACCGTGCATGCTTTGACTTATCGCGCCGGAGTTTCACAACCGGCGGTTTCGAAGCACCTTCGTGTGCTAAAGCTTGCCAGTCTGGTCCGCGACAGGCGCGAGGGTCGCGAAACTCACTACAGAGCCCAACCCCAAGCGCTGGCACCCCTGGTCGACTGGATGAGCCTGTATGGAACTTTCTGGCGCGACCGATTCGATCAACTCGAAAATCTTCTGAAAAGGATGGACAAATGACCCAAACCGCCCCGTCACACACTCTCGTCATTGAACGCGAAATACCACATTCGCCGGAAAAAATTTGGCGTGCGCTCACGGAAGGCGCATTGATTGAGGAATGGCTGATGAAGAATGATTTCCAGCCGATCGTGGGCCACCGGTTCAACTTTCGCTCCACACCTGTGCCGAATTGGGACGGGATCATAGACGGTGAAGTCCTGGTGGTCGAACCGAATTCACGGCTCTCCTACAGCTGGAGTTCTATGGGTTTGAAGAGCGTCGTCGCCTGGACGTTGACTCCGACCACGGGCGGCACGCATGTCCGCATGGAGCATTCCGGTTTCCGGTCAAACACAGATGCCGCCTACAAGGGTGCGAACTGGGGATGGCAGAAGTTCATCGGCAACTTGGAGGGAGTCGTCGGGGGGCTCGACTGAGCGTGAAGGCCAATTTAAGAACGCTGGAAAAACACATTGTAAAAGTTGAGGGCGCAACACGTCGTGAAACGTGTTGCGCCCTCTAAATCGAGCCGTAAAGTCTAGGCTTCCGAGTCAATCCGGTGACTCAACAGCCTTGCGGCGTGCTGACTCTTCCAAACTGAAGCGTACTCCCTACGAGCTTCTCGATCGAGCCCGGCGCTGCCAAAGCCGTTAGGCCCTCGCTGCAACGAAACCAAATCGCAAAGCCTCCGAGATCTCGCAACCGGCTCAGCATCGCAACAGCCGTTAAGCCATCGCAACCTCTGCGCCGAACCGCTACTTCTCCGAGCTTCCCGATTCAGCCTGACGCCGCAATCGCCGTTAAGCTCTTGCGACCTCTATGCTGAATCGCGAAGTCTTTCAACTTCCCGGTTCCTCTCTCCATCGCGTTAGCCGTTAGACTCTCGCGACCTCGAGCTGAACCGCTAAGTTTCTACACTTCCCGGTTCAATCTGACGCGCAAGATAAATGTTTTGAAATCGCGCGTCAATAAAATTGCGAAAAAAAATCTGTGCAAATCTGTGGAAGCCTGTGGAAAAAGTTTAAGCGCAAACACCACTGGCCCACCCAGCCCGCCACTCTGAAACTGACCCGTATCCGCGGCCAATGCTGATAGAAATGCCACTCACGTCGGGCTAAGATAGAGCTGATGCGAGTGCGCGTTTTATTCTTCGGCCAGCTCCGCGAAATCACCGGGCTTCAGCAAGATGACGCCGAACTGAGCGAAGGCGCGCGTCTCGAGGATTTATTCGCGCGTTACGGCCAGCAATATCCCAAATTGCTCGAATTTCGCGCGTCCGTTGCTGCTTCCATAAATCAGGAATACGCGCCCTGGCGCGCGCCTCTCGCGCAAAATGATGAGGTCGCTTTCTTGCCTCCCGTGAGTGGCGGCCAACAAACCATCACCGGTTCCGATCTTTTCGAGCTAACGCGTACCGCAATTCGCGGCGAAGAAATCGTCAAGGCCATGCGCGCGCCCGAAGACGGCGCCGCAGTGATATTCGATGGCTTCGTGCGCAATAATTTCCGCAGCCGCGAGACGCTCTATCTCGAATACGAAGCATACGAGCCGATGGCGCTCGCCAAAATCACCGAAATCGGCGCGCAAATTCGAGAAAAATTCGCCGTCAGTCATATCGCCATCGTGCACCGCCTCGGCCGGCTGAACGTCGGCGAAACCAGCGTCTTTATCGTTGTCAGCGCGCCGCATCGCGCCGCCGCGTTCGATGCCTGCCGTTACGCGATCGATACCCTCAAACGCACCGTGCCGATCTGGAAGAAAGAATATTTCGCCGACGGCTCCGTCTGGGCCGAAGGCCAAATCCCTGCCGCTACAGACAATTCATCTGACAGCCAATCCCCGCCCAAGTGAATCTATCTCCTAGATGAAAAAACCTATTTCGAGATTGCTATTCGGACTGCTCGTGCCGGCGTGCGCCATGATCGCGGCCTCGACAAGAGATTCGGTCGCGCAAAAAGGCTCTCAAGGCGGCATCCACGTCCAAACAAATTTCGTAACCGTAATCGCAAGCGCGCTCGACGCCGATGGAAGACCGATCATTGATCTGCCGAAGGATAGCTTTCAAATTCTCGAAGAAGGCGTGCCGCAGCAGATTGAGCGTTTCGAGCCGGAAACAAATCAGCCTCTCGATTTGGCGCTCATGGTGGACACCAGCCTCAGCACATTCAAGGAATTGAAATTCGAAGGGGAATCGGCATCAAGATTCGTCAAGCAAATCGTTCGGCCCATAGATCGGTTGGCGGTCTTTCAGTTTTCCGACGACGTCGCGCAACTCTCCGAATTCTCCTCGAACGTTTCGGATCTTCAGGCGGCAACGAAACGGCTATCGAACGGTGCCGGAACGGTCCTGTATGACGCAGTCGTCCTGGGTTCGCGCGCCATTTCGCGCCTCGCATCGGGCCGGCGACGGGTAATCGTTCTGCTCACCGACGCTGGCGAAACGACGAGTACCTACAAATTCGAAGACGCGCGCCGCGCAGCCATTGCATCCGAGGCGCTGATTTACTCGATCGTGATTCGGCCCGTCCCCAATGAAAGCGGACGCAACACGGCCGGCGAGCACGCGTTGATCACAATCACCGACAGCACCGGCGGTGCGATGTACATTCTCGACACATTCGATCAATTGCAGGCCATGTTCGACCGAATCGACCGCGAATTGCGCACGCAGTATCTGCTAGGCTATTACCCGCATCCCACGCCGCCGCCGGGAGTTTACCGGCACATCGAATTGCGCGTGCAAGGAGCGAATACGCTTCACTATCGCAAGGAATATCTGACGGTGAGGAATCCGAAATGAGCGGCAGCGAAACAAGCCCCACGCATTTTCTCGAAGTCGCTGTCGAAGCGGCGCGTGAGGCGGGTGAGATTCTCGTCGCAGAACACAGCCGCCCGCAGACCATTTCGTACAAGGGCGACGTGGACATCGTCACCGAGACCGACAAAAAATCCGAAGCTGCAATTGTCAGCCGGTTGCGAACCCACTTTCCGAAACACGCGATTGTCGCGGAGGAAGGCGGCGGAGGCACGGCCGATCAAAATGCCGCGAAGTCTTCACGATATTGCTGGTACGTGGACCCGCTCGATGGCACGACGAATTTCGCGCACGGCTATCCCTGCTTCGCCGTTTCGATCGCGCTCCTCGAAGATAACGAGCCTCTCGTCGCCGCAGTTCTGAATCCGATCCTGAACGAGCTTTTCACGGCGACGCGCGGCGAAGGCAGTTTTCTGAATCAGAAGAAAATTCATGTCTCGCAGATCCAAACAATCTCAAAGAGTCTGCTCGCCACCGGCTTTCCATCGCAGAAACGATCTTCGAATCCCAATATTCACTACTACTGGGAATTTACGTTGCGCTCGCACGGAGTGCGCCGCGCGGGTTCTGCCGCTCTCGATTTGTGCTCGGTCGCTTGCGGCCGCTTCGATGCATTCTGGGAATTCGGATTGAAATCCTGGGACTCGGCAGCGGGAATTCTTCTAGTGCGCGAGGCTGGCGGCATCGTCACTGATTTTTCCGGGCAGCCATACCACGTCGGTGACAGGGAATTGATCGCATCCAACGGCCTGATTCATGACGAAATGCGCAAAATCGTTGCCGATGTCGCCGAGCGCGCCGCGTCCAAGCCTCTCTAAATTTCACATCACGCGTGAATTTCTCTCTCGGCGCCCGCGAACAACGCTCGCAGCGCTCTCCACACAAATTGAATTGTCACGATCACGAAAATAAGTGCCGCCGCGACAATTGCTCCCGCCGCATACGGATGCTTCGTCGCGAACCACACCAGGAAAATTGAAATCACATCCTCGCCCGCACTGAGCGCCATGTTGGAAAACGGTTCCGGCGATGGCGTCACTGCAATTCGCGCCGCGGTTTTTCCACTGTGCGCCGCAAGCGCAATCGCGCCGCCGGCAAGCGTACACAAAAGTTGCTGCACTGGAGAAAGTTGCGACGTCGCTTCGTACGCGAACCACGCCGCGATCGGCACGCGCACGAAAGTGTGCAACGCATTCCAAATCAGATCGAACGCAGGAATCTTGTCGCCGAAAAACTCAACGAAGAAAAGCACGCCACACGCGCCGATCAGCCACCAGCTTTGCAGCGGATGCAATGCAGCCGGCAACACCAACGCGCCAACGCGAGCAAGCAATCCCGCCGTCGCCACCGTCGCGTAAACATTCAATCCCGCGGCAAAACAAATCGCCGCAAGCATCGCGAAATACTGTCCGTCCATCGGATGCACCGAGCCAGCATACAAGAAACGTGAAAAATTCCATCAGCGCATTGACATTTCGACGTGCCCCAATCTCTAACCAACTTGGCATCGCGCAGCCTCTTGCACCGCCGGCGTCTCGCCGGTTCTTAGCCGCTCGAAGCTACTGCATAACCATCGGCGAGCTCGCCCCAACGGCATTTGTAGCGCCCAGCTCTTAGCCGGTGAGGGGCCGTTTTCGGAGTCGTCACACCGGCTCTTGACCATACACAAAACGCCACTCCAATTCCCGCGCCACGTTGACCTCCGCGTTAACGGTTGCTAACTTTGGATATGAACCCCGCAGGTCACAATGGCCGTCCATCGCCACACTAGCCGCCGGCGCAGGCCTACAATTGCCGCGCCGCTTCACCGCTTCGCCGATCTGTGGAGAAAAGGCGGAGGTGTCGAGGACTACGCGCTGAGCGAGTTGCGCGACGGGCACCGGCGCTCGCTGCGGCGGATGGGGAGCGAGTTCGAGATCACCGAGCGCACGATTTGCCTCGATGTTTTGCCCGACGCGTTCAACGGATTCCGCATCGTTCAACTCACCGACGTTCACTACGGCGTTTTTCTTCCCGAAGACATGCTTCGGCAGGCAGTGCAGATGGTGAATGAGCTCGAACCCGATCTCGTCGCGCTCACGGGCGATTTTGTCACTTACTCGCGCGCCTATATCGAGCCTGTCGCGGAAATTCTCGCCGGTATCGAGTCACGGCATGGAGCCTACGCGGTCCTCGGCAACCACGATTTTCGTGTGGGCGCGGAACAAGTGGCCGGCGCGCTCGAAGAACGCGGCATCGAAGTCCTGCGCAATCGCCATACGAAGCTGCGGCGCCGCGGACAGATCCTGTATCTTGCTGGAATCGACGATTGGAATTACCGGCCGGATCTCGGTAAGGCCCTGCGCGGCATTCCGCGAAACGCTTCGACGATTTTGCTTTCGCACAATCCTTCGATCATTCGAGCTGCCGCGCGCGCGAATGTGCCTCTGGTTCTTTCAGGCCACACGCACGGCGGGCAAGTGAACATACCGCTGCTCGGAAATATCTGGGGCCGCTCGCCGGAACAGCTTCAATACAAGGTGGGCTGGGCGCGGCTAGGCCAGACGCAAATTTACGTGAGCCGCGGAATTGGGACAATCGTTGTGCCCGTGCGGTTCCGTTGCCCCGCCGAAATTGCGAATCTAACGCTCGAACGAGCTTCGTGAAAATTTCCCGTATTTGTCAGGGCAGACTTCAGTCATTCCGCAAGACTAGTTGTCATCCCGAACGAAGTGAGGGATCTGCATTTCGTACGGAAAGGCTCTATTGCGTTTACATCTTGGCAAATTCCGCAACTGCACCCGTCACAGACTTCAAAGCTGTCGTCACCTGCGATCATCTGCGGCACGCTTGAGTTTCTCTATGCTGACCCGCACTGAATTGTTCATTCGCAAATTGAATCGTCACATGCCGGCGCTTCGGGTTGTCAATTGCTGCCGCAGGAGGGGCTCGCGAAGGCCCCGCATCATGCGTTCGAAGCCTTCCGGGTCGAGCGACTGCGGCCCGTCCGAAAGCGCGCGCTCCGGCCACGGATGCACTTCGACGATCAGGCCATCGGCGCCGACTGCGACAGCTGCGCGCGCGGTTGCGGGAACGAGACTTCGTCGTCCGGTGGCGTGCGAAGGGTCAACGATTATGGGCAAATGGCACAATTCCTTCGCCAGCGCCACTGCAGCTAGGTCCAGCGTGTTTCGCATTTCCGTTTCGAATGTTTTTATTCCGCGCTCGCAGAGCACGACGTTCGGATTTCCGCCGGACAGGAGATATTCGGCGGCGAGCAGCCATTCTTTCACCGTTGCGGACGGGCCGCGTTTCAAGAGGACCGGCTTCGAAACCGTCGCGAGACGGCGCAGCAACGGATAGTTCTGCATATTGCGGGCGCCCACTTGCAGCATGTCCGCGTATTCGCAGACGTCATCGAGATCCTCGACGCCCACAACTTCGGTGACAATCGGCAACCCGGTCTCGCGGCGCGCTTCGTCCATGATTTTCAGGCCTTCGACGCCAAGCCCTTGAAAAT
>PMAA01000206.1 GCA_003152355.1 Acidobacteriota bacterium | reverse complement strand
TGATGACGCTGATGACGTCGCTCGACGCCTTCGCCATCTGGGTGATCGTATTGATGGCGATTGGCTTCGCTGCCGCGAGCCCAAAGAAAGTCACGTTTGGAAAGGGGCTAATGATTGTCATCGCCGTCTGGGCCCTTTGGGTTCTCATCCATGTCGGCTGGGTTGGCGCGCTTAGCTAATCGAATTCCGCTCCTGATACAATTTGCCGGATGGGATTCAAGTTCGAAGTACTGAAGACGGATCCGACCGGCGCGCGTCTCGGCCGCTTGACCACGCCGCNNTCATGCCGGTGGGCACGGCGGCCACGGTTAAAGGCCTCACGCAGCAGGCGCTCGAAGAGCTTGATGCGCAAATCATTCTCGCCAACACCTACCATCTATTTCTCCGGCCCGGGCACGAACTGATTCGCTCACTGGGCGGTCTCCATGCATTCATGTCCTGGTTGCGGCCCATCCTCACCGATTCAGGCGGATTCCAGGTCTTCAGCCTTTCTGATCTTCGCAAAGTGACGGATGAAGGCGTCACGTTCCGCTCGCATATTGACGGCTCGGAGCATTTTCTCTCGCCGGAAATCGCGCTCGACGTCGAGATGGCGCTTGGTGCGGACATCATCATGGTTCTCGATGAGTGCATCGAAGCTCCCGCCAGCCGCACGCAGACGCAGAAAGCCGCGGCACGAACGCTCGATTGGGCGCGGCGCTCGCGCGGACATTTTTCGAGGCATGGCGATGCTGCGCGCCAGATGGTTTTCGGAATCGTTCAGGGCGGAACACATCCAGACATACGCCGCGAAAACGCAGACGCGCTCGTGTCGCTCGATTTTCCGGGATATGCGATTGGCGGCCTCGCCGTGGGCGAACCGCACGCGACCACCTGCGAGATGACGGCGGAAGTGGCATCGCGTCTGCCGGCGGATCGCCCGCGTTACTTAATGGGAGTCGGGAAGCCGGAACAAGTCGTGGACTACATCGCGCTCGGCGTGGACATGATGGACTGCGTGCTCCCCACGCGCAGCGCGAGGCACGGCTGCCTCTTCACGTCGCAAGGCCGCCTGCTGATCAAAAATGCGCGCTACGCCAAGGATGTTCGCCCGATTGACGAATCCTGCGAATGCGCCGTTTGCCGCCGGTATTCGCGAGCTTACTTGCGGCATCTTTTTCTTGCGAATGAATTGCTCGCCGCAATCTTGAACACCCACCACAACATCCACTTTTACCTTGACATGATGCGCAAAATTCGCGAGGCTATCGGTTTTGGGAATCTGTCGCGATTCCGCACTGACCTGCAAGCACGCCTCGAAACCAGGCATTCCGAATTGGGCGTTTAGGGTGCGTTAGGGCGATGACGCGCCGGGCCAGGCATCGAAAGATGTGTCCGGCATCCCGCAGACCGCGGCGTGAGCATCTAAGTTTAAGGACGTGGCAATCACCATGATAAGCGGATTGTTAGTGGGTCTTCCTCTCTTCGCGCAAGCGTCGCCGGGTGGAATGCTGACCTTTCTTCCTCTGCTTTTGATCATGGTGGTTTTTTACGTTTTGCTGATTCTTCCGGCGCAGCGGCGCCAGAAAAAAACCACGCAGATGCTGCAGGCGCTGAAGAACGGCGACAAGGTGATCACGAACGGCGGAATTTACGGTACCGTCGTCGGGCTCGAGGACGACACCGTGCAACTTCGCATCGCCGACCAGGTGAAAATCAAGCTCTCGCGCAACGCCATCGTCGGACTCCAAGCAGAACCTCCCAAGGAGACTTAAGCCTCTCGCATGAATTCCCAGCTCAGATGGAAATTCATTTTTATCCTCATCGTCATATTGGTATGCATCTATGGCCTGATTGGTGTGCCGGAGTTTCCAACTTCCTGGCAAACCGTCAAAGATAATTTCGCGGAACGAATTAAGCTGGGCCTTGACCTCAAGGGCGGCAGCCATTTGGTTTTGCAGGTGCAGGTGGATGAAGCGGTCGGGTTGCGCACCGACCAAACAATCGACCAGCTCACGAAACAACTTCGCGACCGAAATATCAACGTCGGTGAAATTCGCCGCGTGGACGACCAGCACGTTCTGGTGCGGGACGTTGCTACCGCGACGTCCGGCTCGTTCCGCGATTTGGTCGCCACGCAATTCACGGATTGGAATATCGCGCCTGCGGCTGGCGAAACTTCCGGTTATCTGCTGACAATCAAACCTCAAATCGTCGCCGACATTCAGAAGCAGACGATGGATCAAGCGCTTGAGACCATCGATCGCCGAATCAACGCGCTCGGCTTGACCGAGCCGACCATCGCGTTCACAGGCCGCGCCGATAATGAAATCCTCGTCCAGTTGCCCGGCGAAGGCGATCCAACCCGCGCCAAGCAAGTGATTCAAGCCGGCGGACAGCTCGAGCTCCGCGCCGTTGAAGATCCGCAAACATATCCGTCACAGGCTGCGGGTCTCGCCGCGCACGGAGGAATACTTCCTCCGGGCACTGAATTCCTTCCCGGAAAATCTACTTCGCAAAACGGACAGGCCGGGCCGCAGGTGTGGTATCTCGTTGACCGCTTACCGGTCATCACAGGCCAGGATTTGCGCAACTCGACTCCGACGCCGAGCACAAACTACCCTGGCCAATATCAAGTCAACTTCACGCTTTCCACTGCCGCTGCGGCGAGATTTGGCCCATTTACGGAATCGCATATCGGCAAACAGATGGCCGTCGTGCTAGATCATCAGGTTCAGACCGCGCCGGAGATTCGTGGGCGCATCGAAGATTCGGGCATGATCGAAGGCAACTTCACGCAGGACTCCGCAAAGGATCTCTCGCTCGTGCTTCGCGCGGGTGCGTTGCCAGCCTCCATCAAGTATCTCGAAGAGCGCACCGTCGGTCCGTCGCTCGGCGCGGATTCCATTCGCTCCGGCGTGCGGGCTTCTCTCGGCAGTCTAATTGTCGTCATGATTTTCCTGGTGGTGTATTACCGCTGGAGCGGCATCAACGCCGTCGTAGCGCTGGCTCTGAACTTGCTCATCTTGATTGCGTTCATGGCGATTTCGGGCGCGGTGCTGACGCTGCCCGGTATCGCGGGCGTCGTGCTCACCATCGGCATGGGCGTGGACTCGAACGTTCTGGTGTTTGAGCGCATCCGCGAGGAACTGCGCAGCGGGAAGGCGCCTCCATCGGCGGTTTCTGTGGGATTCGATCGCGCGTTCTTGACGATTATTGACACGCACATCACGACGCTCGTATCGGCCGCGTTCCTCTTTTTGTTCGGGACGGGGCCGGTGAAAGGGTTTGCGATTACCTTGGTTATCGGTCTTCTCGCGAACCTATTTACTTCGATCTATGTGTCACGGGCGATTTTCGATTGGCATTTGTCCCGGATGGGCCGCGAGGCAGAGCTAAGCATCTAACGCATAGGGGTTTAGTGGCTCTGCATAGCTGCTCGATGCGAGCCGCGGATTGGAACCAATACGACCATAACGGTGTCTAATTCAGCGGGACTGGACTAGGAATGGAATTCTTCCGCAGCGTCAATGTTGATTGGATGGGAAAGGCGAAGTACTTCGTGTCGTGCTCGCTGCTCCTTCTGATCGTCGGCTGGATCTCAATATTTCGCGATGGCGGGCCACGCTACGGAATTGATTTCCGCGGCGGCACGCTCGTTTACGTTCGCTTCGCCTCCGCGCCTCCGATCAATCAGATCCGAAAAGGTCTTCAAGACGCCGGCTTGGCGAATAGCACCATTCAGCAAATCAGCGATATCGCCAACGCCTCGTCAAATAACGACGTGGTGATCGGCCTCGATTTACGGGGGCAGGGCGACGAGTCCATTGACGCAGGAAAGCAGGCGATTCTCGGCGTGTTGCAGAAAACGTTCGGCGTGCAGGGCGCCAAACCCGATTTCAATTCCGAGACGCCTTCCGCATTAGCGACATTCCTGACGCAAAAAGATCCGCTAACTCTGGGTGTGGCGGCGGGCGGCGCTGCCGCGGGCGATCGCTATAACCAGCTCGCGAGACAGATCACGGACGTACGCGACAAAGAGCATGGCGGCATCCTTACGAATTTCGATGACTTGAAAAGCGTTCCCGCCGTGAACGCCACGCTGCTCGGCGAGTTGCGCGATTCCTTCTCGCTCGGCACTTTCGCCATCCGCGACGTCGAGGTGGTCGGGCCCAAAGTCGGAGCCCAGCTACGCAGGCAGGCCATTTTTGCTACCCTCTATGCGTTGGCGGGCATGTTGATATATATTGCCATCAGATTTGAGTGGGTGTATGGGGCCGCGGCAGTCATTGCCGTCTTTCACGACGTGCTGATCACCCTCGGCTTATTCTCTCTCTTTCGTTTTGAGATTTCGTTGACGGTGATTGCGGCACTGCTGACTCTCGTTGGATATTCGATGAACGACACCATTGTCATCTTCGATCGCGTGCGCGAAAATCTCCGGCTCATGCGCCGCGAGCCTCTCGAAGCCATTGTCAACAAGTCCATCAATCAAACTCTTTCGCGGACGATCCTGACGAGCGGTCTGACGTTTCTGACCGTGCTCGTCCTCTTCCTCATGGGCGGGGAAGTTCTCCGCAGCTTCTCTTTTGCTATGGTGGTGGGAGTTGTGATAGGAACATACTCCAGTTTTGGGATAGCAGCGCCGATCGTGGTCGCCTGGCACAAGTTCCATCCCAACACCGGAGCCGCGGGTGCCACGCCGGGTAGAAACCTGGCGACTGCAAGGAGGTAATCATGTTTGATGAATTGGTGGATTCGGGCGAGAAAAAGAGAACCAACAAGCCGTGGACGGTGGTGCTCTCCGCCATAATTCAAACCCTCATCTTGGGCGTGCTGATCTTGATCCCTTTGATCTATACCGAAGCGCTGCCCAAGAGTCTAATCACCACCTTCTTGGTGGCGCCGGCGCCTCCTCCTCCCCCGCCGCCTCCAGCGGCCCAGATCGTCAAGATCGTCAAGCCACAAGTGCACCTGCTGCATAACGGGCAATTGACCACACCCACGGTGATCCCCAAGAAAGTTATGATCATCAAGGAAGAAGCCGAACCGCCTGACATGGGCGCAGTTGGGGTTGTGGGCGGTGTGCCTGGAGGCATGCCCGGCGGCTCTGCGGGCGGCATCCTGGGCGGAATCATCGGTGGAGCGGGCGGAGGATTGCCGCCGCCACCGCCGAAAGCGCCTAAGCTGCTGCGAGTGGGCGGAAACGTGATGGACGCGAAGAAGACTCGCAACGTCCTGCCGGTCTATCCGCAGATCGCCAAGACCGCGCACATCCAAGGTACCGTGCTGCTTCATGCCATTATCGACAAGGATGGTTCGATCCAGGAGTTGCAATACATCTCCGGGCCGCCGCTGCTGATGCGCGCTGCCATGGATGCGGTGCGGCAGT
>PMAA01000249.1 GCA_003152355.1 Acidobacteriota bacterium | reverse complement strand
AAACCCACTTAGCCGCAACACCTCCAGCATCACCTCGTCAATACGCGCGAACTCCACCCCGGTAGCCGCCCCCTCTTTCTCTCGAGCCAACGCCGGGCCCACACCCAGCCCCCGCGCAATGTCGTAGAGGCAAATCGCCACCGCCTGCCCCAAATTCACCGATCCGTGTTCTTCCCGCGTCGGAATCCGCATCAACCAATGGCAATGGCTCATATCGTCATTCCTGAGCCCGATTCTCTCCGAGCCAAAAAGCAGCGCCACACGGCTCGCCCCGAGGCGCCTGCGAATCATCCGCGCGCCCTCCTCCAACCCTCGTACCGGATGCTGCAGTTGCCGCCGCCCCGCAGCCGTGGTCCCAATCACCAGCGTGCAGTCCGCCACAGCCTCACCGACGCTATCGAACTCCTCCGCGCTCGCCAGCAGCTCCGACGCGCCCACCGCCGACCGCGCCTCCCGAAATGCCACCTTGTAAGGATTCACCACGCGCAGGTGCATGAAGCCAAAATTGCTCATCACACGCGCCGCCGCCCCAATATTGAGAGGATTGCGCGCATTCACCAGCACCACGCGCAGACGGTCGAATTCAGCTCGAGCACTCAAGACGCGTATTCTACAGCAGCCCGGCGTAAGGAATTAGCCGGCAAAAAGCATGTGAACTTCGGCGCCTCGAGGGTGGTTCCAGCCAAAGGAGCGGCTGCGTTTCTTACGTTACTCATTGACGCGAATTTTCGCCGAAAATATCCGCGCCGGGCTCGCAACGAATAGACTTTCTATATGGCTCCCGGTACGCCCTGAACATGGCAGACGAACACAAAAACCGCCGAAAGTACCCTCGCATTCGCGCGTCGAAAGCGATGGTGGTCGGCTGGAAATCGGTCAATCAAACGAGCACATCGCGCGTGGGGACGATGTCGCTCGGAGGCATATTCCTCCACGCCTCCAATCCTCCGAGCGAAGGTTCTCCGATCGAGATCGTTCTTGAGTTGCCAACGGGACAAATTCGCGCGCGCGCGATCGTCCGAAACTTATCGTTAGGGAAGGGCATGGGCATTCAGTTTGTCGAGATGAAACCGCAGGACCGGGCGAAGCTGACCAAGTTTTTAGCGCAGGAAGAGGATACTCAAAAAACTGTCGCCGTGGCCCGGACGGCACGCTCGCGCCCGGCAAATTCGCAGCTTGCCATTTGGTACCGGCGCGAGGAAGCGGCTCAGATTCAATTCGAAGAGGAACTTCGGCGCCTGATCGAATTGACCGGCAAGAGTACCTACTACCAGCTTCTCGGAGTCACATCTGACACGCCAGTTACTCAGGTCAAAAAGAGCTATCACTCCCTGGCCCGCAGATATCATCCCGACAATCATATGGGTAAGCGCGATTTGATTGCCTCGCTCAAAGAGCTGATGGCCGTCATCACCGAAGCCTACAAGACGCTCGCGGACGCGGACAAACGGGCGGCGTACGACAAACGCCTGGCCGCCTCCGGCGCTTTTACCATGCATCGAGGAAAGGCGCGTACCGCCGAATCCGTCGAAGAATGGTTTAAGCGCGCCAATGAATGCTTGCGGGCGAAAAACTTCGTGGGTTCGATTGTTTGGTTGCGCAAATGCGTTGAATCGTCGCCAGAAAACGCTGTATACCGGGCGATGCTGGCTCGCAGCCTCGGCACCTTACCCCAATACCGCAAAGAGGCCATTGGGCACTTCCGAAAGGCCATCGAACTCGATCCCTGGCGGGAGCCGGTCTACCTTCAGTTCGCCGAACTGTGCGAGAAAATGGAACTTCCAGATCTCACACACGCGATCTATTCCAAGCTTCTCGAAGTCAATCCCGCTCATCCCAAGGCTCGCGAGCGCCTCGCCGCAATCGAGGCCGCGCAAAAAGGCCAGAAATCGCCAGGCCTAGTTTCCCAATTGCTCGGCAAAAAAAGCTGAATCAGCCTGAGCTCGCTTGATTTATGTTCAGAGCCCGGAGGCCCCCGCCTTCGGGAACCCCGCCCAGCGCTTCGATTCGCGCGATTGCAACTCATGCGCTACAATTAAAGTGCTTGATCACCCTAAACAATATCTCCATGCGCTTCGGCGCTAGAATTCTGTTCGAAGACGTCACCAGCACCTTCTTCGATGGCCACCGCTACGCCATCACCGGTCCAAACGGCGCCGGCAAATCCACTCTGATGAAGATTTTGACCGGCGAACTCGAGCCCTCACAAGGTTCGATCTCCCGTCCGAAGAAGCTCGGCGTACTCCACCAGGACCAGTTTGCCTTCGACAAGTTTCGCGTGATTGACACCGTCATCATGGGCAACTCCGCGCTGTGGAAAGCTCTGCAAGAGCGCGAAGTCCTCTACGCAAAACCGCACGACAAGTTGACTGACCACGATGGCATGCGCCTTGCCGAACTCGAGGCCATCGTCAGCGACGAGGACGGCTACACTGCCGAAGCCGATGCCGGCATCCTGCTCGACGGGCTGGACGTGGACGACTCACTCCACGAACGCCGCATGGGCGACTTGCAGGGAGGCATAAAAGTTCGCGTGCTCCTCGCGCAAGCTCTCTTCGGCAATCCGCCCGCTCTGCTCCTCGACGAGCCGACCAACCACTTGGATCTCGATTCCGTCCACTGGCTGCAGGAATATCTCTGCGATTACGAAGGCGTGCCCATCGTCATTTCGCACGACCGCCACTTCGTCAATAGCGTCTGCACACACACCGCCGACATAGACTACCAAACGGTGATCATGTACAACGGCGGCTACGACGACATGGTTGTCGCGAAAACTTCCATTCGCTCGCGCATTGAATCCGAGAATGCCCAGCGCGAAAAGAAAATTGCGCAACTGAATGAGTTCATCGCGCGCTTCTCGGCCGGCACGCGTTCCGCGCAGGCCACGTCGCGCAAAAAAGAAGTCGAGCGCCTCCAAACTGCAGAGCTTGCCAGATCCAATATCGCCCGCCCGTACATTCGCTTTCAGATGGACCAGGCCTCCGGCCGCCATCCGCTCGAGGTCAAGAGCGTCGTCAAGTCATACGACGGCGTGAAAGTGATCCACCGTTTCTCGGCCAGCGTCTCGCGCGGTGAAAAGATCGCGCTCACCGGCCGCAACGGCTCGGGCAAAACCACTCTGCTGAAATCTCTGATCCGCAACGCCCCGGGCCACATCGATCAATCCGAAACGCAATTCCCGATTGATTCCGGCACGGTCCTGTGGGGGCACAACGTCTCCGTCGGCTACTTCGCGCAGGATCATTCCGAAACCATTCGCAAGGGCGTCACCGCCATCGAGTGGCTGCACGAATTCGATCCCGCCGCCACACAGGAAAAGCTCCGCGGCCTGATGGGCCAAATGCTCTTCAGCGGCGATGACGCGTTGAAGCCCACCCGCGCGCTTTCCGGCGGCGAATCCGCTCGCCTCATCTTCTGCCGCCTAATGCTGTTGAAGCCCAATGTCCTGGTCCTGGACGAGCCGACCAACCACCTCGACCTCGAATCCATCAACGCGCTCAATATCGCCCTACAAAAATACGAAGGCACAGTCCTGCTCGTAACCCACGACCAGGACGTGATCGAAGAGGTAGCCACCCGCATCTGGCACTTCAAAGACGCCCACATCGAAGACTTCAAAGGCCCCTACGAAGAATACTTAGCCTACGCCAAAGAAAAAGCCTCGTAGCATTTGATATGAGTTTTGAAGCCGTAAAAATCGAGCAAGTACAGGATTATTGGAACGAGCGCCCCTGCAACATCCGGCATTCCTCGTGCCCCGTCGGTTCGCGGCAATATTTCGACGAAGTGGAAGCGCGCAAGTATTTCGTCGAACCGCACATTCCAAATTTCGCGCAATTCGAACGCTGGCAAGGCAAACGGGTACTCGAAATCGGCTGCGGAATCGGCACGGACACCATTAATTTCGCCCGCCACGGCGCCCGCGTCACAGCAGTGGATCTCTCGGATCGCTCTCTCGAAATCGCGCGCCAGCGGGCCGGCGTCTTCGGCTTACAGGATCGCATCCAGTTTTATCAAGGCAGCGCCGAAAATCTTTCCGCGATCGTGCCCGTCGAGCCGTACGACCTGATCTACTCTTTCGGCGTCATTCACCACACGCCACATCCCGAGCTCGTTCTTGAGCAAATCCGAAATTATCTGGCGCCGGGCGCGACCGTGAAAATCATGGTCTACAATCGCCGCAGCTGGAAAGTATTTTGGATTTTGCTCACCTACGGAAAGGGCCAATTCTGGCGATTGAATGAATTAGTCGCGCAGCATTCAGAAGCGCAAACCGGCTGCCCCGTCACCTACGTCTACACGCGCGCGGAAGCGCGCCGACTGCTCGAAGATCACGGCCTGCGAGTGGAAGAAATCTCAGTCGAGCACATCTTCCCCTACCGAGTCTCCGATTACAAAAAATACGAATACGTAAAGGAATGGTACTTCCGCATCATGCCGCGGCCGCTATTTCGCTGGCTAGAACATCATTTCGGCTGGCATCTCTGCATCACCGCGGTCAAACGATGACTCCGCTCAGCAATCTCGAGCGGACTGAAATTTCCGGATCGTCGGGATTCGGGATGCTCTGGATACTGGATATCACAATTAATTATCGCGACAGCCTCGTTGATTTCAATTACGACGCCAACCGCTTTCACTGATTTTTATTTTTAATTCAGCAGGTATGTCTTAACGAACATCGCGGCGGCTTCGGAGAGGAAGTCGTTGTTCTTTTTCTTGGCGTAGCCGTGGCCTTCGTCGTTGGCCATCAGGAACCACACGGGCGTTCCATTTTGCGAAACTGCGTTGGCGATCTGCTCGGACTCGCTTGCCGGAACGCGCGGANNCGTTTTTCCCGGCGACGACGAAGAGGGGCTTCTTGATGAGCTGGGTGTTGTTCATTGGCGCGATGCGCTCGAGAAATTCGCGCATCTTCGGATCGCGCTCGTCGCCGTATTCGACGCGGCGGAGATCGCGGCGATACGCCTGCGTGTGTTCGAGGAACGTGACGAGATTCGACATGCCGACGATGTCGAGCGAGCAGCGAATCCGGCTGCTGTAGAAAGTCGAAATCGCGAGCGTCATGTGGCCGCCGTAGCTTCCTCCCATCACCATGACGCGATCCGGATCAAGATCGGGGCGCGTGGCAATCCAATCGAACAGCGCGTTGATGTCTTTGTAGGAATTTTCGCGAAGGAAGCCGTTATCGAGCGCGAGAAATGTCTTGCCGTAGCCCGTCGAGCCGCGCACGTTCGGATGGATCACGGCAACGCCGAGTTCGTTTACAAAATAATTCGCGCCGCCGAGAAAACTGGGACGCGATTGTCCTTCCGGTCCGCCATGAATATCCACGATGACGGGCCGTTTACCGGTAAATTTCGCAGACGGAGAAGAGAGGAAGCCGGAAATTGTGCGGCCATCGAAACTTTTCCAATGGATGAGCTCGGGCTCGGCAAGCGAGTCGGTATTGATTCCGCCGGTTTCGCTGTGCGTCCAGCGATCGACTTTTCCATTTGTGATGTCGAGCGAATAAACATCCGCGGGCGAGCGCGCGGAATTGACGACAAAGGCGAGATCGCGGCTGTTGTTGTGCCATTGAAGATCGTAAATCACTCCGGAGGGCAACTTCGGCAATTTCATTTCGCGCCGCGATGCCGTATCCATCACATGAAGCACGCTAATCCCGTCTTCATTGGTTTCGAACGCGATTTTCTTCCCATCTTTCGACAGCCGGAGTTCGTCAACATCCCACGAGATGTTTTCAGCAAGATAAGTGTGTTGCTTGGTTGCCAAATCAATGTAGACGAGGCGCTCGAATTCAGAATCTTTGTCCGTGATCGTGTAGACGCCCTTGCCGTCTTTCGAAAACTGGCCGCCGCCAGCGCCGTAGACAATTTTTTCGCCGGCGGGCAATCGCGGCGTAATTTCCGTCAATGCGCCGGAAGCGGCATCGCACAGCCAGAGGTAGCTCTCGTCCGCTGAAATCTCTTCGTGAAGAAGAATGGTGCGATCGTCCGGCGACCAATCGAGAGGTTGCCAACCTCCGCCGGTTAGCTTCGCCACCATGCGATCGCTTTTCGGATCGGAGGGATTGGCGACGTAGAGATCCACGTCCGCGCCGTTGCGGCGAGTCGAACCATACGCGATGCGCTCGCCTGAATTCGACCACACGCGATCGGTATTTCTGGATTTTCCGTCGGTGATTAGCGTGATTGCGCCTGACGCGAGATCGTAGCGATAAAATTGATAGAACTCGTCGCCGCCGCGATCTTTCGCAAAGACGAAATAATCTGGATTCGACGGCGAGAAAGAGCCGCTGCGCGCTGCGTCAGGGAAAAAAGTGAGCTGCGTGCGGGCTGCGCCGGGCGCTTCAACCAGATGAACTTGAACGGTATCGGCAAAACGTGTGCCGATCAGCATTTCGCGCTTCGACGGGTGCCAGCTTGTGATAGCCGCCGAGCGAAAGTTGCTGTAGCGATCCACTTCTTCCGCGAGTCTGCGGGGAATGGGAGGAATGCTCTTCACGACGAGGTTGTCGCCCGGAGCGATGACGTCTTGCGATGGCGTCTGGGCGGCGCAGGGAAGGGCAGCCGCGAAGCAAAACAAAATTATTGCAAGATGCGGCTTCATGGCTGCCCTCCCGAGGCGCTGTCCGGACGTATCAATTCCACGCACTACCGCGCGCACTGTTGCGCGCGTAACCGCAAGCACTTCTGCACGACGCCACAGCAGATTTATTTCATGCCTTTTTGAAGTTCAGTGAGCGCCGCGAGAACTTCCTCGCTGTGCTTGCTCGGGTCAACGCCGATATATTCCTTGACGATGACGCCTTTCGGGTCAATGAGGAACGTATTGCGCGCGGCGTAGGTGGCGCCCTTGTAATCCATCACCGAGCCGTATTCACTCGAGACCTTGTGATCGCTGTCGGAGAGCAATTTGAAATTGAGGCCTTCCTTCGCGCAGAACTGCTTGTGCGAATCGGCCGTATCCACGCTGACGCCGACGATCACAGCGTTCTTCTCCTCGTACTGCGGGAGATCGCGCTGGAAATTGTGGGCTTCAATCGTGCAGCCGGTGGTCATGTCTTTGGGGTAGAAGTACAGCACCACCCANNCCTTGGGATAAAAATAGAGGACAACCCATTTGCCGCGAAAATCCTTGAGGCCGAGCTGCTTGCCCTCCTGCGAAGTCAGCGAGAATTCTGGCGCCTTCATTCCAACGGCGGGAGGCTGCTGACTATCCGCGCGCGTTCCGAAAGCCGCCATCGCGAAAAGAATTGCCGCGAAGAAAGCGGGCAACGCGATTCCCATATATTTGTTTTGCGTGATTCTCATTTTTTACCTCATCCTTTTTTAAGTTATCCGCCCGTTACTTTTGTTTCGAGATTTCGATGTATGCCCGCGTCGTCTCCCAGTCCATGCGGAGAATGCTGCCGGTGGCGCCCTTGTCGAATGCGATCGTGAAATTATCCACGGGTGCGGGCAAGGTTGAGACTTTCATGTCGGCGCG
>PMAA01000274.1 GCA_003152355.1 Acidobacteriota bacterium | reverse complement strand
CGCAAATCGTGAACGCTCTGCTGTCGCGGCATCACTTCATCCTGCTTGGTTTGCGCGGTCAGGCCAAGACGCGAATTCTCCGCGGCCTCGTCTCGTTCCTCGACGAACAAATTCCCGCAATCGCAGGCTGCGAGATCCACGATAATCCCTACGATCCGATTTGCCGCGCATGCCGCGATCGCATTCGCGCCGAAGGCGACGCAACTCCCATCGTCTGGATCGACCGCGACCATCGCTACGTCGAGAAACTCGCGACTCCCGACGTGACCATCGCCGACATGATTGGCGACGTTGATCCCATCAAAGCCGCTCGCGGCGGCCGCGATCTCTCAGACGAGCTCACCATTCATTACGGACTGCTTCCGCGCGCAAATCGCGGCATCTTTTCGATCAACGAATTGCCCGATCTCGCGGGAAAAATCCAAGTCGGCCTTTTTAATATCATGCAGGAAGGCGATGTCCAGATTAAGGGTTATCCCATCAGGATGCCGCTTGACGTTCTGCTCGTCTTCACCGCGAACCCCGAAGACTACACGGCGCGTGGAAAAATCATCACCCCGCTAAAAGACCGTATCGGCTCCGAAATTCGAACTCACTATCCAGCCACCGTGCGCGAGGGCATGTCCATCACCGCGCAGGAATCGTGGATCGATCGCAAAGGCCGCGGCAAGGTAATCGTTCCGCATTACGTTGCGGAAGTGATCGAAGAAATTGCGTTTCTCGCGCGCGAAGATAAGCGTGTGGACCGCCGTAGCGGCGTCAGCCAGCGCCTGCCGATCAGCGCTCTCGAAAATGTCGCCAGCAGCGCCGAGCAACGCGCCGTTCGCAACAAGGAATCAGTCGCCGTGGCGCGCGTAGCTGATATTTATTTCGCCATTCCCGCGATGACCGGAAAATTCGAGCTTGAGTACGAAGGCGAAGTTCGCGGCGCCGACAATATCGCACGCGAACTGATCCGTTCGGCGATCGGCAAAGTGTACACGCGATATTTTTCCGAAGCGAATCTCCAACCGGTCGTGCAATGGTTCGAACTCGGCGGAGACCTCAAAGTCGCCGTGAATGCCTCTGCGTCCGAACATTACGCGCAGCTCAAGAAGATTCCAGGCCTTCTCGACAATCTCGCGCCGCTCAGCGTCGGTTCGAAATCCGAGCAACCCGTTGTCGCCGCCGCGGCCGAGTTTGTCCTCGAAGGCCTCTGGGCGCACAAACGCATCAGCCGCAGCGAAGAGCGCGGTTTCTTTGCCGATGCACGACGCGCGCCGGAACCGCGCGAGCCGCAGGCGCCTGGCCGCGCTCCGCGCCGGCAGTTCAACTAGGGGATCCCGGAACACTTATGAAATACATCCGCTACACGAAATATACGGGCGAAGCCGCGGACGACCTGGATCTTCAGGAGCTGATGAAGCGCCTTTCCGATTTCCTTCTCGGAAGCGGATACGAATCGCAATACAGCATGTATGAAATGGATTCTTCTTCGATGTCGTCCGAGCGCGCCATGGATGAACTCCGCGAAGCGATACTCCGCGCGCTCGAAGAAGGCGACCTGCTCCCTCCGAAATTGATGGAGCAGCTCATGGAAAATCCGGATCTCTCGCAAAATCAACAGCTCCGCGAATTAATTGATCGCTTGATCGAACGTCTCGAGCAGGAAAACTTCATTTCGAGTCAGCCGCCGCAAGTGACTGCGCCGCCTTCGCAAACACCTGGGGGGCAAATCGGAAAAGACCAACCCAATCTCAACGCTCGCTTCGAAATCACCGACAAAGCCATCGATTTTCTTGGATTCAAGACGCTGAAGGATCTTCTCGCATCCCTCGGGAAATCGAGTTTCGGACGGCACGACACTCGCGATCTCGCCACCGGAGTCGAATCCGGCGGAGCTTCGAGACCGTACGAATTCGGCGACACGCTCAATCTCGACATCGGCGAAACTCTGTTCCGCGCCGTCCGCCGCAATGACTCGCAGGTGCCGATTGAAATCGATTATTCGGATCTGATGGTCCACCAGTGCGAATATCAAAGCTCATGCGCCACCGTGCTGATGCTCGATTGCAGCCACAGCATGATTCTTTACGGTGAAGATCGTTTCACGCCCGCGAAGCGCGTCGCGCTCGCGCTCGCCCACTTAATCCGTACGCAATATCCCGGCGATTCGCTGCATTGCGTTCTATTCCACGATTCCGCCGAGGAGATTCCGCTCGGCAAGCTCGCGCGCGTTCAGGTCGGCCCGTATTACACGAATACGCGCGAAGGGCTGCGCATGGCGCAGCGCATTTTGAATCGCCAGAAAAAAGACATGCGGCAAATCGTCATGATTACCGATGGCAAGCCTTCCGCACTGACGCTCGAGGATGGCCGCATCTACAAAAATGCCTTCGGGCTCGATCCGCTCGTCGTGACCCAAACTCTCGAAGAAGTATCGAAGTGCCGCCGCGCCGGGATTCTGATCAACACGTTCATGCTTGCAAGCGACTACAGCCTCGTCCACTTCGTTCAGAAAGTGACCGAACTCTGCCGCGGCAAAGCGTATTTCACCACGCCCTACACGCTCGGCCAATATCTGCTCATGGATTACGTGCAGAAGAAAACTCGCAATATTCATTGATGCCGAAGGCACGTTTGAGCTTCTGCTGTTACGCTCCCAGCCGGTGCTGCGCAAGAAATCCGCACCGAGATCCGATGAGCAGCATCGAATCAGTGTGGCTTAAAATCTAGATTGGTGGCTGACGAATCGTGTGCGCCTTTTGGTCCAAGAAAAACGCGGGAGGTATGCTGGAAGCCGGGGTGGCCGCTCCGGATTTCACTCTCAATGACGTTGATGGCAAACCGCATTCACTGGCCGAGGCGCTGAGGAACGGGCCGGTTCTAGCGGCATTTTTCAAAATTTCCTGCCCTATCTGCCAGTTTACGTTTCCATTTATCGAGCGAATCTTTGAACGATACGGCGGCGGAAAGGCGCAAATCTGGGGAATTTCTCAAGACGACGCGCGCGATACGAAAGATTTTTACAAGGAATTCGATCTCAGCTTCCCTGCGCTTCCCGATGGCGACTGCTATCCGGTTTCAAATCTCTATCACATCACAAATGTGCCCAGTCTTTTTCTGATCGAACCCGATGGCAAAATCAGCATCAGCGTCACGGGCTTTTCGAAAAAAGATTTGGATGAAATCGCGAAAAGATTTGCGGCGACCAGCGAAAAGCTGGCTATTCCGCTTTTCGCGCCGAGCGACATCGTCCCCGACTACAAGCCTGGTTGAGGCTCCCGCAATTAGGTTCCGGGGGAACCTAACAACTTCCAGAAGCGCTACTCCACTTCGATTTCCACGACGGCCTTCTTATGCTTCGGCGGTTTCTTGCGCTTGTCCGGAATTACGCGCGCTGGGGGCGGAGTTCCTGCGCCCAATCGCGCGCGGCGCCGCGCTTCTTTTTCCACCTTAAAACGACGCTGTTTTTTTCGCGCCATGCGATCGCCGCGAGCAGCCTATCACGACTTGCGCACAGCCAAGCCGCCGTCGCGAATCGCAATCGTTTCACGGAGCGCTGAAGCGCTCCTTCCCCCGCATGAATGCGAGGGCTCCCACCAATCCGCAGAGATCACGTCATAGCCCAATTTTATTTTTGCGAGCAGCCGCGGCCGATTGACGTCAGCACGTTGTTTGCGGCCTCGAGCGTGCAGTCGTAGTGGTAGCCAGTTGTGTTGCCGGTTATGTAGGTCTGATCGCTCTTCTGATTCTGGTTCGAGTAGCTGCCGTCGGCCGCAAACACCAGCGTGTCGGTGGAATCAACGTGGTTCGAAACCGCGCCGATAAAGTTCGGCGAGAGTATGTCGCTCTCGTATCCCTGATGAACCGTCGAGACTTGATCGGCTGAGCCATCGGAGTTGTAGATCACGTCGATATCGAATACGAGCGGGTACTTGAATTGTTCGTAGGTGGCGAAAACTTGCAGCCCATTTCGAGTTAGCGTGGTCGAATTCACGTGAGTATTCTGCGTGATGTCCTGATCGTACTGCGTGGCGTTGATCGTGAATTGCTGCGTGTTCTCGAAGTCCACGTCCTGATAGACGTGCGTCGTAACTCTTCCGTGTGACGTGTTCACGAAGCCGGCGATTTCGAACGAGCGCGACGACGAAACCGACACCGATCCATCAATGCTGCCATTGGTGTTCGTGGTGAGATTTTCGTCAACGTCCGGATTCGGCCCTGCGCCGATTGTGTTTTCTGTTACTTCGCCAGTGATCTGCGTCGAGCCGTGATCGAGATAGACGAGCAGCGAAGCGGTCGCGAGGAAGTAGCTGTCCGCGTTGTAAACGCTGACTGCGACCGTGTGCGGCTGCCCGTTGCTGAGCAGGCCTGCGAACGGCGTCAAATCCACGCGATATGGAACGAAATCAAGCGTCTGCACACCGGGCAGCGGAAACCAAAGCCACGGATCAACACCTCCGGTGAAAACCCACGGATAAACCGGCGCGACTCCGGCGGGCGTTCCATCCACGCTGATCTCCGCTTCGCGGAATGCCGTGTTGCCGCAACTCTCGAGTTCGGCCGCGACGTCGTTTGGCACGCATGTGTACCAGAATTCGTCGCTCGATTGGTTTTGGGTAATGACGTCAAGATACGCGCGCTCGATGTTCGCCGGCAGCGTAAACGTTGCAGTGAGTTGATCCGTCGTGGTGTTGAGCGTGGCTGCGCCGCCCTCGGCGTCGGGCATGGGATAAACCGCGTCGGGAGTGATTGGCGCACTCGCGTGCTCCGCCAACGGATAGAGTTCCACGACGGCGGTGCCGTAGATGATTCCCGTATACGTCGAGTCCACGAGATTGCCGAGATCGACTTCGCCCGACTGCGGATTGGTGAAGAGCGAGGCGTAATCGGTGAGGTCGCGCTCAATGTGCCAAGACGGGCCGAAGTTTTCTGAAGGTTCCGGCGTGGTGCCGTAATAAATATTTGCGTGGCCGAGATAAATCGCGGCAGTGCGATCGTACTGCACGCCTGCGGTGACATTGAAATTCGCTTCGAAGACAATTTTCTCCCAGGGGCCGGGGCAATTCGCGGGAGGCGTGTAGCTGAATGTCTGCGCGTTGAAATTCTCGAAGGCGTAATCGGCGAAGAGCGTGACGACGCAAGGAGTGGTCTGCGGCCGCGGCACGGGCGGCGCGGCGGTCACCGTATTTTGCGATCCGACCTGCGGCGGAATCGGAGGAGTCTGCGCGACGGATGGTCCCGCAAAGATAGCGAGGCCAGCGACGACGACCAGAGAAAATTTGGCGAATGCGAAAAAGGCGTGCTTCGGCACGGGCGTGCTCCTTTTGAGCAGGGTCTGAAGTCTTACGGGGCGGCGGGAGTATATAACAGAATGGAAAAGGGAGAAGGGAAAATGGAAAAGGGGTGGGCGCGCCATGAGAGCAGAGGCACTGAAGCCTTGCATCGATTTTCGTGCCGCATCGCGGAGAGTGCCTGACGAAATACGAGCCGGCGCTAAGCGAATCCCATGAACGCGCTTCGGGAGACCCCTCAATTTTGTAGCGATTAGAAATGACCTGTGATGATTGTTTTGTTCGAGTTGCGTCGATTTCTAATCGTTTTGGTGTGTCGATTAGAAATCGGTCCGAGACTGAGTACTGGACTCCGCAGATTTGCGTACGCCTCGATAACGTGTGATTCGCGGTCCGCGATCCGTGGCCAGTGAAATTAAAGGCCTCGCGCCATCTTGGCGTTCCTGTTCGCGTAAAATAATTCACGAGACACATTAGCACGCACCCCCGGGGTACTAGCAAATCCACAGGGTACTGGTGCTGTCGGGAAGTGCCGGGGAATCAGCGGGATTCGAGCGTAGAAAATTACGACAATCGTGCTCTCGATTTCGAAAAAGTGCCTGATTGTCTAGACGGCGCTTCCGGCGTGACTGAAGTCGTGCCCTGACAAAAACCGCGCAACCGCGGCTGAAGCCGCAGAGATTGGAGCGCAGCTCTTTTCGGAGCGCTGGAGCGCTCCTCCCCCGCATGAATGCGGGGGCTCCCACCGGGTACAGACCGGGACATGTCTGACAGATTGGACCGGGCACATTCCTGGCCGAGACGATTTGGTGAGAGCGGTGCAGTCCGTGCATTTCGTCGAGAGGCAGTGAGGAAGATCAAGAGGGTCTCGAGGCGGGGGCACAGCAGCGGGCGGGAAACGCAGATTCCTCCTCCGACCCGAGTTGGGTCGTCGTCGGAATGACAATAAGAACGCTGCGGCCGCAGCGGCTTAGGGCCCGCCGCAGGTAATTCGTGAGTGCGTGACGGTTGAAAGTAATTGCGGCGTCGATGAGAAGGGTGAAAGTCAAAAACGCCGGCAAGATGCCGGCGCTACGATTGAATCGGTCGAAAGGCGTCGTCACATGCGGCCATTCACGGAACGCTTGAAAGGGTGCGTTCCGCATATCGGATTCAGTGCGTTGACTTGGCCGAGCGGCCAGCATAAAATTCGCGTCCATGCCCGATTCTTCTCCACTCTCTGGTCGAACGATTTCCCACTTTCGCATCATTGAGAAGTTGGGCGGCGGCGGGATGGGTGTCGTCTATAAGGCGGAGGACACCAAGCTCGACCGCTTCGTGGCTCTCAAGTTTCTGCCGGACGAGGTAGCCAAAGACCCGCAAGCCCTGAGCCGTTTTCAGC